>NZ_JBKIWN010000002.1:0-104513 GCF_058146165.1 Streptomyces sp. AM25 | reverse complement strand
TCACCGGCCGGTGACGCCCCCACGTTCGACTCATCCGCCCCGCAAGGGTGTTACTTCAGCGCGCTGCGCTTCTGCCACTGGTCCCAGTTCTCCTGCCAGACCTCGAGGCCGTTGCCGACGTCGGTCTTCTCCGTGTTCGAGGTGTTCTTGACCTCGACGGTGGAGCCGATCGACAGGAAGTCGTAGACGGTCTTGGCGTCTTCGGTGGTCATGCCGAAGCAGCCGTGGCTGTTGTTCACCACGCCGATGGACTGGTTCCAGGGCGCGGAGTGCAGGAAGGTGCCGGAAGCGGTCATGTGGGTCACCCACTTCGAGGCCAGCGACCACTGGTCGCCGTAGCCGATGGTCGAGGAGTCCATGACCTCGTCCGCGGCCTTGCTGCGCACGGTGTGGATGCCGCCCCGGGTGGGCGCCTCGGGGGAGCCGGCCGAGCCCTTGACGCTGCCGACCTCCTTGCCGTCCTCGTACATGGTGAGGGTGTGGCTGGGCACGTCGACGACCGCCTTGCGGTCCTTGCCTATCGAGAAGCCGTAGTTGTAGTCGCGGGCGAACCAGCCCCCCTCGCCCGAGTCGATCCCGGCCAGCGAGCCCTTGACGGTCACCTTGGTCCCGGCGGGCCAGGGGTTCTTGGGCCGCCAGTCGATGCGGTCCTTGCCGGAGTAGTCGGTGACCCAGCCCCAGGCGCCCTCGACCGGCACCGAGGTGCCGACCTTCAGGGCCTTCTCGATGTCGGCGCGCTTGTCCTTGTCGACCTTGTGGTCGAAGAGGATCGAGACGGGCATGCCGGTGCCCACGGTCTCCCCGTCGGCCGGGGTGTTGTTGAGCTTGTTGACCTTCGGGGCCTGCTGGGTGGTGAACTTCGAGGTCGTCGAGGACTCCCGGCCCTTGGCCGACTTCGCCGTGGTGTGCACGGTGTAGGTGGCCTGCGGCCTGACCTTCCCCTGCGAGGTCCACGAGGACCCGTCGTCCGCCAGCTGCCCGGCGATGTTCTGCCCCTTGTCGTCCTTGACGTCCACGGCGGTGAGCCTGCCGCCGTCGGCCTTGACCGAGATGGGCGAGCCGAGCGCAACCTCCTTGCCGTCGGCGGCCGGAGTGACGGTGACCTTGGCCTCGGGGCCGGCATCCGCCTTGGCTCCCCCGGAACATGCGGTCAGCGCCAGGGAACCCAGAAGAGCGGGTATCAGCAGGACGGGGCGACGGCCCGATCCGATGCGCACGTGTGCGACCTCCATAGCTGCAAGAAATCCGTGGCGGGCCCTGCCCTGTCACCGGAACAGACGGGTTGTGCTCCCCCCACCACCCGTACAGATGATCCACATGCGTCTGCGGTTCCTGGAGTGAAGAAATTTGTCCGGCTAGAACCGCTTGTGGCCTGGTTCAGTCTGCGCCGGGCATCACACGGGGCGCCATGACCGGGATCACGTGCGGGAGCATCACGTTGCGCGACCGTACGCGCGCGTAGGGTGGTCGAATCGGGTTTCTCCCCCACCACTTAGGGAACTGGGACCTCATGGTGCAAATCGGCTACACGATGTTGTCCGAACAGGCGGGTCCCCGGGAGTTGGTCGAGCACGTGGTGGGAGCCGAGCAGGCGGGCTTCGACTTCTCGGTCGTCTCCGACCACTACTTCCCGTGGCTGGCCGTCCAGGGCCACTCCCCCAACGCCTGGGCCGTCCTGGGCGCCGCGGCCCGGGCCACCTCCCGCATCCCGCTGATGTCGTTCGTCACGTGCCCGACCACCCGCTACCACCCGGCCGTGGTCGCCCAGCAGGCCGCCACGGTCCAACTGCTGTCCGAGGGCCGGTTCCGGCTCGGGCTGGGGTCCGGCGAGAACCTCAACGAGCACGTCGTCGGCTGGGGCTGGCCCGCCGTCGACGTGCGCCAGGAGCGGCTGCAGGAAGCGGTGCAGATCATCCGGGCCCTGTTCGCGGGCGGGACGGTCAACCACCACGGCGCCCACTTCGACGTCGAGCACGCGAGGCTGTGGGACCTGCCCTCCCCGCCCCCGCCGATCGGCATCGCGGCCTCGGGCGAACGCTCCTGCCGGATCGCGGGCGGGCTGGGCGACCTGCTCATCGCCACCGAGCCCAGGAAGGAGCTGGTGGCGGACTTCGACCGGTTCGGCGGGGCGGGCAAGCCCCGCATCGGGCAACTCGCCGTCTGCTACGACCCGGACCGCGACGCGGCGATCGAGCGGGCCCACACGCAGTTCCGCTGGGCCGGCCTCGGCTGGCAGGTCCTGGCCGAGCTGCCGCACGAGGTCTCCTTCGCCGCCGCGTCCCGGTTCGTCACGAAGGACGACGTCGCCGGGAAGGTCCCCTGCGGGTCCCGGGTCGAGGACTTCGTGGCGGCCGTACGGCCGTTCGCCGAGGCGGGGTTCACCGAGGTCGCCCTGGTGCAGATCGGCGGCGAGCACCAGACCGGCTACCTGCGCTGGGCCGCCGAGGAGTTGCTGCCCGCCCTGCGCGGCCTCTGACCGCGGAAATCGGTTGCCCGCCGGCCATCCCGGTGCTGCAGTGTGCGGATGGATCGAGACGAGTTGCTGGCGCTGTTCGACCGCCAGATGCGCCGTGAGGCCCGCCCCGACGGCCCGGGGGCCCGGATCGAGCGGGTGGACGGGGTGGTGCGGCAGGTGTGTGCGGCCGAGCACGGCTGGCACGGCGTCCTGTGGTCCGGCCTCGACGAGGCCACGGCGGACGGGGCGGTCAGGGCCCAGGTCGAGCACTTCACCTCCCTGGGCCGCGAGTTCGAGTGGAAGCTGTACTCCCACGACCGGCCCGCGGACCTCGCCGGCCGGCTGCGGGCGGCCGGCCTCGTGCCCGAGCCCGCGGAGACCCTGATGGTCGCCCCGGTATCCGCCCTGTCGCCCGACGCCGGGCCGCCGGAGGGCATCCGGCTGCAGCCGGTGACCGACGCGGCCGGCGTGGCGCTCATGACGCAGGTCCACGAGCAGGCCTTCGGCACACCGGGCACCCGCCTCGGGGAGCGGGTCCTGGAGCAGCTGGAGCAGGACCCGGACGGGATCGTCGCAGTCGTCGCCCTGGCCGGTGACCGGCCGGTGAGCTCGGCCCGCATGGAGTTCTGCCCGGGGACGGACTTCGCCGGGCTGTGGGGCGGCGGGACGGTGCCGGAGTGGCGGGGGCGGGGCGTCTACCGGGCGCTGATCGCCCACCGCGCGCGCATCGCGGCCGGGCGCGGCGTCCGCTACCTGCAGGTGGACGCGTCCGACCAGAGCCGCCCGATCCTGGAGCGGCTGGGGTTCGCGGTGCTGAGCGTCACGACGCCGTGGCTGTACCGGCCGCAGTAAGCCGCTGCAGAGCGAAAGGCCCGGCCAGGAAGGGCTCCTGGCCGGGCGGGATCTCGGGGTGTCGCACTGTTCGGAGGACCGGCCGGCCGTCGGGCCGCCCGGTGACGGTGCTACTTGTGAGCGGCCGCCGCGCTCGGCGTCGTGGCGCACGTGATGTCCGTGCCCACCGGGTAGATCCCGTCCTTCTTGGCCTGTCCGCCCTGGTACTCGTAGTACAGGTAGGAGTAGAGCTCGATCCGCCTGCTCGGGCCGCAGGCCGAGTCGGCGGCGACCTGGTAGGTCAGCTTGACGGTGCGGGTGGCCCCGGGGACGACGGGCACGTTGTAGCGCACGACGCCGCTCTGGTTGGAGACGTCGCACTGGACCGCGTCGCCGCTGCAGGACTTGAAGGTGTACTTCAGCCCCGGGTCCTGCGAGGTGTTCCACGTCGGCTGGATCGACTGGTACACGAACTGGGTGTTCGTGGACTGGTCGTTGGTGAAGGTCATCGTGATGGTGACCGTCGAACCCGGCGTCGCCGACGCCTTGTCGGCAGCGATGGCCATGGCCGGGGCCGGGGCCGCAGAGGCGGGCTGGGCCAGGCCGGCGCCGAGGGCGGCGGCGAGGACAGCGGACAGGCCGAAACGTCTGAGCCGTGTGGTGTTCATGGCGGTGGAGCGTAGGAAGACGCGCGCGGTCTGACAGCAGTGCCCGATCAGGACCGGCCAGGGGACAGGACGGACAAGTGGCACGCGGCGCTGGTGCGGGGCAGGGTGCCGCCCGGGAACATGCGTACGAGTTGACCGGAATATGCCACCGGGACCGGAGCCGCCCGCCGTTCGTGCGGGCGGCGGGCGGCCGGACGGGTGGCCGGCGGCGACCCGCCCGCGGCAGCGTTGCCACACCCGGCACCGCACCGGACCATGCGGGCATGGCTCAATGCGAAGTGTGCGGCAATGACTACGCGATGTCCTTCACCGTGGAGGCCCAGGGGGCAGTACACGTATTCGACTCGTTCGAGTGTGCCATCCACCGTATGGCCCCCGTCTGCGAGCACTGCGAAGTCAAGATCGCCGGGCACGGCGTGGAGACGGGCGGGCACTTCTACTGCGGGGCCCACTGCGCGCGCACGGCAGGCGCCAAGGGGCTCGTCGACCACGTGTGACCGGCAGGATCAGAGCAGCTCCCGGACGATCCGCTCGGCCGCCTCGTCCTCGGCGGCGTGCGGTGACAGCTCGCTGAGCGTGTCCAGGTCCCGGTCCTCGCGGAGCTCGGCCTCCCAGGCGGCGGCCAGCTTCTCCTGCTGCTCCTGCGGCTGCTGCTCGACCTTCTGCCGGTTCGCGGGGCTCAGCGCCTCGAGGAAGCGCGTCAGTTCGTCAGTCGGCATGGAGGGGCTCCCTCGGGTGATCGGCGGCCTGCGCTCCACTTCTACCGCGGACGGTGCCGGGGCGCATCGCGAGGGCGTCAGACCCGGACCGTCTCGCACCGCTTGCGCAGCGCCCGGTTGAGGGCGTCGAAGTCCTCGGTCGTCCGGGCGACGGCCTTGGCGAGGGCGGGGACCAGCACACCGGTGAACTTCTCGTCCTGGACCACGCGGGTGCCGCCGCCGTCCAGGTCGGTGAGGACGAACCGGTGCAGCCCGTCGAAGAGGCCGGGCAGCACGAGCCGGCCCATCCAGGACAGCTCCCGCTGCGGGACGGCGGTGCGTATCCGGGGCCGGAAGGTCACCGGACGGCCGCGGGCGGGGAACATCCGCAGCCGCAGCCGCGCCCCCGGGGCGACCTCGCCGGACGCCTCCCGGATGAAGGGGTTCCAGTCGGCGTAGCGCGGCAGGTCGGTCAGCACCTCCCAGACCCGGGCCGGGGTCGCGGCTATGTCGACCACCGTGGCGATCTGGCGCATCGGCCTCTCCTTCTCCCGGACCGGCCGGCACCGGATGCGGACACGACCGTTCCGGCCCAGGATAGGACGCAACCGGACACATCGGCAGCCTGAGGAGAAGACGGTGGCACACGGGCGGCAGGTGCGGGCACGCCGGGTCTACGAGGACCCCGAACACGGCGACGGCACCCGGGTCCTGGTCGACCGCATCTGGCCGCGCGGGCTGAGCAAGGAGAAGGCGGCGCTGGACGAGTGGTGCAAGGCCGTGGCCCCCTCCACCGCGCTGCGCCAGTGGTACGGCCACGACCCGGAGAAGTTCACCGAGTTCGGCCGCCGCTACCGGGCCGAACTGCGCGACGCGGAGCACACCGAAGCGCTGCAGCACCTGCGGGAGCTGGCGGGGAAGCGGCAGCTGACGCTGCTCACCGCCACCAAGGACTGCGACATCAGCGCCGCCGCGGTGCTCACGGACATCCTGAGCGGATGAATCAAAAGCGAGGGCCCCATCGGAAGATGGGGCCCTCGCAACGCGTGCGCCACCAGGGACTCGAACCCCGGACCTGCTGATTAAGAGTCAGCTGCTCTGACCAACTGAGCTAGCGGCGCGAAAGGAATATTACCCGATCCGCTGGCGTGGTCGAGACGGGGTCCGTGGCGGCGGTGCAGGGGTGCTGCGATCAGTGAACGACTTCGGCGGATACGCCCAGTTGTTCCGGTACGGGGTCCTGCCCGGCGTCCTCACGTTCCACGGCGGCGCGCAGCTGCGGGTCGTTGATGCCGCTCACCGGGTAGAGGGTGCGCCCGAGGACGTGGGGTTCGGTGTAGACGGCGACGAGCTGGCGCACCTTGGCGGTGTCGGTGTCCATGGCCGGGTCCGGCCGGCCGTCGTCGAAGTCCTGGTCCGGGTCCTCGGCCCCGGGGTCGGAGGCGGAGAGCGAGGACCACATGTCCTCGGCGGCGCTGATGAGCTGGTCGAGCCCGTCCCGGACGCTGTGCCACTCGCCGTCCCGCAGGCTCCGGTCGATGTGGGCGACGGTGTCGAGGATGCTGGCGTAGTCCTCCGCCAACTGGTCTTCCTGGGCGGTGGGTTCGAGGGTCTTGACAGCGAGCTCGGCGGTATACACGGCACCTCCACGCGGCGACGACGGTCGGAACCGGGGACGGCAGTGCACGACCCGGCCCGGGCATCGTCGCGCGGCGGGGCACCCGTCGGCGGGCGACCGCCGTCGATGGCCGCGATATATCACCTGCCCGGGCGAGCGCTCGCGGCTCCGGCGTGGGACTAGGGCCTGCCCGATGGGTCGGTGCGGGCCCCGCGGCGTCCGGTGCTGGGCACCTCCTGGGGGCACCCCCAGCGGTAGCTGGGGGAGCGTCGCGGGGCCCGTGCCGACCCATCGGGCAGGCCCTAGGCGGCCGGTCGCTTCGGTGTCGCGCCGGGTACGGGGAGGGAACGGACGAGGTCGTCGACGGCCGTGTACGCGGTGTCGGCGGTGGTGCCGACGGGCTGCAGGGTCAGGGCGACCACGATGCAGCGGTCGCCGTCGCCCACGGTGCCGGTGGTGTGCAGCGCCGGGCGGACCAGGTCGACGCCCGTCACCGCGGCCCGCTTCCGGTCGTCCGGGGTGGGGGCCGTGGTGGGACCCGGCGAAGTGAAGCCGGACCAGCCCTGCTTCACCGCCCAAGGGCGTTCGAACACCGAGGGAATGCCGAAGTGCTGGAAAAACCCGTCAGTCCCGTACGGCACGGACCGTCGCAGATTTCCCATCACGAACTCGCGCACCGGGGCCGGCGCGGAGTCCAGCAGGTAACGGTAGATGCGCACGATATCGGCCGCAGTTATGGCCGAATATCCCCAGTAGCCGGGGAAGTCCGGGGGCGGCCCGGTGGTGCTCCGCAGACCGAGCCGGGACACCATGCGCGTCACGAGGGCCGACTCGCCGCGCTGTGCCCAGTAGTAACTCGCCGCATCGTCGTCGCTCGCGGTGAGCATCACCTCCAGCCGGGCCCGGTCGTCGGGCGGCAGGTCGTACGCCGGACCCCGGTCCCAGAGCACGTCCAGTGCGATCAGCAGTTTCACCACCGACGCCGACCGGAAGGGGCGGTCCGCGCCGACCCGTTCGGTGAACGCCCCCGTCCGGCGGTCGAAGACGGCGACCCCGGCGGTCATCCCCGCCGGCATCACGACCGCTGCCGAGTGCGCGGACCGCGCCACGCCTGTGGTGACGGACACCAGCAGGAAGCCCAGTACCAGGGCAGTGGCCATGATCGGCCGGACTGGTCCCCTTGCGTGCCACGGCCCGCGACTCGTCACGGTGGATCCCCCGTTTCCCCCGCATCCCCCGTCTTCTCCGCCCCAGGGTCCCGAAGACGGGACCTGTCGGCCACAGCATTCGACCCGTATCTAATCCGCGAGGTCAGCGAGTCGCGTCGAAGTCCGGTGCAGCACCGGGCCCCGAAGGGGCACGGGGCTGTTACTCCCCCAGCTACCGCCGGGAGGTGCCCCCAGCGGCTCCGCCGCGTGGGCGCGACCAGCCACGACGAGCCCGCAGTCAAGACATCGCCTTCCAGCGCAGCGCCTAGGCCGGGAAGGCCGCATCACTCCCCAGCAGTTCCGCCCCGAGCGGGGTGAGCGTGTGGTGCGCGGCGCCCCCCACGCGCCGTGTGACGACGAGGCCGGCCTCGCGCAGCACGGTGAGGTGATGGCTCGCGGTCGCGGCGGCGATGTCGGCGGAGCGGGCGAGTTCGGTGGTCGTGCCGCCCTCGGCGACGGTCTCCAGCAGGACCGCCCGGGTCCGCCCGACGAGCGCGGCCAGACCGCCCGGGCCCGCGGGGTCCTGCAGCAGCCGCCCCGTGGCGTGCTCGACCGGGTAGACCACGACGGGCGGCAGGTCATGGTTGCGCAGCATCGTGGGTTTGCGCCAGCAGAAGTACGAGGGCAGCAACAGCAGCCCGCGGCCGCCCAGATGCAGGTCGCCGTTCACGTGCGGCCCGAGCATGGTCAGTACGGGCCGCTCCCAGTGCAGTCCGGGGTGCAGGGTGCGCAGGAGGTGGTCGAAGAAGACGTCGGACCCCGTGGCCGCCCGGGTGCGGGCGGCCAGGTCCGCGCCGATGTCGCTGCGCAGGCGCGACCAGTAGGGGGCGAGGGCCACCCGGTGGTAGGCGCGGATGGCCTCCCCCAGTTCGCGCAGGGCCCGGGGGGCGCCCTCGGCGAGCAGCCGGGCGCCGGGCGGCATCCGCCGCTGGGAGACGGCGAGTTGGACGAGGTCGTCGCGCAGCCGGGCCCGGGGCGTGGACAGCACGGCCCCGATGCCGGCCTCCAGTCCTCCGGTGGCGGCCGCGGGGGTGAGGAAGTCGGGCGAGTAGCCGCGCGGCGGTGCCAGGGCCAGCAGCTGCCGCATGCTCCCGTCCAGCCTGGCGCGGGTGCGGCGGCGCCACTGGTCGAACACCAGCGGCCCGTCGCCGGTCTGCAGCATGTGCAGGCTGAGCAGGACCTCCCACAGCGGGTCGGGCGCCTGGGCCAGCCTCGTCTGCGGGAAGTCCTCGCTGGTGAAGTGGATACGCAGTGCCACGGGCCCTCGCCTCCCACCGGCCCGGCGGGCGCACTCGGCCGGCCACCCGGTCGCCAGGTCCGGCTACATCGTGTGCGGAGCCTGCCCGGCGTTCAACGGATGTCCACCGGTTCCGGCCACTGCGTGCGGTTTCCCGGCGGCGCCGGGACCCGGCTGCACGTCGTGCTCGCAGGTGGCGGCGGTGCCGTGGGTCTCCCACGGCGGGAACGGATCGTTGACGTCCGTATCCGGTTCGTCAACTCCGGCAAGACAGTGCGTCAACCTGTCGTGCAGGGCGGCGGCGTGCAGGCCCGTGCCGATGAAGACCAGTTCCTGTGCGGCCTGCCCGGGCCCGCTCCCCGTACCGGCGGGCTCGAAGCGGGCGACGGAACCGGCCTGGGACCACAGCCCGGTGACGGACGGCCGCGAGGCGAGCCGGAAGAACCCCTTGGAGCGCAGGACGGTGCCGTAGGCGCCGCTGTCGAGTTCCTCGGTGACGAACCGCCACAGGCGTCCGGGGTGGAAGGGGCGCGCGGCGCGGAAGACGGTGCCGGAGATGCCGTACTCCTCGGTCTCGGGGACGTGGTCGCCGTTGAGTTCGGCCACCCACCCCGGGGCCTGCTGGGCGCGTTCGACGTCGAAGAGGCCGGTACCGAGGATCTCGGCGGGGTCCACCCGCCCGTGGCGGGCGGGCACGAGGCGGGCCGCGGGGTTGAGCCGGGCGAGGGCGGCGAGCAGCCGGGCCGCTTCGTCGCCGTCCACGAGGTCGAGCTTGTTGAGCACGATGACGTCGGCGAACTCGACCTGGTCGACCAGCAGGTCGCTGACGGTGCGCTCGTCCTCCTCGTACTGGTCGAGCCCGCGCGCGGCGAGTTCGTCGCCGCGGGCCAGTTCGGGGAGGAAGTTGGCGGCGTCGACCACCGTGACCATGGTGTCCAGGGCGGCGGTGTCGGCGAGTGTGGCGCCGTCGTCCCGGGCGAAGGAGAAGGTGGCGGCCACGGGCATCGGTTCGGAGATGCCGCTGGACTCGATCAGGAGGTGGTCGAAGCGGTCCTCCCGGGCGAGCCGGTCCACCTCCTCCAGGAGGTCGTCGCGGAGCGTGCAGCAGATGCAGCCGTTGGTCATCTCCACCAGCCGCTCCTCGGTGCGCGACAGCGCGGCCCCGCCGTCGCGCACCAGGGCGGCGTCGATGTTGACCTCGCTCATGTCGTTGACGATCACGGCGACGCGCAGTCCGGAGCGGTTGTTCAGGACGTGGTTGAGCAGCGTGGTCTTCCCCGCCCCGAGGAAGCCGGACAGCACGGTGACCGGCAGCCTGCGGGCGGGAGCGGGGGCCGTCACCGGCCCGGCAGGGGCAGGAGCCCGCGCTCGTAGGCGCGTACCAGGCGCCGGGGCACCTGGTACGTCTGTCCGTCGATCACCAGCGGGACGAGTACGGGGGCGTCCGCGCGCCACTGGGCGCGGCGGTGCCGGGTATTGCTGCGGGACATACGGCGCTTGGGGACGGCCATCGGTGGTCCTCCTGGGTGCGGTGGCGGTGAGCGACACCGTACATGAAAATGACATTCATGTGCCAATGCGCTCGTCCGCCCCGGCATCGCGCTGCGCCGGCACCCCCCGGTCGTTCTGGAGCTCCCACAGCTCCCTGAACAGCCCGGGGGCCGCGACGAGTTCGCCGTACGTGCCGTACTGGACGACCCGGCCGTGGTCGAGCACGACGATGCGGTCCGCGACGGCGACGTTCGCCAGCCGGTGCGTGACCAGGACGACGGCGCGGTCCCGGGCGGCCGCCCGCAGGCCCGTGAAGATGCGGTGCTCCGCGCGCGCGTCGAGCGCACTGGTCGGCTCGTCCATCACGAGCAGCCCCGCCGGCCGGTAGAAGGCCCGTGCGATGGCGATGCGCTGCCACTGCCCGCCGGACAGCTGCACTCCCCCGAACCACTCCCGGGCCAGCAGGGTGTCGAGTCCGCTGCGCAGCCCGTCGACGACCTCGCCGGCGCCCGCGTGCTCCGCGGCGCGCAGGACGGCCTCGTCGCCCCCGGAACCGTGCGGCTGCCCGAGGGTGATGTTCTCGCGGGCGGACAGGGGCCAGTGGGCGAAGTGCTGGGGAACGACGGCCGACCGGCGCCACAGTGCCTGCGGATCGAGGGTGGCGGTGTCCCGGCCGTCCCAGGTGACGCTGCCGTCGGTGGGCAGGTAGAGCCCGGCCAGCAGCCTGCTGAGGGTGGTCTTGCCGGAGCCGTTCTCCCCCACCAGGGCGAGGACTTCGCCGCGGCGCACCTCCAGGCAGACCTTCTCCAGGGCCGGGCGGTCCGAACCCGGATAGCAGTAGGTGAGCGCCTCGGCCCGGACCGTCTGCGGCGCCTCCGGCCCCGGGTCCACCCCGCCGCGCTGCACCTGGTGGCCGCCGGCCTCGGCGATGAAGTCCGCCCAGTCGTCCAGGTACAGCCCGGTGCGGAACAGGCGCGCACCGTACCCGACCATGCCGCGCAGCGACGAGCCGACCGAGCGCAGCGCGAAGACCGCCGTGCCCGCCGAGGCGACCGACATGTGCCCCGTGGCCAGCAGCCCGGCCAGCGCCGTCCAGACCAGCCCGGAGGCCACCCCTCCGGCGAGCGCCCCGGCCAGCGCGTAGCGGGAGCTCTGCCGGACGGCCGCGTCGGTGGCGCGGTCGATGCGGTCGCCGATGGCCCGGTAACGGCCCAGCAGGAAGCCGGACATGGTGCCGGAGCGGAGCTGGTCGGCGAAGTCCTTCTCGGTGGCGTACCAGCGCAGGTGGCTGAGGACGCGGCGGTCGGCGCTGAGGGCCTTCGAGGTCCGGTAGTGCACGCGGGCACCGCGCACGGCGGCGACGCCCTGCGGGATCGCGGCCAGGACGAGCAGCGGCAGCAGCACCGGATGCAGCAGGGTGATCACGCCCGCCGCGGCGATCAGCGAGGCGGTGCAGGCCATCAGGTCCTGGGACTCGGTGAGCAGGTCCTTGGCGACGTCCGCACCCCGGTCCGCGGCTTCGCGCTTGTCGTTGAAGCCGGGGTGGTCGTAGGCCACGAGCTCGGCGCCGAGCGCGGCGTCGAGCATCTGCAGCTCGGCCTCGCGGGAGATCCGCGGGGCCAGCCTGCTGGACAGGTGGGAGACGGCGATGCCCAGCAGGGCGCGCACTCCGGCCGCCCCGGCGAGCACCACCAGGGAGGGCAGCGCCTCCCGCAGCCGGTCCTGGACGTGGCCGGAGGCGATCAGCGCGGTGATGGTGCCGGTGGTGGCCAGCAGCCCGAAGGCCTCGAACGCCCCGGAGAGGCCCTGGCAGCACAGCAGCGCGACCACGGCACGCCGGTCCACCCGCCAGGCCAGGCCGAGCGCCTTGCGGACGAGGCGGGGCAGGCGCCTGCTCATCGAGCGGGCGGTGAGCGGGCTCTTCTCGAAGACGGCGAGGGTGGGCGAGCGGAACCGTAATTCCTCCTCCGCCGCCTCCGTCTTCCGGTCGGTCTCTGCAGTCAACTCGTTCCCCTTCTCTTGCAGTTGGCAGTACTGCACAGCTCGGGTGGGAGCGGTTGCACGATGCCGTAGCCCCCCGAGGGGATGCCCGGTGAACCGCGGCAATCCACCCGTTCGTGGGGTGCGGGCCGGGGCCGGCCGCACGGAGATCGACATGACACGTAGGAAATCTCCTACCTATAGTGGAGGCATGCCGACGACTGCGGAGACCCGCCACGACCGCGTCTTCGCGGCACTGGCCAGCCCGGTGCGGCGCGAGGTGCTGCGGATGCTGCGCGAGGAGGGACCTCAGCCGGTCTCCTCGCTGGCCGGCCGCTTCGCCATGGCGCGCCCGAGCTTCTCGGAGCACCTGCGAGTGCTGCGCGAGGCGGGGCTGGTCAGCGAGCGGAGGGCGGGCCGTCAGCGGCTGTACCGGCTGGAGCCGGTTCCCCTGCACGAGGTGCAGGAGTGGCTCGGCCCGTTCGAGCGGTTCTGGCGCGAGAGGCTCGCCGGGCTGCGGGACGTGCTGGACCGGATGGAAGACACCGACGAGATAGACGAGACCCCATGACCGACGACCTCACCGCCGTCCGCACGGACCAGTTCCTGCCCCACCCGCCCGCGAAGGTCTGGCGCGCACTGACCGAGCCGGAGCTGATCGCCCAGTGGCTGATGCCCGGCGACTTCCGGCTCCTGGTCGGCCACCGCTACACCATGCAGGCCGTGCCGATTCCCGCGACCGGCTTCTCCGGAACGGTCCAGGCCGAAGTGCTGGCCTTCGAACCGGAGAAGATGCTGAGCATCCGCTGGCAGGACGCCGATCCGGCCCCCGACGCCGACGTGGACTGGACGATCACCTGGACCCTCCACCCGGAGGGCACCGGCACCCGCCTGTTCCTCGCGCACGAGGGCTTCGACCCGGACAACCCGCTGCAGCAGCGCGCCCGTTCCATCATGGGCGGCGGCTGGACGTCCCGGATCCTGCCGGGTCTGCGGGAGGCGCTCGACAGGATGTGAACGGTCGTCAGCGCCGCAAGTGCCCGAGGAGTTCGTCGCCGGCCGGGTAGGGGCGTTCCTCGGGCAGCAGCGCCGCGGCCTCGTCCAGGCGGCCTGCGCGGACGTGTTCGCGGATCTCTGCCGCGAGCGGCGTCACGTCGCGGATGGCGACGGTCCATTCGTCGGCGTACCGGCGCGCGGCCCCGCCGGAGAGCCCCAGTTGCAACGAGCGGTGGGGCAGCGGCTGCAGGTGCAGATCGCGCTCGGGGTCCCACTGCACCCGCGCCGGTGCATCCGCCAACTGCCGCTTCCAGTCGTCCCGGTCGGCATGCGCACCGGGCGCGTAGTGCGAGAGACAGGCGTGGCGCAGCGCCCACTCGAAGCCCTCGCGGGTGATCTCGACGGCCAGGACGGTCTGCTGCCCCTCCTTGGCGCCCCAGCCGCAGCGGTACATCATCCACAGGAACGACGGTTTGATCCAGGTCATCCGGTCCCGCTTCCAGGCGGGAGGAAACCGGCCGTCGCGTGCCGCGGGCAGCCCGATCCGGGGGTCGTAGGCCTGGTAGACGGTGACGGTGGACGCGCTGTGCAGCGCCCTGATCCGGTGTTCGGGTTCTTTCACCGGGTCAGGGTGCAGGTGAACGGCCCGCCGGCGCCACCGGATTTACGCCTCCGGCTTCCTGCCCATCAGCTCCGCGAAGGCCGTCGGGTCCGCGTCGAACCCGCGGACCCCGGCGCGGTGGACCCATGCCCCGGACCCGTCACGGACGAACTCCGCGACCGTGGCCGCCGTCGCCCACGCGACGGCCGCGAAGCCGTCCGCGGCCAGCTCGTGGTACCCCTCGGTGATCCGGACCCCGGGGCGGGCGACGTCGCCGAACGTCAGGCGCCCGCCGCCCTGCTGGATGGCGACGCCCACCACCACGCGGCCGTAGGACTCCGACAGCCGGCCCAGCTCCAGCGTCATGGCCTCGTCGGCGCCGAAGCCCCGGCCGGTGCGGCTGTCCCGGTTGAGGGTGATCGTGCCGTCGGGCGCCCGGCTGTCGAAGTGCACCAGGTACGCGGGGTCGCCGTACCGGTCGTCCGTGCGGTACGTCGCCGCGATGAGGTCCAGGTCGTGGTCCGGCGCCCCCACGGGCGCGGGATCCCAGCCGAGCTGCACCTCGACCTTCTCGATCCCCTTGTTCAGAGCGCTCACCGGGCTCCCCTCCCACGCGACGCCGGCCTCCCCGTGCTGATGCACGTACCCCGCGCAGGGGATCGATATCCGCGGCGCGACCCTGCGGTGAGCCCTCGCCCCCTGCGGAGATTCGGTCCGTATTGTCACGGTTATGGCACTGCACAAGGGCAGACGCGGCGGCGCGGCCCGCAAGCGCGGCTACTCGGTCAATCCCTTCTACGGCGAGGCCGACCCCGTCGCCGGCATGGCGGTGGAACCGCCCCGGCGCTCCCTGCCGGACGGGCCGATGGCCCCGCACGCGGCCTACCAGTTCGTCCGCGACGAGCTGATGCTCGACGGCAACGCCCGCCTCAACCTGGCGACGTTCGTCACCACGTGGATGGAGCCGCAGGCGGCGGCGCTGATGGCCGAGTGCCGGGACAAGAACATGATCGACAAGGACGAGTACCCGCGCACCGCCGAACTCGAGCAGCGCTGCGTGACGATGCTCGCCGACCTGTGGCACGCCCCCGACCCGGCCTCGGCCATCGGCTGCTCGACCACCGGGTCGAGCGAGGCCTGCATGCTCGCCGGGCTCGCCCTCAAACGCCGCTGGGCACTCGCCCACCGGGACCGCTATCCGCACGGCGGGGCGCGGCCCAACCTGGTGATGGGCGCCAACGTGCAGGTCTGCTGGGAGAAGTTCTGCAACTTCTGGGAGGTCGAGGCGCGCCAGGTGCCGATGGAGGGCGAGCGCTACCACCTCGACCCGCAGGCCGCCGCCGCGCTGTGCGACGCGGACACCATCGGCGTCGTGGCCGTGCTGGGCTCGACGTTCGACGGGTCGTACGAACCGGTCGCCGAAGTGTGCGCCGCACTCGACGCGTTGCAGGAGCGGACGGGCCTGGACGTGCCGGTGCACGTGGACGGCGCGTCCGGCGCGATGATCGCGCCGTTCCTCGACGAGAAGCTCATGTGGGACTTCCGTCTGCCGCGGGTGACGTCCATCAACACCTCCGGCCACAAGTACGGGCTGGTCTACCCGGGGGTCGGCTGGGCGCTGTGGCGGAGCCAGGAGGCGCTGCCCGAGGAGCTGGTGTTCCGCGTCAACTACCTCGGCGGCGACATGCCGACCTTCGCGCTGAACTTCTCACGCCCCGGGGCCCAGGTGGCCGCGCAGTACTACACCTTCCTGCGGCTGGGCCGCGAGGGCTTCCGCGCCGTGCAGCAGAACGCGCGGGACGTGGCCTGCACCCTGTCCGAAGGCATCGGCGCCATGGGCGACTTCCGCCTGCTGACCCGCGGCGACGAGCTGCCGGTCTTCGCCTTCACCACGGCCGACGGGGTCGAGAGCTACGACGTGTTCGACGTCTCGCGCCGGCTGCGGGAGCGGGGCTGGCTGGTGCCGGCCTACTCCTTCCCCCCGAACCGCGAAGATCTGTCGGTGCTGCGCGTCGTCTGCCGCAACGGCTTCTCGCTCGACCTCGCCGAGCACTTCCTGGACGACCTGCGCTCCCTGCTGCCCGAACTGCGTCGCCAGCACGGTCCGTTGGGGCGGCCCGAGAGCGTGGCGACGGCGTTCCACCACTGACGGCGGCGGCCGGCCGCGGTGCCGGTCAGGTGGAGCGGATGTACCGGATGCCCTCACCGAGGTCGGCGCTGTCGGACAGGGCGGAGAGGCGGAGCGGGGGCCGGGAGGGGGTGATGCTGCTGGGGACCAGGCACAGCGGGTCGTTGTAGCCGATGATGACGGTGCGCTCGGTGTGGTTCTTCACCGAGCGGGCGGTCATGAGCCGTTCCGGGGCGTCGGCGGAGGGCTTGACGATGCGGGTGCATTCCACGAGCGCCGACTTGTAGACGGTCTTCTCGCCGTGGAAGCCGGGTTCGGACCAGAAGCAGATGTTGCCTGCGGTGCATTCGTCGTGCCGGACCTCGTGTCCGGTCCCGTGTCCCGGGGCGCCGTGACCGTCCTCCTGGGCGCCGGCCGGGACGGCCAGGCCCAGGACTCCAGCGGTCGAGAGGACGAGGCCGAGTGCGGACGCGGCGATGCGCTGAAGCATGTGTCTCCCTGCGGGTGTGGGCCGGGACCGGCCCAGCGGACGGCGGCTGTGTGCTTGACCGCCGAGACGGTTGTCGGTTCCGCGGGTCGCGACAGTCCAGCCGTCGGGAGGACACGGCGGCCCGGGGATTGACGCCGGGCGGTGTCGCCACCGCCGGGCCGGCCCCGGACCGGGCGTGCGGTCACACCGGTTCGGGCTGCGGTTCCAGTTTCCGCACCGGTGCGGCCTTCGGTTCCCACTGGTTGACGAGCCGCATGTAGCCGTAGACCACCGAGGCCGTCGCCAGCAGGAGAAGCGGTCCGAACACCCATGGATGTCCGGCCATTTCCACCGGCAGCCAGCGATATGCCACCAGGAGCGCGGCGAACACCGTGGCGCCGTAGGCGGCCAGCCGGATTCCCGACCGGTCCCAGTCCCGTTCCTGCGAGCGCAGAGCCGCCTCGATGGTGAGCGTGAACACCACGCCGGCAATGATGTCCGTGCCGTAGTGGTAGCCGAATCCCAGCGTCGCGCCGAGCGTGGCGACCAGCCAGAACGCACCGAAGAACCGCAGAATCCGCGGGCCCTTGCGGGAATGGATGAAGATCGCGGTGGCCCACGCCGTGTGCAGGCTGGGCATGCAGTTGCGCGGGGTGGTCCCGTCGAAGGTCATGTGGTGCGGCAGCCCGGTCGGCAGCGCGTCCGGCCACATGTCGGCCACCGCCCAGTGCCCGCCGTCGGCGCCGTAGGCGAAGGTCGGCCCGACGACCGGGAAGATCATGTAGATGGCCGGTCCGAGGAGGCCGATCACCAGGAAGGTGCGCACCAGGTGGTGGCGCGGGAAGCGGCGCTCGGCCGCCACGTTGCGCAGCTGGTACGCCGCGACGACGACCGCGGCCACCGCGAGCTGGATGTAGACGTAGTCGAGAACGTGGGAGCCGACCGGGCCCGCGGCCCTGACCAGCCGGCCCACCAGCCACGACGGGTTGCCCAGCGCGTGGTCGGCGGTCGCCAGGTACTGGTCGAGCACCATCGGGCGGGTCTTCGACGTGATGAGCAGCCAGGTGTCACCGGTCTTGCGGCCGGCCACCAGCAGCAGGCCCAGCCCGACACCCTTCAGCAGCAGCATGCGCTCCCGGCCGGTGCGGCGTGTGACGGCGATGACCGCATATCCCAGAACCACCCACAGCGCGCCGTTGCCGAACATCATCTTGGCGCCGACCGCCCAGCGCACCAGGAAGAAGGCGATGTCGATGCCGACCGCGATACCGGCTGCGATGAACCGTTCCCGCCAGGTGAGCACCACCATCATCAATGCCATGCTGCCGTACAGCAGCGGCCCTGATTTGGGGGCGAAAATCACCTCCTTCGCCTGATTGGTCATCGGCCCCGGCAGGCCGTAGTGACGCGCGGCGATCTCCAATGCGATGAGGAATCCGAGGGCTATCGCACCCGCCGCGGCCCACAGTATCGTCCGCAAATTTATTCGCGAAGAAATTCGCGATGACATCGATATCAATTATCTGGCCGATTTACTGGATGATGGTCAAAGGGATGTGCTCGTCGTGCTGGATTGCGTGTTCTCCGGTGGGGGACGGACGATGAAGGTGATCATCGCGAGGCCGAACATGCTATCGGAGCGGCCGGAGGCGCCGTCCGGCGGTACGGCGGCGCCGGCGGCCGCCGTTTCCGCCGTTCCGTGACAACGGCCGCCCGATCGGAGCAGGACGGCACGTCCTGCGGTTGCAGGGCCGTGCGCGCTCGCGCGTAATGGGCCCGACATGGCCAGGCATGCATGGGACCGGCGGCACTTCCTCGGCGCGAGCGCCGCGGCGGGGGCCGGTGCGCTCCTCGCCGGGTGCACGGCGGACTCCGGTTCCGGGCCGGGGGCGGGGGCGGCGGGCGAGGGGCGGCTGTCCGTTCCGGCCGAGAACGGGCGCCCCGGCGACCGTGACTGGGGACTGCGGCAGCGCGGTGCGGACCGTGCGGTCGAGGGGTACGCGGACCGGGTCAGCGTGCTGCCGGGAGAGGCGTTCTCGCTGTGCGTCTCCACCACGGCCGAGGGCTTCCGCGCCGAGGCCTTCCGGATGGGCTGGTACGGGGGTGCGCAGGCGCGCAAGGTCTGGGCGTCGGAGCGGATACCCGGCGCCGCGCAGCCCCTGGCCCGGCCGGCCGGGGAGACGCGGACCGTCGCGGCCTCCTGGGAGCCGTCGATCCGGGTCTCCACCCGCGGCTGGCCCGAGGGCGCGTACCTGATCCGGCTCACCGCCGACTCCGGCGAGCAGCGCCACGTCCCCCTCACCGTCCGGTCGGCGAGCACCGCGGGCAGGCTGGTCCTGGTGAACGCGGTCGCCACCTGGCAGGCGTACAACACCTGGGGCGGCCACAGCCTCTATTACGGCCCCGGCGGCAAGGACGACTCCGGCTCGCGGTCGCTCGCGGTCAGCTGCGACCGGCCGTACGACCGGGACGGTGCGCCGCTGTTCATCACCTACGAGCAGCCCGCCATCGCCCTCGCCGAACGGCTGGGGCTGCCGCTGGCGTACACGACGTCGATGGACCTCGACCGCGACCCGCAGCTGCTGCACGGCGCGCACGCCGTCGTCTCGCTGGGCCACGACGAGTACTGGACCCCGGCGATGCGGGCGCACGTCACGGCCGCCCGGGACGCCGGCACCAACGTCGCCTTCCTCGGGGCGAACGCCTGCTTCCGCCGGATCCGCCTGGAGCAGCGCCTGGTCGTCTGCTACAAGACGGACTGGCAGCGGGATCCCCTCTACGGCAAGGACGACGCGGCCGTGACGACGGACTGGCGCGAGCCGCCGCACGCGGATCCGGAGAACGCGCTGACCGGCACGCTGTACGAGTCGAACCCGACGGACGCCGCCTACGTGGTGGCCGAGCCCGGCCACTGGCTCCTGGAGGGCACCGGGGCGGTGCGGGGCACCGCCTTCCCGAACCTGGTGGGAACGGAGTACGACCGGGTCGACGCCGGCCCGGCCACCCCGCGCCCGATCGAGATCCTCGCCCACTCGCGGCTGGTGTGCCGCGGGGTGCGGTCGTTCGCGGACACCGCGTACTACACCGTGGGCAGCGGGGCGGGGGTGTTCAACACCGGCACCATGCGATGGGTGGAGTCGCTCACGGGCGACGGCGGGCACGGGATACCGCCGGGGGCGGCGCGGTTCACGGGCCGGGTGACGGCGAACCTGCTGCGGGCGTTCGCGAGCGGGCCCGCCGGGCGCGAGCACCCGGCCGTGGACAACCTGGAGGCGTACGACCCGTACGCCGGGGATCCGATATGGGGCGGGCGGAACCTGTGGTGAGGCCGCTGCGCCCTCACCCCGCCCGGGCGGCCGGGCGGCACGCCATCGTGCGCAGGGCGTCGGCCGACGGTGATCCCTCGGCCGCGGTGTAGACGACCATCCACGCGTCGGTGGCGTCCGTCGGCTCGAACGCCTCCCAGGACAGCTGCAGCGTGATGCCGAACTCGGGACAGGCCAGCCTGGAGGGCTCACGGGTCGCGTTGAAGGGGAACTGCGCCGTCCACAGCCGCCGAAAGTCGGCGCTCTCGGCCAGCAACCCGCCCACGTGCGCGGCGAGTTCGGTGTCGTGCGGCCGTCGCACCGTCTCCGTGCGCAAGTACGCCACGATCTCGCGCGCCGTGCCCTCCCAGCCGAGGAACAGCGAGCGGGCGCGGGGATGGGTGAACATCAGCCGGCCGAGCGAGCGGTCGTGCGGCGGTATCCGGGGGAAGTCGAAGAAGACGCGGGCGGCCAGCCGGTTCCACGCCAGGATGGCGCCGTTGCGGCCGACCAGATAGGCGGGCGAAGCGTGCAGGGAGTCGAGGATGCGCTGCTGGCTGTCCCGCACTCCCCGCTCCCCCGCCCGGGGCGGGGCGCCGGCCGTCACGGGGCGCCGCGCCAGGGCGCGCAGGTAGCGCCGCTCGCCCGGGGTGAGCCGCAGCGCACCGGCGACCGCGTCGAGGACCGCGTCCGAGACGAGGGACGTACGGCCCCGTTCCAGGCGGATGTACTGGTCGACGCTGACCGAGGCCAGCGCGGCCACCTCCTCGCGGCGCAGGCCCGCGACCCGGCGCGGGCCGTGGACGTACAGTCCCACGTCGCCGGGGCTCAGCCGTGAGCGGTGGAAGACGAGGAAGTCGCGCAGGGCGGTCTTGCGGTCCATCCGGGCATTTTCCCCCGCCGGTGCCGTGACAGGGGGCAGAGGCTGCCCTGTCACGGCACCGGCCCGCAGCCCGATCATGGACCGCGTCCCCACAACTCCCAGGAGGCATCATGGAATCCGGTCGCCCGAGTCGTACCGCACTGCGCGCAGCACACAGCCGGGCCCGTCACCAGGGCGATCCTCGGCGGATCCTCACCGACCCGCTGGCGCCGAGGATCCTGTGTCTCGATGCCGGCGATCTGCCGCCGCTGCCCGACGATCCGGCGGACCTGTTCGGCATCCGGTTCCTCGCCGCGCGCAGCCGCTTCGCCGAGGACGCGCTCGCGGCCGCCGTGGCCGCCGGTACCCGGCAGCTCGTGGTCCTCGGCGCCGGCCTGGACACCTTCGCGTACCGCAACCCCCACGCCGATCTGCGGGTGTTCGAGGTCGACCACCCGGCGACCCAGGAGTGGAAGCGGCAGCAGCTGGCCGCGGCCGGGATCGGCATTCCCCCGTCGGTGACCTTCGCCCCCGTCGACTTCGAACGCGGCACCCTGGCCGGGGCGTTGGCCGCGGCCGGGCTGGACCGCACGCAACCGGCGTTCTTCCTCTGGCTCGGGGTCACGCTGTACCTCACGCGCGACGCCGTCCTCGGCACCCTCCGTTTCCTGGCCGGGCACGCTGCACCGGTACAGGTCGTGTTCGACTACTGCGACGCAGCGCCGCCGGCGCTGTCCCCCGAACTCCGCGCCGTGCGCGAGGCCGCGGCGGAGATGGTCGCGGAGCTCGGCGAGCCCTGGCTCACCAGCTTCGCCCCGGAGGACATCGCCAGCGAGCTGCGGGCGATGAGGCTGGACCCCGTCGAGGACCTCACCGCTCGGGAACTGATCGCCCGGTACGTCGACGAGCCGGTGCCCGACGCCGACGCGGTCGGCGCCCGGGTGATCCACTGCTCCGGGTCAGGCCCCGTCCGCCGGTTCGGCGATCAGCGCGGTGGCGATGCGACGGAAACCGGCCCGGGCGTAGACCCGGGCCACGGCGTCGTCGCCTGCTGAGAGGAAGACGGTCTCCACGCCGAGCCGCTGCCGGGCGTCAGCCACCAGGGCCCCCGTGACCGCGAGGGCGAGACCGCGCCGCCGTTCGGCCGGCAGGGTGCCGATGCCGGCGACCTCGCTGACGGAGCCCACGGGCTGGTGCTGGCCGGAGCACAGCACCGTGCCGCCGCGCAGCGCGGCGACCAGCACCGACGTACCGGCCTCCAGGCGTGCGGCGAGGCGTGCCACCGAGCCGTCCTCGGTCAGGGCCCGCGCTTTCCCGGCCAGTTGGGCGGGGCCCGTCGTGCCGATGCGGGTGCCGGGTTCGCCGAAGGCGAGGTGCGCGGCGGCGAGTGCGTCGGCGAGCACCGGGTCGTCCGGGCCGACGGTGCGCACCGTCACGCCGTCGAGTGCGACGGGGGCGGCGGGGGCGTCCGGGCCGAGCACCATCAACGGGTGCTCGTGCACGGCGAGTCCCGCCGCCTCGGCGGCGGCCCGGAGGGACGGCGTCGTCTCGGCGACCCACTCGAAGCTCTCGGGCACGCCCAGTTCGCGCTGCCGCGCGCGGACGCGGGCCACGTCCTCACGGCCGACCGGGCCGGGCCGGCCGAGGGCCGGGCGGGCGTAGTACGGCCAGCTGCCCCGGCCTTCCTGGACGAACAGGGTCAGCGGGCCGAAGTCCTCGGCCCGTGCACCGGTGCGGGGGACGGCGTCGTAGTACGCCTCCAGCTGGGCGAGCCGATGGGAGAGCACAGGGGAATCCAAGCAGGCCGGTGTCCTGGGGCGCCACCGGGTTTCCCGGCGTTCCGCTGGACACGCCGTCCTGCGACTGCGGGCTCGTCGTGGCTGCTCGCGCCCACGCGGCGGAGCCACATATATCCGCCCTGCGCCCCTTCGGGGCTCGGGCTCAGTACCCCGCCTGCGACAGCGCCGACACCATCACCGAGCCGATCACGATCGTGCTGTGCGTCAGCTCGTCCAACTGCCGCCGCTGCTCGGCGGGAAGGTGCCAGTCCTCCCACCACACCGTCTCCTGGTGCGAGCAGGAGCCCGGCCGTTCCGTCGCCCACGCCTGGGAGAGCTGCTGCGCCAGCGGCACGACCCGGCGTGCGTGGTCGGCGTAGGCCTGCAGCAGCACCACCATGTGACTGCCCGGCAGATAGTCTCTCCAGAGCGCCAGCAGCTCGTCGGCGACGCGAGAGGCGTCTTCCAGCCAGAGGACGTGCTGGGTCACCCAGCCCTGCGGGGTGCGGCAAGCGGGCATTCCGGGCAGCAGGCGCTGCTCCAGCCGTTCGCGGCGGGCGAAGAACTCACCGGCCAGGGCCAGTTCCTCGGGGATCGGGGTCCAGGTGCGCTGGTGCAGGGCGACGGCGGCGGCTTCGACGGCGTGGGTCGTCATTACGCCACCCTACGCGACCTGCGAGGACTCCGGACGGGGGCGGTCCTGCGCCTACCACTCGGGGCACATGTGCCGGGAGAAAATGCCAAAACCCTCACGTCCGGGTGCTTTTATCGGTTACCTTCCGTCGCACGGGGCACGCCACTGGTAATCGGGAGAGGATCGTGTGACCGGTATCGACGGGTGCTTAGCCGAGGCCATGGCCATCCCGGGGGCCCGGGGCGCGAGCCTGGTGGACTGGAGCAGCGGGCTGGCCCTCGGGGCGGCGGGCGACGGGCCGGGCCGTGACCACGAGACCGCGGCGGCCGAGGCCGCCGAGCTGGCCCGGCTGGCCTTCGAGAGCGGGGCGTTCACCGCGGCGGCCACCCCGCGGCCGGGGCCCGTCGAGGACGTGATCGTCACGGCGCAGGGCAGCTACCACCTGATCCGCTTCGTCGAGACCTCCTTCGACAGCAGCGTCTTCCTCTACCTGTGGCTGGACCGCACCGAGGCCAACCTGGCGGTGGCCCTCTTCCGGATCAAGGACATCACGGCCCGGCTGGTGCCGGCGTGACCGGCGGGACGGGCGCCCCCGGCGCCGTGCTGACCCGGCTCGCCGCGACCGGTGCCACCGGTGCGCTGCACGGCCGGGTGGGGGCTCTCTACTTCGCCGACGGCGCCGTGGTGCACGCCGAGAGTCCGGTGGTGCCGGACGTGGGGTGGCGGCTCACCGCGCGCGGGCGGTTGTCGGCGCAGGAGTGGGAGGAGGCGGTGGAGACCGGCGGGCCGGACTACCGGGCCGGGTGCTTCCTGGTCGAGCACGGCCGGCTGAGCCGGGGCGAGCTGGAACTGTGCCATCTGAGCGCGCTGTTCGATGCCGCCTATTTCGTGCTGTCCCCGCTCGACCGCTCCCAGCAGGTGCCGGACCGGTTCCTGAAGGAGGCCCGGCACTGGTTCGGTCCGGTGCGGCCGGTGCCCGTGTCCGTCCTGCAGCGCGAGGTGAGCCGGCGGCGCACCCTGCTCGAACTCGCGTGGCCGCGGCCCGAGGTGGACGTCGCCCCGGTCGTCCCGTCCCCCGCCGCGGGGCCCGGCTGCGGCGAATCGGCGTGCGGGCGGCGGGCCGTCCTGGCGGCGGCCGACGGCGTCCGCACTCCGCTGCAGATCGCCCGGGCCCTGGGGCGTTCGGCCTTCGCCACGCTGCTCGACGTCCGGCGGCTGGCGGCCGCCGGGCTGGTCCGCACTCCGGAGGCGGAGGCCCCGGCGCCGGGCGGTCCCGCGCCCCGGGCCGCGGACCCGGCCGTGCCGGAGATCTCCCTGCTGTACCGGATCCGTGACGCACTGGAGGCGCTGTGACCCGGTCCGTGACCCCCGTCGCACCGATCTCATGATGAGGCGTGCCCTGAGGCAGTTCGCCGGAAGGAGGCAGTCGATGACCGCCGCACCCGAGGTGCTCTCCGAGCTCCAGGGCCTACGGGTCCGGGTCCCGCACCTGACCGGTGCGCTGGTGGCCAGTACGGACGGGCTGGTGATCGCGCACGTGGTCAGCGACCTGGAGCCGGACGGCCTCGCGGCGCTGACCGCCGCCGCGCTGGGCGTGGGCGCCCGGCTGACGGAGGCCGTGAGCCACGGCGGCTTCCGGGAACTGCTCGTCTCCGGCGAGCGCGGCTACGTGGCCACCTACGCGGCCGGGCCCTCGTGCGTGCTGACGCTGCTGGCGTCGGCCGAGGCCAACGTGGGCCGGCTGAATCTGGAGGCCCGCAGGACGGGCCCGCGGATCGCCGCCCTGGTCGACGGCGCGCTGGAGCGCGAGCGCCAGGCGTGAGCCTTCCGTCCTTCTTTCCCCGGCGATACCGCCGGAAAATCCTCACCCGGAAAGGGAATTGACCGTGCTGAACACCGAAACTGCCCTCAAGGACGCGATGAGTTCGATCGAGGGGGCCCTCGGCGTGGCTCTCGTCGACTATGGGAGCGGAATGGCGCTGGGCACGCTGGGCGGCTCGCAGTCGCTCGATCTGAATGTCGCCGCCGCCGGGAACACGGACGTGGTGCGGGCCAAGCTGCGGACCATGGAGATGCTGGGCATCCAGGACGCCATCGAGGACGTCCTGATCACGCTCAGCGGCCAGTACCACCTGATCAGGCTGCTGACCGGGCGCGGCGGCAACGGGCTCTTCCTGTACCTGGTGCTCGACGCCAAGCGCGCCAATCTGGCCATGGCCCGGCACCAGCTCAAGCGGATCGAGGGCGAACTGGAGGTCTGAGTGCCGCGGCACTAATCTGGAATCGACCTCGGGAGGCGATGTGTCATGACATTCGTCCAGGTAATCGACTGCAGAACCGGCAAATACTCCGAGATGAACCGCCTCTTGGACGCCTGGGTCGAACAGACCGAGGGGAAGCGCACGGCCACCCACTCCCTCGTCGGCCGGGACCACACGGAACCGGACCATTACGTGGAGATCATAGAATTCCCCTCCTACGAAAAGGCCATGAGCAATTCCAATCTCCCGGAGACCAACCGGATCTTCGAGGAGATGGTGTCGCTCTGCGACGGCATGCCGACGTTCACGGATCTCGACGTCGTCCGGGAGGACGGGCTCAACAAGGCGACCGCGCGCCGGTTCTTCGACGAGGTCGCCACGGACGGGCGCCTCTCCCTGGTCGACGAGCTGTTCCTCACGGACTACCGGCACCACGACGTCGGCAAGGAGGCCGCCAGCGTCATCGGCACGGAGCCGCTGAAGAACGACATCGCCGACTGGCGGCAGGCCTTCGACTTCCGGTTCACGCTGGACAGCGAGCTGGCCGAGGCGGACCGGGTGTGCGTCCGCTGGACCTGGCGGGGCACGCACCGGGGCACCTTCATGGGCATCCCGCCGACGGGCCGCCGGGCGGAGATGACCGGTGTCACGGAGTTCCGCTTCCGGGACGGCCGCATCGAGGAGGCCTGGTGGACCTACGACCGCCTCGGCCTGCTGCAGCAGTTGGGAGGCGGCGTCAGCGTCTGACGGCGCGCAGGACGACGAACTTGGGGTCGCCGGCGACGAGTTCGCAGTTGCCGAAGATGCGCTTGAGCTTCACGTGGTAGCCGAGGTGGCGGTTGCCGACGACCCAGAGTTCGCCGCCGGGGCGCAGCACCCTGCGGGAGCCGGTGAACATGCGCCAGGCCGTGGCGTCGGTGGTGGCCTGGTGCGAGTGGAACGGCGGGTTGTTGAGGACCAGGTCCACCGACTCCGCCGGGACGTCCGCGAGTCCGTCGCCCACCCGGAACTCCGCCGCGCCGGCGATCCCGGTGTTGGCGCGGAAGGTCGCCTCCGCGGAGGCGACCGCCTGGAAGGACTCGTCGACGAACGTCACCATGGAGGCGGGGTTGGCCAGCGCCGCTGCCGTGCCGACCACGCCGTTGCCGCAGCCGAGGTCGACCACGCGGTCCGGGCCCTGCCGGTGCGGCAGGTGGCCCAGGAGGAACCGGGTGCCGATGTCGAGGCGTTCGGCGCAGAAGACGCCCGCGTGGTTGGTGACGGTCATCCCGGAGGCCGCCCCGATGCCGGCGGGCAGGGTGTAGGTGTGCGGCCAGGGGTTGGCGCCGGGGGTGCGTGCGGGGTCCGGGGTGCAGAAGATCAGACGCGCCTTCTTCACGGCCAGGGAGGTCCGGGTGGGCCCGAGGATGCGCTCGAAGAGCTGGAGCGTCGAGGTGTGGATCTCCTTGACCATGCCGGTGCCCACGACGACGGTGCCCTCGTGGAGGGCGGGGGCGAGGCGGTGCAGCTGGTCCTCCAGGAGCGCGAGGCTCTTGGGAACGCGCACGAGCAGCACGTCGATCCGGTCCGCCGGGGTGTCCTGCGTCGTCAGCAGCCGCACCGCGTCCGGGGCGGCGCCGTTGCGGGCCAGGTTGGCGCGGGTGGCCTGCTGTCCGAGGTACGAGTCGGTGATCTGCACGGGGCGGTGCGCGGCGAGCGCGGTCACCAGGGCGCCCCAGCGGTCGCCCACGACGGCCACGGTGCCCGACAGGTCCACCGGCTCCCCGTCGGTTCCCTTCAGGTACCGCAGCAGGTACTCGTCGGCGGCGTCCCAGGCGCGGAAGGGGTCGCGGGGGTCCGCGGGGAAGCGGGCGAGGTCGAGCTCGCCCCAGGGCGTCGTGAAGCAGTTCATTGTGCCCTCAGGCTAACCGAGTGCGCTCCGTCGCCGGACGGCCGCACTCCGCGTCGGGCGCCGCCGTCAGGACTTCTTGAGGGCCGCGGCCGCCGTGGACCAGTTGGTGCGGAGCCGGTCGAGGTACGTCTGCGCGTCCGCGCCGGGCTTCGCCCCGCGGGCGAAGGCGGCCATGTTGCCCCCGCCGGCGTTGTAGCCGAGGGCGAGCAGCTCGTCCCTGGTGTACGAGCCGGACCAGTGGGCGGGCAGCTGCCGGTCGAGGTCGTGCAGGAACCACGCGGCGGCCTCGACGGCGAGGTCGGTGTCGTCGGGCAGTTCCTGCCAGTCGCGGTGCGCGAAGTCCCGTCCCTGCTTCGTCTCGTCGAAGGCGGCCTTGTGCATGTTGGCGATGCCGAACGCGGCGTCCGGCTTGATCTTCTGCCAGGCGCGCTGGAAGTCGGGGTCGTGCGGCTTGTAGGACTCGTTGTAGAGGACGGCCATCAGCAGCTGCGGGTGGATCCCGGCCTGCGCCGCGTACTTGGCGACGGGCGCGGCGTAGTGGGACGGGTCCTCGTTGGCCCGCGGCTTGCCGGGGTCCGCGCTCGGCGACGGGGCGCTCGCCCCGGCGGAGGGGGACGACGCGGGTGCGGGATCATGGCCGGAACATGACGTCAGAGCGCACACGACCAGCGTCGCCATGACCCATCGGGCACCGTGCTTCGTCCTCACCTGGCCTCCTCGCTTGCCGATTATGCCGGACGGCGGACGGCGGGATCAGCCCGCCCGGCGGGAGGTCCGGGCGGCGATCCAGCCCGCCCCCTTGGCGGCGAGGACCCGGCGGCGGCGCCAGCGCGAGCGCGACGGCACCATGACCGTCCGGTCCGGCGGCTGGCTCAGGGCCAGGTCCGTCAGGCGCCGCCCGGCCTGGGCGAGCTCGGTGAGGAGACGGTCGCGGTGCCCGCCCTGGCCCGCGGCCCGCAGTGCGGTGTAGAGGCCCTCGATCTCGGCGACGGCCGCGCCGATCCGGATGTTCCTGCTGCCTGTTGACGGTGTGCTGCCCCGCGGCACCTGCGGCACCTTCCTTCGTCCGTATTCGCCCGACATGGGTCGCTCCGGATGCCGCGCACCTCTCCGCCGTCGACCGGGGAACTCATCGAGCCAGGCGCAACGACATGCGCCCGGCAGCAATGATTGCACCTTTGCGCAACCCAGCAATAATGATTCGATGCTTTCACGCCGCGGGCAGCGGGACCGGACGGGGCGTCACCCCGCTCATGCCGGGCGGCCGAACGCCGCGGGCACCGCCTCCGACAGGTGGCGGTGGCCCCGCTCCAGCACCCGCGCGAACAGCTCCGGGTCGCCGACCGGCAGCGCATGGTCCCCCTTCACGTGGCACATCCGGACGTGGCCGCCGGACTCCCGCGCGACGTGCAGGAACGCCTTCTCCTGGGCGCGGAACAGCAGATCGCTGCGACTGTTGACGAACAGGAGGGGGACGCGGACGCGGGCCGCGACCGCGAGGAAATCGCGACGGGTGATGTCCGCGACGGTCTCGGAGAAGGCGCGGACGGCCAGGCCGCCCGACACCACGGCCGCGTAGCTCTCGGGCGGCAGCTGCCGGTGCATCGCCCGGTCGGCCAGGCGCGCGGTGTGCTCCGGGCCCAGCTTCTCGAAGACGCGGGACGCAGTGCGGTACACCCGGCCCGTGAAGCCCTCCGGCCGGGCGGTGGCGCCGTGCACGAGCAGCGCGGCGGCGCGGTCGGGGTGCGCTGCGCCGTAGGCGAGGGCGACGTATCCGCCCAGGGAGGTGCCGGCGACCAGCGGGCGCCGCCCGGTCGCCGCGGAGGCCTCCGCCACGGCGGCGTCCACGCGGGCCACCGCGTCCTCCAGGGTGAACCGCTCACCCCGGAGGGCCCCGTGGGCCGGGAGGTCGGGTGCGGTGATGCGGAACCGCGGGGCGAGCCGGACGGCGTGCGGGTCCCACATCCGGGCGGAGACCAGGATGCCGTGGACGAGCACCAGCGGAGGGGCGTCCTCCGGTCCTGCCGTCCACATCCCGGGACGGCCCGGGGCCTGACACAACCCGTTCGTCATCGCGTCTCCGTCTCCCGAGCACCGACCGCTCCACTGCACGGCAACACAACGGTGCGGTGCGATCATACGAGAGCACTGGCGCGAGAAGCGGGACATCGCGCTCCCTGACACTCCGTCAGATTCCTTGCCCGTCGGGCCCGGTTGTCCCCTCTCCGTGACGCGGAGCGTGTCCGGCATGTGGCGATCTCGTGTCAGGCGCTCCCGATCCGGCTGCGACCTACACATACCTGGGTACGGTCGCTCCCAGTCGCGGCGCACCCGGCCGCGGTGATCCACTGCCGGGCGGCCCGCGCCGTGGCCGCCCCTGCCCGGAAGGACCCCCGTGCGCGTACCCCACCGCCGCCGGGCGATAGCGGCCCTCGTCGCCTCCGCCGTCGCCACCCCCCTGCTGCTCGCCGCCGCCCCGCCCGCCGGAGCGCGTCCCACGACGGCGGGGCATCAGCACAGACAGGCCGAACAACTGGCGGACAAGCTGGTCCGGGCGTCCTCGGCCAGGAGCGCCTACCGCCATCTGCAGAAGTTCCAGCAGATCGCCGACGCCAACGGCGGCAACCGCGCCGCCGGCACCTCCGGCCACGAGGCGTCCACCGAGTACGTCCACGCGCTGCTGCAGAAGGCCGGGTACGACGTCTCGTACCAGAACTTCGAGATCTGGCAGGCCAGGACGCTCACCGAGAAGCTCTCGGTCGTCGCCCCGCAGCCGCGCGATCTGAAGGTGTCGGCGTTCACCTTCTCCCCGTCCACGCCCGAGGGCGGCATCGACGCTCCCGTCGCCGTCGCCCGCGCGGACAAGGGTCCCGGCTGCTCCGCCGACGACTACGCCTCCGGCGCCTTCACCGGCAGGATCGCCCTCGTCGAGCGCGGCGGCTGCACCTTCGCCGAGAAGCAGGCCGCAGCCGCCCGGGCCGGTGCCGTCGGCGCCGTCATCTACAACAACGAGGGCCAGGACGCCGCCCACGGCACCTTCGGCAGCCCCGCCGAGGGCCGCATCCCCACCGCGGGCGTCTCCAAGGCCGACGGCGAGGCCCTGGCCGCGGCCGCCCGGGACGGGGTCACGGTCCACCTGGACATCCGGCAGGAGCACTCCAGGAAGCAGACCCGCAACGTCATCGCCGAGACCAGGGGCGGCAGTGCCGACCGCGTGGTCGCCCTCGGCAGCCACCTCGACTCGGTGCCCGAGGGCCCGGGCATCAACGACAACGGCTCCGGCTCCGCAGGCCTGCTGGAGGTCGCGCTCAAGCTCGCGAAGGAGACCCGCAAGCCCGGCCGGCAGCCGGCGAACAAGGTGCGCTTCGCCTGGTGGTCCGGCGAGGAACTCGGCCTGCTCGGCTCCGAGTACTACGTCTCCCGCCTCGACGCGAAGCAGCGCAGGCAGATCGCCCTCTACCTCAACTTCGACATGATCGCCTCGCCCAACCCGGCCGAGTTCGTCTACGACGGCGACGACTCCGACCACCAGGGCGCGGGCCCCGGCCCCAAGGGCTCCGCACAGATCGAGCGGCTGATCAACGGCTATCTCGACCGCCGCCACCAGCCGCACGAGGGCACCGACTTCGACGGCCGGTCCGACTACGGGCCGTTCATCGGGGCCGGCATCCCGGCCGGCGGCACCTTCACCGGCGCCGAGGGCATCAAGACCAAGGAGCAGGCACAACGTTACGGCGGCACGGCCGGCACCGCCTACGACCCCCACTACCACGCCGCCGGCGACACCCTCCGCAACCTGGACCTCAAGGCCTTCGACACCAACATCGACGTCATCGCGCACGCCGTCGGCACCTACGCCCACGACCTGAGTTCCCTCAACGAGGCGCCGCCGTCAGCACGTTGACGAGCGCCCCGTGCCCGTACATGCTGACGATCCCGCTCTCGCCGTTGGCGAAGTAGCGGACGAGGCAGCCCGCGGGCCGTCCGGCGACGATGTACGGGCCGAGGAGCGGGGCGATCGTCGTGGAGTGCGTCCCCGCCTCCGTACCGTCCGTGAGCCCGGCCGCACAGCGGCCGGGCTCGACGTATTCCTGCGCGATGCTGTCCTCCTCCCGCACGGCCCGCCCGACGGCATCCGCCCAGACGGCCGGACCGGTCGACGGGCCCAGGAGGACGCCGTCGCCGCACATGCCCACCGCCTTCTTCAGCACGAACTGCTCCCGCCTGCCCAGCAGCAGCTCGCCCAGGCCGTACCGGCGGCCGCGCCAGACGACGTCGCGGTCCCCGGTGACGCGGGTCCACGGCAGGTAGCGGCGCACGAACTCCCGTTCCGCGCCGGTCATCCAGGGCCGTCCTTCCGAAATCCAGCCGAGGACCTTCTTGTTGGAGACGAGATAGGCGGTCTGCGGGGCGAGGAGGAGGCACCCGGCGTCGAGGGCGCGGCGCACCGGGGCGAGGTCGATGCCGTGGTGGCGCCACTCGGTGACGGTGAAGTGCCGCAGGCCGACGGGATAGCGGAAGCGGCCGTCGGCGCCGTGGCCGTGGTGCAGGTCCTCGGGCTCGAAGAACTCGGCGGCGAAGCCGTGCCGGCGCAGGTGGCCGACCTCCAGGTCGAAGTAGCGGGTGCCGTGCACGCCCGGCAGGTCGCGGACGGTGCCGAGCAGCGCGACGGCGGGCTCGGCCCCCAGCTCGGCGCAGACGGCCGCGAAGAGCCGCCTGCGCTCGGCGAAGAGCGAGTGGCTGTGAAAAGGGAGCCGCCCGCCGTCCGGGCCGTCGGCGTACAGGCGGCGCCAGGTGCGGGTGAGGACGTGGGTGTGCACGGCGCCGCCGACCGCGCCGCCCACGTTGACCTCCAGGAACTGTGGCCCGGTGGGCCCGATCACCACGTCCGGGCGGGCCATGCAGGCGCAGTGGCGCTCCTCGGTGCGGTCGTCGGTGAACAGCGGGTGCAGGGTCTCGTCCACCGCCAGTGCGGCCATGCGCTCCGCGCGGTCGGTGCCGGCGGCGAGGAGCGCGGTGCGCAGGAGGTCCAGCAACCGGGCGGAGGCGGCGTAGAGTTCGGCGGCCGAGGCGGGCGGCACGGTCAGCGGCCGGGTGGCGACCTGTGCGCCGTTGAACCCGATGTCGCGCATCGCGTGCACGAAGGTCTGCCGCAGCTCCTCGGCGCCGAGCCGGGCAGGAGGAGGCAACTCCCCGGTGCCGAACCACGGATGATGGCCGGTCATCGGGGAACCGCCTGCAGGAAGGCGTCCAGGCCGAGGTGCCGGGCGCGCAGGATGCCGGGGCACTGCCAGGCCAGGCCGGTGCGCGGCGGACGGTCCGCGTCGTGGAAGTAGAGGGCCTCGAAGCCGCCTGCCGTGAGAGCGACGACCGGGTTGGCCACGAGGAAGTCCCGCACGCCCGGGGTGTCGCGCACGACGCGCAGGACGAGCCGTTTGCCGCCGAAGTGGTCGGCGGGCAGCCGGCATTCGGGGTGGAAGCGCTGTTTGAACTGGAAGATGCCCTTGCTGAGGAACGGTTCGCAGCCCGAGAAGTCGACGTGCGTCATCCCGTGCGTGCAGGCCCACTCCAGGGCGAAGTGCGTGAGCGCCCTGGCGGCGCCGCTCGCGTAGTGCTCCTCGGCCCCGTCGAGGACGCCGAGCAGCCGCATGGTCAGGGTCCGGGAGCGGGGCGGGCGGTAGCACAGCACCCCGGCGACCCGGGTGCCGTTCTCGACGACGAAGAACAGCGCCCCGCGCCGGAAGAGGCATTCGTAGGCGAGGTCGGGCGGGAGGCTGCGGGTCGCGCCGCCGTGCCGGCGGCGCATGGTCGGCAGGTGCATCCGCTCGTAGAAGTGGTCGAACGCCCCGGGGCCGGCGGCCTGTTCCCAGGTCCAGCCGCGTTCCCGGCGGCGGGCGGCGAAGCCGCGGCGCTCCCGCCGGGAGATCCGCGCGTGCAGTGCTTCGGCGCCCTCGCCGACCGGGACGACGAGGCGCACCCGGAAGGGCAGCAGGAGCGTGGCCGGGGGCAGTGCGGGCACGGCCCGGGCCGTCGTGCCGCGCAGCAGGATGTCGGCGGGCGCGTCGCCGGTGCCGGCCGCCGCGGTGGGGACGCCCTGCTGCCGCAGGAACTCCAGGACGTGGCGCGGTCCTTCGGCCAGCCCGGCGTAGCTCAGCCGGACGGGGGCGGGCGGCAGCGAGTGGGCGTGCACGGGCCGGTGGCGGCCGCGGGCGCCGTCCCAGCGGCAGCGGACAGGGGCCAGGCGGGGGCCGGTGTCCCAGGCGTACCGGGCGTGCAGGGCGGTGCGGGAGGGCAGCGGGGCGCGGGGCGGCGCCGGGGAGTTCACGAAGCCCCCCGGGCGACGGGCCGGTAGACGGAGATGCAGCGCCGGGTGTCGGGCCGTACGGTGCCGCCCTGCCAGCCCGGCCAGCGGTCTTCGAGGGTCAGCCCGGCGGCCGCGGCCATCAGGTCCATCTCGGACGGCCACACGTAGCGGATGACCGACCGGTACGGGGTGACGCCGCCGTTCTCGACGACCATGGTCTGCCGCTCCATGATCTGGGAGACCGGGTCGCAGTGGACCACGGAGAAGCGGAAGCGGTCCGGCCCGGCGTGCAGGTGGCGGACGGAGGCGCCGCTGCCGACGGCGTCGGGGATCTGGTGGTCGACGACGAACCGCCCGCAGGGGCCGGCCAGATGGCGGGCGGCGACGGCGAAGCAGGCGGTCTGGCGCCGCTGGTCGGGTACGCAGAAGAGGCTGTTGAAGACCGAGTAGACGAGCGCGAAGCGGCGGCCGAGGTCGCAGTCGGTCATGTCGGCGAGCTCGGTGCGGACCAGCTCCGCGCCGGGTTTGGCGCGCAGCCGGCGCAGCATGTCCGGCGAGGTGTCGACGCCGTGGACGCTGATGCCGCGCGCGGCGAGGGGGATGGCGATGCGGCCGGTGCCGACGCCCATTTCGAGGGCGCCGCCGTCGCGCCCGTAGCGGGCCAGGACCTCGACGGCCCGCGCGCCGTCGTCGAAGTCCAGGGAGTACCAGTCGTCGTAGACGTCGCCGAACGTGCGGCCGTAGTCGTCATCGTGGTCCGTCGCCACCGGCGCTGCCTCCCTTCCCGTCGAGTACCGGCCGGAGCCGTGCGATGTGCGGCAGAGCGGCCGCGACGACCGCGTCGAACGTCCTGGCGCTGCCCGCGAACACCCCGGAGGGGCGGGGCCGGTTGAGGACGAGGTCGGTGAAGCCGAGCGCCGCGCAGTCGGCGGCGAAGGCGGTCAGCCGGTCGGCCGAGTCCGTCAGGCCCGGGACCAGGCGGCTGCCGAGGACGATGCGCTGCAGGCTCGCGGGATCCCGGACCGCCCGGGCGCAGGCCTCGTCCACGGCGCGGGCCTGCCGGGCCAGCAGCGGCAGCACCTCGGGGCCGGCGGGACCGCCCGGCCGGGCCGGGTCGCCCGCGGTGACCCAGGCCTGCCCGAAGCGCGCCGCCAGGCGCATGCCGCGCGGGCCGGTCGCCGCGACGGCGAAGGGGATCCGCGGCTGCTGCACGCAGCCGGGCACCGTGCGGGCGGCGCGGGCGGTGTAGAACGGGCCGTCGTGATCGGTGGCCGGGTGCCGGAGCAGGCGGTCGAGGAGCGTGACGAACTCCTCGAAGCGGCGCGTGCGGGCGCCCGGACGCGGCGCGGGTCCGCCCAGCGCCTGCGCGTCGAAGCCGTCGGCGCCCGCACCGATCCCCGCGGTGATGCGGCCGCCCGCGATGTGGTCGAGCGTCATCAGCTCCTTGGCCAGGACGACCGGGTGCCGGAAGTTCGGGGTGGCCACCAGGGGGCCGATGCGGATCCGGCGGGTGACCGCGGCGACGGCGGCCAGCAGCGGGACCGAGCCGAACCACGGTGCGTCGCGCAGCGACCGCCAGGTCAGGTGGTCGTAGGTCCAGGCGTGGTCGAAGCCGGCCTCCTCGGCGGCCTGCCAGATCTCCCGGGCCTCGGGCCACGGGTGTTCGGGAAGGATGACGACTCCCGTGCGCATCCGGCCGCCTCACGTGTCCTGGACGCCCGCGGCCTTGTGCAGCACCTCGGCCAGGTCGCTCAGCTGTCCGGCGGGCCGGAGGGTGTCGGGGGGCAGCGGGGTGTAGTCGCCGTCGTCGTACGAGCCGGAGCCGTGCAGGACGACCTCGTCGGCGCGGACCAGTCCGCGCTCGACGGCCAGCAGCGTGCCGGTCACCACCATCACCAGCGACCACTCCCGCAACTTCCGGGGATCCGCCGGGAGTTGCACGTCCGCCTGCGCCACCAGGGCGCGGACCTGTGCGTAGCGGCCGAGGCACTCGTGGAGGGAGACCACGATGCCGCTGCCGCCCTGCTCCCGGATCAGCGCGCTCATCCGCGGCGCCGTGGCCGGCCGCTCGGTGTAGAAGGTGGGGTCGATGCTCTCGCGGGGGTCGTAGGCGGCCGCGGGGAACACCGGGTTGGCGTTCTGGACGAACAGGCCGCTCACCGGGTGCCGGCGGTACGGGGGCGACGCGGCGCCGGCGTACAGGTCCTGCACCATGTCCGGGGTCCGCAGGTGCTGGACGAGGAGATAGCCGGGCGGGTCGTCCCGCGCACCCGGCTCCGCGGCGAGGAGCCGGGTGCCCAGGTGGTGGCCGAACAGCCCGAAGGCGCTGGAGACGGCGTGCGAGTGCCAGCGGATCCTGCCGTCGGGCAGCGGGTGGAACTCGGCCTCGTAGAAGGCCCGTACGGTGTCCGCGGCACGGTAGTTGTCGAGGTCGAGCGTATGCCAGATGCGCACTCCGGCCACTCGCCGGAGCTCCTCCGCACAGGTTTCGGCGCCTTCCTGTGCCAGGGCCTTCACGGCGGCGCCGGAGCCGTCGTGCACGACGACGGGGTTGCGTTCGCACAGTCCGGGATCGGCGGCCAGGCGGGAGTGCCACACCTTGGCGACGGACTCCCGGGGGACGACGCAGGCGATGCGCAGCTGGTCGCGGGTGACGAGGCCGGCGTCGACGGCGCGGAGCACCGCGTCGCGCAGGGCGGTGGCCTTGTTCGCCGACGACGGGGTGAGGAGCATCAAGGGCTCCCCCGTCTCGTGGATGTGGCGCACGGCGCGCGCCACGATGACCAGGGAGGCGAAGGTCTTGGTGGTGCGGGTGCCCGGGTTGCGCATGAGGTCGAGGAGGGTCAGCCGCACGCCGTGGTACGTGCCGAGGACGGCCGAGGCGAGCCCGGAGGCGGAGAAGAACTCCCGTGTGGCGCCGTCGAGTTGCGGAAGCCGCTGCTCCGGTGCGTCGCCGCCGCCCGTGCCGTGCTCGCGGACGTGGTCGAGCGCCGACCGGATCCGGTCGTAGTAGTGGGCGATCGCGTTGTCCAGAACAGCTCGCCTGCGTGGCGCCATGGGCCCGCTTCCGTCCTTCCGGCAGGCTCGGCATCGCCGAGAGCGGCCGTCCCCCGTGGGCGTGCGGTGGTCGAGTATATCTCCGGAATATCCGGTTCCTGGAGATATTTACCGGCCACCTTGCGGGGCCTTCCGGCGGCGGTATCCGATGCCGCTTCCGCCGTGCCCGGCCGGACACTTGACGACGTGAGCGACACCTCCCTGCGGCCCCTGCCGGCCGTCGCCCCCTTGCGGGACCGCAACTTCGTCCTCCTCTCCTGGGCCCGCACCGTCTCCGTGCTGGGCAACGGGTTCGCGCGCGTGGCACTGTCCTTCGCCGTCCTGGGGCTGCCCGGGTCGACGCCCGGTGAACTGTCCCTGGTGCTGGCCTGCCAGGTGCTCCCCCAGCTGCTGTTCGTCCTCGTGGGCGGGGTGATCGCCGACCGGGTCCCCCGCGTCCGGCTGCTGGCCGCCGCGGAGTTGACCGGCGCCGCCGCCTACGCGGGGCTCGCGGCGATGACGCTGACGGAGCACGCGCCCCTGGCCGGGCTCGCCGGGCTGGCCACGGTGGCGGGGCTGGCGACCGCGCTGTTCTCCCCGGCGATGACGGCCGTGGTCCCCGAGATCGTGCCGGCGGACCGGCTGACACAGGCGAACGCGGTGCTGCGCGTGGGGATGAACACGGCCATGCTGCTGGGGCTGGCACTGTCGGGCGTGGTGGTCTCCCTGGTGGGCGCAGGGTGGGCGCTGGCGGTCGACGCGGCGTCGTTCCTGGCGGGTGCCGGCCTCATCGCGGGGATCCGGGTGCGCACACCGCTGCGGCGTACGGCCATGGGCTCGGGGTGGAGCGATATGCGCGACGGCTGGCGGGAGTTCGCGTCGCGCCAGTGGCTGTGGGTGGTGGTGCTGCAGTACACGTTCGTCGTGGCGGCGGTGGGCGCGGAGACCGGGGTGCTCGGCCCGCTGGTGAGCGAGCACGGCCTGGGCGGGGCCCGGGCCTGGTCCACGGTGGTGGCGGCGCAGGCGGTGGGCATGATCGCGGGAGCCGCCCTGGCGGCACGGCTGCGCCCGCGGCGCCCGATGCTCGTCGCGGTGCTGGCCACCTTCCCGGCGGCGGCGCCGATGCTGCTGCTGGGGCTGCACGCGCCGCTGTGGCCGACCGTCGCGACGGCCTTCCTCGCCGGAGTGTCGTGGGACGTCTTCGGGGTGCTGTGGGCGACGACCCTCCAGCGGGAGGTGCCGGCGGCGGCCTTGGCGCGAGTGAGCTCCTACGACTGGTTCGGCTCGCTGGCGCTCGCGCCGGTGGGGCTCTACGTGGCCGGTCCGCTCGCCGCGGCGGCCGGGGCGGACGTGGTCCTGCTGGGGTGTGCGGACGTGGTCGTCCTGGCGTCGACGGCGGCGCTGCTGGCGCCGGGGGTACGGGCGTTGAGGGCGAGGAGGGCCTCGCCGGGTCACTCCTCCTGACCCTGCGCCAGCGGGGTACCGCCCCAACCGCCCTCCAGCAGGTCGAACAGCTCGCGCACGGTCCGGGCCGGGTCCTCGGTCGCGCGGGCGATACCGGGGGCTTCCAGGGCGAAGCGCGCCAGACCGGTGACGGCGGGGGCGTCCGGGGCGAGGCCGGTGGCCTCGGCGAGGGCGGCGGCCAGCGCCTTCTCGTAGCGCGACCACATGCGCCGGGCGTGTTCCCGCAGTGCGGGGGTGGATTCGACGAGGACGAAGAAGGGGTCGTCGGCCCGCACGGCGGCATGGGTGTGCACCATGTGGTCGCGCAGGGCATGCAGCACGGACCGGCCGGGCTCCCGGTCGCGGACGGCGGCGACCAGGGCGCTCTCGACGTCCGCGTCCAGGTCGAAGACGAGCGCCTCCTTGCTGGGGAAGTGCTTGAAGAGCGTGCTCAGCGAGACGTCGGCCGCCTCCGCGACCTCGCGCACGCCGACGTCGTCGAAGCCGCGCTCGGTGAACAGCCGCATGGCGGCGTCCGCCAGGGCCTGCCTGGTACGGGCTTTCTTGCGCTCGCGGCGCCCTGTCGTCGTCTCGGCCATGCCCCCACCCTACCCCCTTGAGCGGATCCGATCGAAAAACGGATCGACAGGAAAGTCGGAGCGGTTGTACTTTTGCAGCTGCTGTGGTTCTGTCAGTACTCACTTCATCCGTCTTCATCCGCAGAACGGAGCGTGGCCCTCATGTCCACCACCCCTCGCATCGCAGTCGTCGGCGCCGGTCCCGGCGGCCTCGTCTGCGCGCGCGTCCTGCAGCAGCACGGCGTGCCGGTCACGGTCTTCGAGCGCGAGACCGGCCCCGGCTCCCGCACGCAGGGCGGCTCCCTCGACATCCACGAGGACACCGGCCAGGTCGCGCTGCGCGCCGCCGGACTGTTCGACCGGTTCCTCGCCCTGTCCCGGCCCGAGAGCCAGGAGTGGCGCATGTACGACCGCCACGCCACCCTCATACGTCACGACAAGGCCGGCGAAGGCGACCTGAGCAGGCCCGAGATCGACCGCGGCCAGCTGCGCACCCTCCTGCTGGACTCCCTCGCCCCCGGCACGATCCGCTGGGGCCGCCCCGTACAGTCCGTCACCCCGCTCCCCGGCGGCACCGCCCGCCTGCACCACCACGACGGCACCGCCGAGGAGTTCGACCTGGTCGTCGGCGCCGACGGGGCCTGGTCCCGGGTGCGCCCCGCGCTCTCCGGCGCCCAACCCGCCTACGCCGGCGTCACGATGGTGGAGACCCTCTTCGACGACACCGACCGCCGGCACCCCGGCATCGCCCGCCTGGTCGGCCGCGGAACCATGTCGGCCAAGGCGGGCAACCACAGCATCTTCGTGCAGCGCAACAGCAACGGACACGTCCGCGCCTACGTGGCCTTCCGCGGCCCCCAGGACTGGCACGCCGGCCTCGACCTCGCCGACACCGAAGCCGTACGCGCCCGCCTCCTCGCCCGGTACCAGGGCTGGGACGAGAGCCTGCTGGACGTCCTGCGCGACAACGAGGGCGGTTTCGTCAACCGGCCCATGTTCGTCCTTCCCGTCCCGCACACCTGGCAGCGCGTCCCCGGCGTCACGCTGCTCGGCGACGCCGCCCACCTGATGCCGCCCGTCGGCGTCGGCGCCAACCTCGCCCTGCTCGACGGCGCCGAGCTCGCCCAGGCCGTCGCCGGCCACGCCACCGTCGACGAGGCCCTGCATGCCTACGAGAGCGTCATGCTGCCCCGCGCCGCCGACATCGCGGAGGACGCCCGGCAGATGCTCGCCGCCCTGATGCCCGAGGGCGACTCCGACGACGCCCTCTTCCCCGACGACCTCTGGCCTGCCGACGCCGCCCCCGACTCGGGCCCTGCCATGGCCGGTTGAGCCCGGGCGGCACCCGGGCTCCCGGTCAGGCGGACGCGGTCACGCCCTCCTCCTCGTCCTCCTCGTCCTGCCCGGCGGAGGCGGCCCCGGAGGCACCCGCTCCGTCCCAGCTGGACGCCAGCTGGGTACGGCGCGTCACACCGAGCTTCCGGTAGGCGTTGGTGAGATGGGTCTCCACCGTCCTGCGGGCCAGATGGAGCGCCGCGCCGATCTCGGCGTTCGTCTGCCCGCGGGCCGCCAGTTCGACGATGCGCCGCTCGGCCCGGGTGAGTGCGGCGCTGCCCGTCGTGACCTGGCCGATCCTGCGGGCGCCCCCGGCCTTCAGGGCGTTCTCGGCGGCACGGACCAGGCGTCCGGCGGCGGGGTCGGGACCGAGAAGCTGCAGCGCCAGGGTGTGGGCCTCGTGCAGATCGCTGCGGCCCTTGCGGCCGTTCCCGGCGCCGATCCGTGCGTGGCCCAGGTCGATCAGGGCCTCGATGAGCTCCACGGGGGCGGGCGCCTGCCTCAGCGCGTCCACGGCCTCGTTCAGCGATGCGAGGCCGTGGCGGCCGCCCACGGCCGCGGCGTGGGCCCGCAACGCCCGGCCGACCGTGCGGGGGGTCCCCCAGGTCCGCGCATGGCGCAGCTCCGCCTCGGCCAGCCCCAGGGCACGCTCCGGCTGTCCGAGCCGGACCAGGGCGTGGGCCGCGCCGGACCGCCAGGGTGTGAGCGCGGGACTGACGATGTCGCGTGCCTCCTGACCCCGGCCGCAGGCGAGGTAGTTGTCGAGCGCCTCCTGCCATCTGCCCTCGGCGGCGTGCAGAAGGGCCCTGGCATAGCGCGCTTCCTCCCACTTCCATGAACTGCCGGTGCGCTCCTCGTCCTTCTCGTCGACGGCGTCCAGCAGCCGCCAGGCCCGGGCGCGGTGGCCGAGCTCGTAGCAGGCGAGTGCCACCACGGACCTCAGATGGGGCATACGGAGGCCCTGGCCGGTGCAGGCGTCGAGGAGCGGGGCGTTCTCGGCGACCACGCGCCGGAAGTCACCGGCCCACAGGGCTGTTTCGGCACGGATGACGACCAGGCACTGCCGGCCGACGTCCGTCAGGTCCGGGAGCACGGGCGGCACGGGGAGGCACTCGTCGGTGAGGGCGCGCGCCTCGTCCAGCCGGTCGGCCCAGTGCAGCAACGTGGCCGCGTTGGCCAGCCAGCCGGTACGGATCCGCGGGTCCACCGCCGTCTTCAGGCACGGCAGAACGCGGCTGACGGCCTCGGCCGCCGACAGCCGGCCGGTCCCGGCCTCGTACACGGTGACCAGGCCGCAGGCGAACGGCTGGATGCCGGCGGGGGCCGTCGCCGCCAGCTCCCGCATGCGGGCGACGGCGTTGCGCCAGGCGACCGCGTCGTGCGAGGCCATCATGGCGGCGGTGGTCTGCAGGACCCGCACGTGCTCGTCGTCCTCCAGGGCGCTGCCCGCCTGGCGCATGACGTCCATGGCCGTGTCCGTGCGGCCTCGCGCGACGAGCGCCGCGCCGAGGGCGGGTGCGACGGCGGCGCGTTCCTCGTGATCGACCTGCAGGTCCAGCGCCGTGCGCAGCCTGCGGATGCCGGCGTCGGCGCTGCGGGGCAGTTCCAGGCCGCCGAGGCGCAGGGCGAGCCGGGAGCTGCGGGCGGGGGCGAGCGGAGCGGTGAGGGCGTGGCGGAGGAGGGCGGCGGCCTCCTCGATGCGCCCGTCGCGCGCGGCGTCCTCGGCCGCGTCCTCCAGGGACTGCGTCATCCACTCCTCGCCGGGCCCGTCGATGTGGAGCAGGTGGGCGGCGACGGTGGCCGCGGGCGCACCGTGCTCGTCGAGCAGGCGGGCGAACCGGCCGCGCAGCTCGTCCAGTTCGGCCGGATCGGTCGCCGCGAGCACGGCTGCGCGGGCCAGCCGGTGGGAGAGGAGACGGCCGTGGGTGGACGTGCCCGCGGGCAGGGCACGGTGGTCCGGACCGAGGCCGGCGGCCTCGCGGAGCAGTGCCTTGCGGGGGACCGCGGGACCTCCCCAGGCGATGGCGAGCGCCACGGCGACGCGGCGCGACCCCGGGGTGACCCGGCTCCGTAACCACTGGGCGATCGCGTCGCGGTAGCGGCTTCCGGCCAGGTCGGAGAGCTGGTCGGGCAGCGGTCCCCCGTCGAGGTCGGCGAGGAGGGCGTGCACCAGCGCGGGATTGCCGGCGCATGCCCGGACGCACAGCCCGGCCCGGTCGGCACCGTGCCCGCGGGCGGGCGGCGGACAGGCGTCCACGAGCCGGGCGACGGCCGACGGGCCGAGCGGGCGGAGCGTCATGGGCCTGCCCCACGCATTGCATTGGACGGTGGGGCCCGCCTCCTGGCGCTCGGTGACCACCAGCAGTACGGACAACCCCGCCAGCCGGCGCGCCAGGTAGGCGATCCAGCGGCGTGACACCGCGTCGGCGTCGTGCAGATCGTCGACCGCCAGGAGCACGGGCTGCCGGGCGGCGGTCCGGGCCAGGCCGGTCACGAGACGGTGGAAGGTCCGCTGTTCCTCGGCGGTCGGCAGGTCCGCGAAGGGAATCCCCAGCTCGGGAAAGATCTGGCGGAGCAGAGCGAAAGGAAACGCCGATTCATCGGGCGAGCAGCGCGCATGGAGCACGCGCATACCGCCTGCCGCCGCCTCGCGCCGTATCACTTCTTCCAGCAGAGCGGTGCGCCCCAGGCCCGTCGTCGCACCGAACAACACCCAACGGCCGTTCCCGGACCGCGCGGATTTTCCGGCTCTCGCCGCCTCCGCCAATGCTTCGTCACGTTCAAGAAGCATGCTTCCCACGCGCAGCCCTCCCTCTCGGTATGTGGTCAACATCCTGCAGGGGGATTACGGTTCCCGCCATGGGAGCACCGGACAGGCGCTCCCACCGGGGAACACCTTCAGGACACGGTGCCGCACTTGTTCGCCGTGAGGCCGGCGTTGAGCGTCCTCTTGAGTGCGGCGACCTTCTGCGGGGAGAGGTCCTTGTTGGGAATGTCCAGCTTGATCTGCTGGTTCACTGCCCCCTTCTTCCTCGGCAGCATCGATACGGTGAAGCTGTCGGGTGTCACGGACGACCCTGCGGGATAGCGCGCTACAGCACTGTAGTTGGTGACCTGCATGCCTGGGACCTTCAGGCATTTCTTTGCGCCGTTTTCGAACATCTTGTAGATGCCAATGTTGACCGAGTGCCGCATCGGCACGAGGTTGATGCGCTTGCTGACACCCTTCAGCGTACTGGCTATCAGATGGCCGCCGTCATAGCCCTTGCCGCCCATGTTCCCCACCGTCGTCTCGCACGCGGTGCGCGGGGACCTGCCGGCGGACAGATTGCCGGCCAGTGCCCACTCGGGCCGTCCCAGGGCGTCGATGTGGAAGGTCCAGGTCGAGCGGACGGTCTGGCCCTTATAGGCCGTCAGGTATTCATCGCACGGGTAGTCCGCGCGTAATCCGGCTGCAGACGGCACCGATGCCGCAGGTGCCGCAGGCGCCACCGCAGCGGCCGGGGTCGCCAGCACGCCCGCGGTCACTGCGCCCGCCAGCCCGGCGGCGGCCCAGAGGCGGAGGTGCGCGGGTGAGGTGGGTCGTACGGTCATGAAACGTTTCCTCTCTCGTGGTCGGAGTGACTGCGGAGCAGTGCACCACCCTCGGATCAACGGACGATTGACGCCGCAGCTCAGAGGTACGAGAGAGGAGACCGGTCAGTGGCCGCCGGCGGGGCGGTCGCAGCGAGGCCGCCGAGCGCCTTGCGGGTGCTCTCCGGGGCGAAGTCGCCGCGTTTGCACAGTGGTTCGAGGACGGCCTTGACGCGTTCGACGGCCGCCGGCCCTTCGCAGCGGCGCCGGCCGTGGAGCGGGAGGGGCTCCATGAAACCGTGGTTCTCGGCGGGGCACAGGACGTCCGTCGCCATGCCCCGCCCCCACTCGCCGACGATGCGGGAAACCCCGAACCCGCCCTCGCCGCCCCGGATCTGCACGTGGTGATGTGCTGTGCTGTGTGCACCGTTACCTGTACGCGATGCTGAGCTGCGTCGTCATGGGGGAATCGAACCCCCTGCGTTGCTCTTCACGCGCCAGGAGTGGACCGGAAACCGCCGACCCTCGGTGTGTGCACGCCTCCGGTACGGCTACCTGCTCCGCATCGTCCTGCACTTGTCGCTGCGCTGGTCCCGGCACTTGCCGGAACCGGTCAGTCCAGCAAGTCGGCTTCCCAGTTCGTCCGCTGGATCCGCATGTCGATCTCGCGGATCTCGCGGGCCAGGATGTCCGCCCGTGCACGCAGCTCCGCGACCGGGAGTGCGGAGAGCATCATCAGCTCGGACCGCAGCTGCCGGCCGTATCCCCGGTCGCCCGAGCCCGCCGCCGCATCCGCCGCCGCGGTGACCACCGAGTGGCGCAGCCGCAGCACGTCCCGGCGCGCGAGCGCGTCGGTGAGCGTGCCGTCCTCGGCCATCTGCACGGCCGCGTTGGTGCGGTTGATCCGCCGGATCAGCGTTTCCAGGGAGTCCAGCACCTCACCGGCCTCGGCCAGCAACTGTGACGCCTCCTCGGCGGGTGTCTCGCCCTCCTGGTACCGCGCGCTGCCGACGACGCGCGCTCGCAGCTGCTCCACGCGCCGTGTCGCTTCCGCGCGTTCCGCCAGTGCCTCGGCAAGCTTCATCGTCTCCACCTCCTTCGTGAACTCGCACGAGTATCCGTTGCGGACCCGCATCACCGCACCTGGATTTCCGAACAGGCCGCCTCGTCTCAGGCCGCCTCGTCGCCGACGGGCCGTGCCGCCCCGCTCAGCAGGACCCGGACGAGGCCGACGAGTTCGCCGGGGTCCGCCGCGGCGAGCTCCGTGAGCGCGCCCGCGTCACGGGCGAGGACGACGCCGGTGAGCGCCGCCACCGCGAGCTCCGCCCGCAACTGCGCCCGGGGAACGCCGTCCCGGACGAAGTGCTCGCTCAGCGGGTCGACCAGCCGCTCGTACAGCTGCGTACGGGCGGCCTCCTGGACGACGGGGTCGCTGTAGGGCACCACGGTGGCCCGGGTCACCGGGCCCGGACCGTGGTCGGTGATCCTGCGCAGCAGGCCGAGCAGCCGCTCCTCGTCGAGCAGGTCGGCGGGGATCGCCCGGTCGGACTCGGCGCGCAGCGACGCGAGGTACAGCTGCGGCTTGCCACCGAAGTAGCGGGCGATCAACGCCGGGTCCGCGCCCGCGCGTTCCCCGATCTCGCGGGTCGTGGTGCGGTCGAAGCCGCGCTCGGTGAACAGCTCCCGTGCCGCGTCGAGCAGCCGCTCGCGGGTGCGGCCGGCGTCGCGGCGCCGGGAGGCCGGCTTCCCGCCCCCGGACGGTGCCTGCTGCTCGGGGCTCATGGGGACCTCCGCTCGTCGGATGCGCACCGCGCCGGGCCGGCCGCGGGCGCGGGGTTGCCGCTGTCCGGGGCCGTACCGACGGCGCCCTTCTCCCCCGCCGCCACGTGCACCGTCGCCCCGGCACGCGCGGTGCCCGCCGCGCGGGAGCGCGCGGGCAGGACGACGGTGACCACGATGGTAACCAGCCACACGGCGCATCCCAGCAGCGCAGCGGTCTGGTAGCCGTCGGCGGACGGCAGCGTCCGCCCCGCCGGGGTGTGCGCCTCGAGAACGGTCGCGCTCAGCGCGCTGCCCGCGGAGTAGCCGACGCAGCGCAGGACCTGGTTGAAGCTGATGGCACTGCCCGTCTCGTGCGCCGGGACCGCGCTGACGACGAGGCCGGGCATGGCCGCGAACGTGCAGCCGACGCCGAGTCCGGCGATGCCCATCGCGAGGAACAGCTCCCAGAGGCTGCCGCGGGCGAAGCCGAACACGGCCATCGCCAGCAGGGACACCGTGCAGCCCACCGGCAGCACCGCACCGGTGGACACGCGCCGCGCCAGGACACCGGCCAGTTTGCTGGAGACGACGCTGGCGGCCGAGAACGGCAGCAGGATCATGCCCGTGACGACGACGGACGCACCGAAGCCGTAGCCCGCCGTCGCCGGGGTCTGCGCGTAGCGGGTCACCAGGGAGATCAGGACGTACATGCCCAGGCCCGCGATCACGGCCGTCACGTCGGCGGTGAGCACCACCGGGTGCCGGACGAGCCGCAGGTCCACCAGCGGGTGCGGGGTGCGCAGTTCGTGCACCGTCCACCACAGCAGCAGGAGGAGGGAGGCCCCGGCCAGTCCGAGCAGGCGGGCCGAGGTCCAGCCCCAGGACTCCCCCTCGCCGAGGACGAGCAGCACTCCGGCGAGCGCGACGCCGAGCAGCACCGCGCCGAACACGTCCAGCGGCTGCGGCGTCAGGTGCCGCGTCGGCGGCAGGACGACCGCTGCGGCGGCCAGCGCGACGGCGCTGATGACGGCCGCGAGCCAGAACCCGGCGTGCAGGCCGAAGAGTTGGGTGAGCAGGCCGGTGACCGGGTAGCCGAGGCCGACTCCGGCGACCAGGGTGATCGACAGCACCCCGACCGCCGGCCGCGAGCGCTCGGCGGGCAGGCTCTCCCGCGCGGTGGCGATGGCCAGCGGTATCAGCCCGAGGCCCACGCCCTGCAGGGCCCGCCCCGTGAGCAGCGCACCGAAGCCCAGCGGCAGCGCCGCCAGCACGCTGCCGGCCAGCACGACGCCCACCGCACCGAGGATCACGGCCCGGCGCCGGGGCCCGTCCCCGAGGCGCCCCATGGTCGGGGTCGCGACGGCCCCGACGAGCAGGGCGATGGTCAGCGACCACTGGGCGGTGGCCGGCGAGACGTGGTCGACGACGGCGATACGCGGCACCAGCGGCGCACCGAGGCTGCTGACCATGGCCACGACCATGCCGAGATAGACGAGCACGGGCACCAGCGCCCGCTGCCGCCACGTGGCGGGGGCCGTTGCTCCCCGTATGTCCCCTGCCTCCACAGGTTCCCCCATTTCATGTCATCGAGCGATGTCATCACATGATGACATAGGGGCGGGACGGTGCTGTGGCGGGATCCGCCCGGACAGCCCCGGGTCTACGACGCCGACCGCGCGTGGCCGATCGCCCGCAGGATCTCGGACAGCCGGACGAGGTGGTGGTCGATGGCGTCGCCGGGCTCGTCGGGCAGCTTCTCGACCCACTCCCAGGAGTCCGCCAAGGAGCCGATCGTGAGCTCCGTCGGCTTGTGCCCCATGTCGTAGAGATCTTCCTGCGGAACGGACCAGAAGCAGTCCTCCGTCAGCGCGACGGAATCACCGTGCTGCGCTTCCACGTGCCGGAGCGCGACGTCCAGGGCGGCACGCAGTCGGTCAAACGGGATGGACATGGAATAATCACTCATAGTGAGTATTTTTGCGTATCGAGCGACGAATGAAATTGCGGGGCCGGTGACGGAACTGGAGACGGGGCAAGAGCCGCCGATGGAGGACGGCAAGTGGGCCACCGGTTCGCTGCGGATCACGAGTGAAACCGTGACCGCCCGGGAGGTGACGGCGCGGCTGGGGATCGAGCCCGACCGTGCCTTCGAGAAGGGGAGCCTGTACAGTCCCCGGAATCCCACGAGCCGGCGGCGGGAAGCGTCGGTGTGGATTCTGGAGAGCGGGCTGGAGACCAGCCGTCCCCTCCACGAGCACGTCGAGGTTCTGGTGAGCCGGGTGCGCGAGAGGCATGACGTGCTCGACGGACTGGCCGGAGAATGCTTCATGGATCTCTTCCTCGGCTACAGCAGCGAGAACGGACAAGGAAGTTGCGAGCTTTCCGCACCACTGCTGAAGGAGATCGGAACCCTCGGGCTGGACATGGTCATGGATCTCTGTCCGCCGGCCGTCGACGATGACGAGGACGAGGAGGAACACGTGGAGCACGCCGCTGGTTGACGGCCGTCCAGCACCCCGGTGTAGTGGCGCTGTTCCTCCACCGCCACCACCCCGACGACCAGGTCGCCGCGGATGGCGACGAACACCCCGGCCCGCCCCTCGCCGGCAGCGGCCATCGACTCCGCCAGCCATGTGCCGGCGGCCCGGACCGCCGCCGCGTGATCCCGCCATGCCGCGACGCCCTCGGCAAGCCGGGGTGCCGGAGCCAGGACTCCTGCACGGTCGGCGTCCGTTGCAGGACGCACGAGCGCCTCGTCGTCGGCCATGCTGCCCGAGCATGACAGAGCGGTGGGCAGCACGGGATCGGGCAAGGCGATGAACACCCCAACCCCAGACCGCATTTGATAGACATGGCGGTATGCGCGACGCCTTCGGAGCCGAATTCGACGTTCCCCGCGGGTACCTGAACACGCCGAGCATCGGCATTCCGCCCGGCGCGGTCGCCGATGCGGTGGCCGCCGGTGTGGACCGGTGGCGGCGCGGGGCCGATACGCCGGACGACTTCGACGAGGCGGTGACCCTGTCCCGGCAGGGCTACGCCGACCTCGTCGGCGTCCCGGTCGAGCGCGTGGCAGTGGGCGCGGCCGTGTCCCAGCTGCTGGCCCCGGTGGCCGCCGGTCTGCCGGACGGGGCCAAGGTGCTCGTGGCCAAAGGGGAGTTCACCAGCACCACCTTCCCGTTCGCGGCCCAGGCGCACCGCGGGGTGACGGTGACCGAGGTGGATCTGACCGCGCTCCCCTCGGCCCTCCCCGAATACGACGTGGCCGCCGTGAGCGTCGTGCAGTCCGCGGACGGCGCCCGCGTGGACCTCGACGCGCTGCGCGAGGCGCGCGAACGCAGCGGCGTGCCCGTGGTGCTGGACGTCACGCAAGCCGCCGGCTGGACACCGCTCCGACTGGACTGGGCGGACTGGGTCGTCGCCGCCGGGTACAAGTGGCTGCTCTCCCCGCGCGGAGCCGCCTGGATAGCCGTACATCCGCGGGCCCTTGAGCGCGCCGTGCCGGTCGTCGCCGGCTGGTACGCGGGCGAAGAACCCATGCAGACCGTCTACGGCATGCCCCTGCGCCTGGCAAAGGGGGCGCGCCGCTTCGACCTCGCGCCGGTCTGGCCGGCCCACCTGGGCGCGGCCGTCGCCCTGCCGTACCTGGCTTCCCTGGACCTGGCCGCCGTCCACTCCCACTGCGCGGGCCTCGCCGACACCCTTCTCGGCCGACTCGGCCTGCCCGCGCGGGGCAGCGCGATCGTGGCCCTGGACGCCGATGCCGGCGACCTGGCGGCGGCAGGCATCACCGCGAGCACGCGGGCGGGCAAGGCCAGGCTCGGCTTCCACCTCTACAACACCGCCGACGACGTCGAGCAGGTGCTGGCCGCCCTTCGGCGGCGCTGACCGGCGACACGAAGCGGACGTTTCGAAACCGCGCCAGGCGCCGCATCGTCGGCCTGTTTCCGGGTGTCGTGTGGCGATGATGTGGCGGTGGCAGATGCTGGTGCACAGGCCGTATCCGCCATACGACCAGCAGACAGAACCCTGGTCATCCCGTGTTCAGGGTGACGGCACGCCCGCGCTCCCAAAGCTCCTCGGCGTGCTCCGCGAAGCGGTCGAAGAGGCCGCCCTCCTGGAGCCTGCGCAGGTGCAGCATCGGCGAATCGTGGCCGACGAGCCGGGCGAGGTGTGGAGTGACGAGGGCCTGTTCGTCGAACCGGAAGACAGACAGGCCAACGTGGTTGGTGGCGTCCTCGTCGGACGAAAAGCGCACTTCCAGGCCGGAGAGGTCGGAGAGCTTGGCCAGCTCGTCCAGGCTGATGCGGATGCGCGTGGACACCTTGAAGGCCACATCTTCGATGGCTTCGCGCTGCCCGGTCACACGGCCGTCCGGGTCGCCGAGCAGGAAGCGGATGCGGCAACCGGCGTCGGCTTTGACGCGAAGTGTGGCGTGGAACGCGGGCTGCTCGATCCAGAAAAAATAGTTCGTGTACCCGGCGAGGACGATGTCCCGCGTGCTCTCACTGATGAGCTGCCGCCACACCGACGATGGGCACGCCGAACGGTACGGATAAGCGGAGATGATCTCTCGATCCGGTCCGGTCTTGACGACCGATCCGACTGCCTTGGGCCACAACACCGCTTCATCAACTCCCAACACACCTGACGTGTCCACGCGGTTTCGTGCATGCGGGATCAGCTCCCCATCTGCGATCCATCGTTCCACTGTCTTGGTCGTCACCCCTACACGGGTGGCCAGTTGACGGGGTGACAGTTTCTTGTCGGCCATAGCGTTGCGCAAGGCAAAGTTCAAGGGGCCCTCCCCGGTTGTCTGGGCGTTTTTGACGTTACCGATGAGAAGGCCGCTACGTCCGCGGAACGTCGGTGGAAACGTCCCTGAGCGCGGGCCATGCTCCGGGCATAGAGACGGCCCGAGGGGCCGTCGTCCCGGTGATCCTGCTCGCGATCAAAAGGAGACGCACGATGGCAACAGCAGTAGAAACCCGGAACCCCCGGGCCTGTGTGGCACCGGACGTCTGGGAGCGCGCGGTACGGCTCATCATGCGCGACCACGAGATGGACCGCAGTCTCGCCGATCGCACATTCGCTCAGACCGTCGCCTACCTCGTAGCGTCCGGTGAGCACCCCGACGTTCGCATGGGCCCGGCTCCGAGCATCGACCTAGGTGTTCACTCGTTCGTGCTCGACACGGTCAACTACACGGCCTTCTGCACCGCGGTCACCGGACGCTACATTCACCACGTCCCGCACCTCCCCCAGGAGAGCGGCAGCCAGCCACTGTCGCTCAGGGACACCGTCCAGGCGATCGAGAACGCCGGGTTCGCCATCGACCACGAGCTGTGGAACGCAGGCGAATCCGACTGCTCTCAGTGCCACGCCGGCTGCACCGACAGCCCGGTCGGCGGCAAGTAGCAGCACGATCTGCCGGGTGAGGTGGCTCCCTCCGGGACCGGGGGGAGCCACCACGCGTGAAAGGAACCGCATGGAAGCAGTCACCGCAGCGTGGGAACGGTACGCGGCAGGAAGGACGCCCAGAAGGACCATGAACGCTGCGGGAGCCACCACGTGGCTGAACTGGACGCAGTACCCCGACCATGGCCCCGATGAGACCCTGCTCGGCCCGGTGCGTGGTCGCCGCGTGCTGGAGCTCGGCTGCGGTACGGGCTGCAACCTCGCTCACCTTGCGACTTTGGGAGCCGATTGCGTCGGCGTCGACATCGCACCCAGTCAACGAGCCAGAGCGGACGCACGCTGGGGAGACCTGCCCGGCCTCACGTTCCAGACGGCTGAGGCGACGGAGTTTCTGTCCGACCACCCCCACAGCTTCGACGTGGTGCTGTCCATCTTCGGTCCTGTGTGGTTCACCAACCCGGCCATTCTCTTGCCGCTGGTTCGGCAAAGCCTTTCCCCCGGTGGCATGTTCGCGTTTTCGCACCGGCCAGCCCGACCTGACCAGAAAACAAGGGGATCACTTCGAGAAGCACGGGCAGTCTCGCGTTGGGACTACTCAGCCAGGCAGTGGGAGGCTCTCTTGTTCTCGGCCTGCTTCACCAACATCACAGCGGAGGTCATCGGACCGCCAACGGGTGAGTGCGACGGGACGTTGGTCGTACGTGCCGAGAGATAAGGGGCACGGATCAGTGGCGATCTGAGGGTACGACCCAATATAACCGCAGGTCAGTGCCCATAAACGCCCTATGCCCGGCGTTCCCGCAACCCGGCCCGGTCAGGGTCGGCCCGTCCCTCTACGGCGAGATGCGAGCCGTGCGACCCGGGGGCAACTCCCCTTCCCACAGCAACAGCAACAGCAACAGCAGCGACCCGACGACGGCCCCGCCGTCCGCCACCCCGGCTACGGACGGCGGCAAGCGCGTCCGCACAAGCGGCACGTCACCGTCCCCCGCCGCGAAGCCGACCCCTGTTCCGGCGAGTTGCGCCGGCTGGAGCCACACGGACCCCGAACCGGGCACCTACGGCTACATGGCCGGCAGCAATCACCTACAGACCGGGCCGTACCGGATGTGCCCGTCCGTGACCCTCGCCAAGTCCGGCACGAAGCTCTGGTACCACTGCTCCGTCGTCAACGCCTACGGCAGCACGTGGACTTGGGTCCGCGTGGCCGGCACGAACACCTCGGGCTGGATGTCGAACGACAATCTCACGCGCCAGAACGGGCCGGCCGCCCCCGCCTGCTGATTCAGCCCCGCAGCAGCGAGACGGTCCGCTCCGGAGCCGGGACGCGGATGCCTTCGGCGCGGTAGCGCTGGTGCAGGCGCTTGATGAATTCGTGCTTGATGCGGTACTTGTCGCTGAATTCGCCCACGCCGAGGATCACCGTGAACCCGATCCGGGAGTCCCCGAACGTGTGGAAGCGGACGGCCGGTTCATGGTCGGGCACGGCGCCGGAGACGTCCTTCATCACGCCCTCGGCCACCTCGATGGTGATGCGCTCGACCTCTTCGAGGTCGCTGTCGTAGGCGACGCCCACCTGCACCGTGACGGACAGCTTCTGCTCGGGCCGGCTGAAGTTGATCATATTCGTGCCGGCGAGCTTGCCGTTGGGGATGATGACGAGGTTCTTCGCGAGCTGTTCCACCACGGTGTTGCGCCAGTCGATGTCGACGACGTAGCCCTCTTCACCGCTGCTGAGCCGGATGTAGTCGCCGGGCTGGACGGTCTTCGAGACGAGGATGTGCACTCCGGCGAAGAGGTTGGCCAGCGTGTCCTTCAGTGCCAGTGCGATCGCCAGACCGCCCACGCCGAGGGCGGTGAGCAGCGGGGCGATGGATATGCCGAGCGTCTGCAGGACGATGAGGAAGCCCATCGCCAGCACCGCGATCCGCGTGATGTTGACGAATATCGTGGCCGATCCCGCCACGCCCGAGCGGGACTGCGCCACGGAGTGCACCAGCCCGCCGACGACGCGGGCCACGGTGAGGGTCACCGTGAAGATCACGACAACCGTCAGCGTCTGGTTGACCGTGTGTCCGACGGTGCGGTTCAGCGGCAGGGCCGCGGCCCCCGCGGCGACGCCGGCCGCCACCGCGGCCCACGGCGCGGACGTGCGCAGCAGGTCGACGATGATGTCGTCCCCGCTCCACCGCGTCCTGCGGGCCCGTTCGGCGAGCCAGCGGAGAAGCACCCGCAGAACGAGCGCCGCGGCCAGCCCCGCGGCCACCGCGATGCCGGCGACGACTGCGTCGTGCAGCGTCAACGACCGGTTCACCGGCCTCCCCCTGCCCGGAGCCCGGATCTGCCGCCAGGGCGATCGGTTCGGCCAACTCGGCCGAGGTAATGGTGCGTCACTTCCACCTGCCTGTCCCAGGAATCACGATCGCGCCGGGCCACGGGAGCGGGCCGGCGCGCGGATGATCATCCTGCACCACGGCCGCCGACGACCGGGACCCAGGGGTCGGGCCCACTGAGTGTCATGAACCGGCCAAGGATTCCCCAGGAATCACCCCCTCCCATTGTTGAATGATCACCGACAAAACTACGGTCTGCGCAACCCGCCCACCGGGTCAACCGACTTCAGGAGGACGTACGTTGCGCAACGCATCGGCACGACACAGATCCCAGGCCCCCCGCCGCACCGCCCTCGCCATCCTCGGAGCCGCCGCGCTCACCCTCTCCGGCCTCGTGGCCTCGGCGCCCGCCGAGGCGCAGCCCGCCTCCGGCTCCTCGCACGGCGCCTCGTGGGTCCGCTCCTGCGCGAAGGCCACCAGGCCCGGCGCCATGGCCTGCAACGCCCTGCGCGTGACCAACGCGCCCCAGCGCGTCAGGGCGCTCGGCGTCACCGCCGACGCCACCCCCTCCGGCTACGGCCCCGCCGACCTCCAGAGCGCCTACAACCTGCCGTCCGGCGGCGGCAGCGGGCAGACGATCGCCATCGTCGACGCCTACAACGACCCCAACGCCGAGTCGGACCTGGCCACTTACCGCAGCCAGTACGGGCTGCCCGCCTGCACCACGGGCAACAGGTGCTTCCAGAAGGTCGACGAGCAGGGCGGCACCACCTACCCGCGCAACAACACGGGCTGGGCCGGGGAGATCTCCCTCGACCTCGACATGGTCTCCGCCGTCGCGCCCGACGCCCGCATCATCCTCGTCGAGGCGAAGACCGCGAGCACGGCCGACCTGGGCACGGCGGTCAACACCGCCGTACGGCTCGGCGCACAGTTCGTCTCCAACAGCTACGGCGGGCCCGAGTCGGCCTCGGACACCTCCTCCGACGAGAGCTACTACAACCACCCCGGCGTCGTCATCACCGCCTCCTCCGGTGACAGCGGCTACGGCGTCGAATACCCGGCCGCCTCGCAGTACGTCACCGCCGTGGGCGGCACCTCCCTCAAGCGCGACTCCAGCAGCCGCGGTTGGGGCGAGAGCGTCTGGAACACCAGCGCCACCGAGGGCGGCGGCTCCGGGTGCTCGGCCTACGACACCAAGCCGGCCTGGCAGACGGACACCGGCTGCGCGCAGCGCACGGTGGCCGACGTCGCCGCCGTCGCCGACCCGGCCACCGGCGTCGCCGTGTACCAGACCTACGGCGGCTCCGGCTGGAGCGTGTACGGCGGCACCAGCGCCGCCGCGCCGATCATCGCGAGCGTATACGCCGACGCCGGCACCCCGTCCGCCGGTTCGTACCCCGCCTCGTTCCCGTACGCACACACGGACGCGCTGAACGACGTGACCAGCGGCTCGACGGCCACGTGCTCCCCCTCCTACCTGTGCACCGCCGGGCCCGGCTACGACGGCCCGACCGGAGTGGGAACGCCCAACGGCCTGGCCGCCTTCACCGGCTGACGCCGCAATGCCCATCGTGCCCGCCGCACGGCCTCGCGCGGCGGGCACGTGTCGTCACGGCCGGGCAGCGCTCAGGGCGCCCTTGAGCGCCTTGTCGCGCATGGCGCAGAAGGCCTTCGCCGAGTGCCTGTAGTAGCGCCACGGCACGGCGTCCACGTAGCCGTCCACCAGCCGGAACTGGATCAGGGCGGCCTCGTGGCGGCCGGCCTTGGCGAGGAAGTACGCCAGCAGGTGCCGGACTTCGGCCAGCCGCGGATGGTCGGGGCGGGCCGCCGCCACGTCGGCCAGGGCGGCGTCGACGAGGGCGGTGACCTCCGGCCAGCCGTAGGCCTCGTCGGGTGCCTTGTCGTCGTTGGCCTCGTACCAGTCGAGGAGCGGGAGCACGGTGAGCAGGCTGCCGCGAGGGGCCGTTGCGGCGGCCCGGAGCGCGAAGTCGCGGGAGAGCTCGGCGGAGCCGTGCCACTTGGCGTACCAGTAGTTGAGGGCGCGCCAGTGCGCCTCGTAGTGGTACGGGGCGCGGGAGGTGACCTCGGCCCACAGCTCGTGGAAGGCCTCGTGCGGGGCGCCCAGGCCCATGTACAGCGGGATCTGCAGCAGGTACGGGGTGGGGTCGTCGGGGCGGGCCAGGGACGCGGCCCGCCCGAAGTCCTCGCGGGCCTCGCGCAGGACACGGTGGAAGCCCGCGAACTGTTCGGCAGTGGTGTCCTTGGCCCAGCCCCCGCCGCGGATCTCCCAGGCGACGAACACCTTCGCGGTCGCGTCGATCACGGCCGTGTCCGGGTCGTCGGGGCGCGCGGCCTGCCAGGCCCGCAGCCAGGCGTCGTCCTGGACCGCCCGCCCGGAGGCGATGCCGACGAGGCAGGAGCGGCGCTCCCAGTCCGTGCCCGCGGCGGCGAGGGCCCGGGCGGCGGGCTCCCATTCGCCCCGGGCGAGGGCCGCCGTCACGGCGTCCGCCTCGGGGTCGGCGGCGGCCCGGTCCGTGTTCTGGCGCTCCGGCGGCAGCAGGTCCGCGCCGGCGACGGCCGCCTCGCGTGCGAGCTTCGCCGCGCGCCGCCGGTTCCGCAGCCAGAAGCCGAGCATGACGGCGAGGACGATGAGGGGGAAAATTCTCACAGGTATGGGTTTCTCAAGTCGTCGGTGGGTCGGGTCAGTCGGCGAGGAGCGTGCGCAGGGGCAGCGTGTCCGGTACGTCCGCGACAGCGCTCCGCACCGCGGCGGCCAGCGCGTCCGCCACGTCCCCGGCCCCGGGCAGCACCAGTCGGGCAGGTGCGGACCAGGACAGTTCCCAGCGCGCCCCGGCCCGTTCCACCAGGGCCAGTTCCGCGAGCCGGGTCACGCCGGTCTCCAGTGCGGGCCGCAGGAACTCCCGCGCGGCGCGGCCCGTCGCCTGTGCGGCCTCCGGCGACTTGGGCAGGTGACCGGCGGCCTGCCACAGCCGGCCGGCGTCGGCGGCGTCCAGCAGGGCGTTGAGGTCGTCCGCGGCGAGGCCCGCCGCCAGTCCGGCCTCCGAGATCGCCGAGCGCAGCGGCTGCGCGGCCTGCTGCGCCCATGCGAGTGCGGCCCGGTGCGTCAACTCCGGCCATTCCACGCGCTCCAGGGCCAGCGCCTCCGGCGTGAGGACCGCGCCCTCCAGCTCCACGAGCACCCGCTCGGGGTCGCGCAGCAGCTCCAGGGCGGGGCGCGCCGGTGCCGCCGCCATGCCGTCGTCCGGCAGTTCCTCGACGAGCCGTACGCGCTCGGCCACCGGAGGGTGCGAGTCGTACGGGGACGCCGCGTCGGGCGGCAACTCGCCGCGCAGGTCGGCCATGTCCGCCTGGCGGTGCGGGTCGGCGAGCAGGTGCCGCAGACCACCGAAGACCTCGCCGTGCGGCGGGAGGACGCCCGCCGGGACGCCCATCGTGGCGTACCTCTCCATGTAGTGGTCGTGCGCGGCGTCGAGGGCCGCGGTCGCCCGCAGTGCGGAGGCCGTGGCCTCCCGGCCCGCGACCCGGACCGCCAACCGGTCGGCCGCGAGCTCCTGCTGCCGGCCGACGCTGTGCGTGGCACGCAGGTAGAAGCGTGCGTACGCCTGGAACGGCTTGGCCATCATCCGGTGACCGAAGCCTGCGCCGCCGGTGTTGACCTTCCGGGGCTTCCTGCCCTTGCGCAGCCTCTTGGCGGCCGCCCGCTCCTGCCGCGAGCGCTCGTCCTTGACGGCCCTCTGCTCGCGCTCCTGGAACGCCTCCACCGTCCGCGCCACGGCGTCGCGGCCGCGCCGCGTGATGCCGGCGACGCGGGTGTCCGCGTTGCCGTAGTGGCCGAGTTCGTGCGCGACGACGGCGTGCAGCTGCGGCTCGGTCAGGCCCGTCAGCAGCGGGACGCCGAGGTACAGGCGGCGCCGGCCGGGCAGCAGGCCCAGCATCCGGGTGTCCTCGGAGACGGCCGCGTTGACGTCGCCGGTCAGGACGATCTCGTCCGGCGCCCGCGTGCCCGACCGCTCGGCCAGGGACCGTACGGCGCGCCACAGTTCGGGCTGCTCGCCCTCGGTCACCGGCAGCCCGTGCTCCTCCCCGCCCTTGGACGCGCCGAGCGCGAAGACGCCCTTGAGCACGGGGTAGCCGAACACCACGGTGACCGCGGTTGTTTTGATCGCTGCAACGACCGGAGCCCGCGTCCACGCCACCACGTCGATGCCGACGAACACGCCGAGCACGACAAGCGCGAGCAGATAGAAGCCGGCCAGCAGCACAAGTGCACGCAGGGCGCGCAGAGAAGTGCCCACAGGGCGGAGTACCCCCCCCACATCGAGAAAAATCAGGACGCGGGGATTTTACGTGGCCTTTAGATCGAGCTGTGATTATTTTACGTGCAATGCGGCCGGGCTCAGTCCGTGCGGCGGCGGAGCGTGGCCGCGCCGAGCGACAGCGCGAGCAGGGCGGCGCCCGCGATGACGGCCAAGTCCCGTACCAGCAGGGCGTCCACGCCTGCGGTGGTGGTCAGCCTGGCCATCGCGTCGACCGCGTACGAGAGCGGCAGCACGTCCGAGACCCAGCGCAGGACGGCCGCCATGCTCGCGCGCGGGGCGAAGAGCCCGCACAGCAGCAGCTGCGGCAGGATCACGGCGGGCAGGAACTGGACCGCCTGGAACTCGGTGGCCGCGAACGCCGAGACCAGCAGGCCGAGCGCCATGCCCAGCAGGCCGTCGCCGACCGCCACCGCGAAGAGCAGCCAGGCCGGGCCCGCCACCTTCAGCCCCAGCAGCCCGAGCGTCAGCGCCGAGGCGAGCACCGCCTGCACCAGGGCGACCAGGCCGAAGGCGAGGGCGTACCCGAGCAGCAGGTCCAGCCGGCCCAGGGGCATGGTGAGCAGCCGCTCCAGCGTGCCGGTGGTGCGCTCGCGCAGCATCGCGACCGAGGTGACGAGGAACATCACCAGCAGCGGAAAGATCCCCAGCAGCGCCGCGCCGACGCGGTCGAAGAGCTGGGGCTGCTGGTCGAACATGTAGCGGAGCAGGGCGAGCAGCACGCAGGGCACCACGAGCAGCATGGCGATGGTGCGCGGGTCGTGCCGGAGCTGGGCCAGCACCCGGCGGGCAGTGGCGAGGGTGCGGGCGGTGTTCACGAGGCGTCTCCGGAGGGGATGGCGGCGGCCGCGTCCGGGGCCTGGGCGACGAGGGCGAGGAAGGCGCTGTCGACGTCGGACGCCCCTGTCCTGCGCAGCAGTTCGGCAGGGGTGCCGGCGGCGAGCAGCCGTCCGTCGCGCATCAGCAGGAGGCGGTCGCAGCGGGTGGCCTCGTCCATGACATGGCTGGAGACCAGCAGGGCGGCGCCCCCGTCGGCGAGTTGCCGGAAGAGCCGCCAGAGCTCCTGACGGAGGACCGGGTCCAGGCCGACGGTGGGCTCGTCCAGGACGAGCAGTTCGGGGGTGCCGAGCAGGGCCGCGGCCAGCGAGACGCGGGCGCGCTGGCCGCCGGAGAGCCGGGCGACCAGGTCGTGGGCATGGGCGGCGAGACCGACTTCGGCGATCACGCGGTCGGGGTCGGAGGGCGGTGCGCCGAGGACGGCGGCGAAGTAGCGGAGGTTCTCGGCGACGCTCAGATCGCCGTAGACGGAGGGTGCCTGGGTGACGTAGCCGACCCGGTCGCGCAGCGCAGCGCTTCCGGCCGGGCTGCCGAGCACCTCCACCCGCCCCCCGGCCACGCGCTGCACGCCCACGATCGAGCGGAGCAGCGTGGTCTTGCCGCAGCCGCTGGGGCCGAGCAGGCCGGTGACCGAGCCGCGCGGGACGTCGAGATCGAGACCGTGCAGGACGGTACGGCCACCGCGGACGACCGTCAGGCCGGTGGCACGGATCGCGGGGGCGGCCCCCTCGCCATAATTCATCACACGGTGAGTTTCCTGCTCGGCGCCCGCCCCGTCAAGCGCAGGCCATGGCTTTTGCTCGCAGGGAGGCATGTCAGCGCTGCGTGCGATGCTGGTGCGCATGAACCTGGAGGATCTGGTGCGGCTGCGCCGCGCCCGGGACACGATGGACCGCGACTACGCGCAGCCGCTGGACGTGCCGGCGCTGGCGAACGTCGCCCTCATGTCGCCCGGGCACTTCTCGCGCAGCTTCCGCGCCGCCTTCGGGGAGACGCCCTACAGCTATCTGATGACCCGCCGCGTCGAGCGGGCGAAGGCGCTGCTGCGGCGGGGTGATCTGAGCGTCACGGAGGTCTGCCTCGCGGTCGGCTGCACCTCGCTGGGGTCGTTCAGCTCGCGCTTCACCGAGCTGGTCGGCGAGAGTCCCAGCGCCTACCGGGCCCGCAGCCACGAGGCGGGCGCCGCGATCCCGGCGTGCGTGGCCAAGATCTTCACGCGGCCGCGCAGGAACGGCGAACCGGTCAGGATCGGAGAAGCGGAATCGGCTGCCGCCTCGTAGCGTCGGGGGCATGAACATCAAGCTTTCCCAGTGCTTCATCGCAGTCGACGACCATGACACGGCGCTCGCCTTCTACCGCGACGTCCTCGGCCTCGAGGTGCGCGGCGACGTCGCGTTCGAGGGGATGCGGTGGGTGACCGTCGGGTCGCCGGAGCAGCCGGACGTGCAGATCGTCCTCGAACCGCCGCTCGCCAACCCCAACGCCTCGCCGGCCGACAGGCAGGCGATGGCGGAACTGCTGGCCAAGGGCATGCTGCGCGGCGTGATCTTCTCCACCGACGACTGCGACGCCACCTTCGAACGCATCCGGGCCGCCGGCGGCGAGGTCCTCCAGGAGCCGATGGACCAGCACTACGGCGTCCGCGACTGCGCCTTCCGCGATCCGGCCGGCAACATGCTCCGCTTCACCCAGCCGCGTACGCGGTAGCGAATCCACAGGAAGCGCAGTGCGTCGGCTGCGGGCTCGTCGTGGCTGGGCGCGCAGTTCCCCGCGCCCCTTCAGGGCGCAGATTTGGACGGAGAGACGATGACCAAGGCCGCGAAGAGCGCGCCGCACGCTGCCGACAGTCACGAGCTGATTCGCGTGCACGGTGCGCGCGAGAACAACCTCAAGGACGTCAGCATCGAGATCCCCAAGCGGCGGCTGACGGTGTTCACCGGTGTCTCCGGCTCGGGCAAGAGCTCCCTGGTGTTCGACACCATCGCCGCTGAGTCGCAGCGGCTGATCAACGAGACCTACAGTGCCTTCGTCCAGGGCTTCATGCCCACCCTCGCGCGGCCCGACGTCGACGTCCTCGACGGCCTGACCACCGCGATCATCGTCGACCAGCAGCGGATGGGCGCCGACCCGCGCTCCACCGTGGGCACCGCCACCGACGCCAACGCGATGCTGCGCATCCTCTTCAGCAGGCTCGGCAAGCCCCACATCGGTCCTCCCAGCGCCTTCGCCTTCAACGTCCCCTCGGTGAAGGCCAGCGGTGCGATCACGGTCGAGCGCGGTACGTCGAAGACGGTGAAGGCGACCTTCTCCCGCACCGGCGGCATGTGCCCGCGCTGCGAAGGCCGGGGCGCGGTCACCGACCTCGACCTCGCCCAGCTCTTCGACGACTCCAAGTCGCTCGCCGAGGGCGCGATCACCGTCCCCGGCTACAAGGCCGGCGGCTGGAACCACCGCCTCTACAGCGAGTCCGGCTTCTACGACGCGGACAAGCCGATCCGCAAGTACACCAAGAAGGAACTGCACGACTTCCTCCACCGCGAGCCGGTCCGCATGAAGATCGCGGGCATCAACATGACCTACGAGGGCCTGATTCCGCGGATCCGCAAGTCGATGCTCGCCAAGGACAAGGAGGCGATGCAGCCGCACATCCGGGAGTTCGTGGAACGGGCGGTCACCTTCACCACCTGCCCCGACTGCGACGGCACGCGACTCGCCGAGGGAGCCAGGTCGTCGAAGATCAAGCGGATCACCATCGCCGACGCGTGCGCGATGCAGATCAGCGACCTCGCCGGCTGGGTCCGCGGCCTCAAAGCACCGTCGGTGGCGCCGCTGCTCGCCAAACTGCAGCACACCCTCGACTCGTTCGTCGAGATCGGCCTGGGCTACCTCTCGCTCGACCGGCCGTCGGGCACGCTGTCGGGCGGCGAGGCACAGCGCGTCAAGATGATCCGCCACCTCGGCTCCTCGCTCACCGACGTCACCTACGTCTTCGACGAGCCCACCACCGGCCTGCACCCCCACGACATCCAGCGGATGAACGAACTGCTGCTGCGGCTGCGGGACAAGGGCAACACGGTGCTCGTCGTGGAGCACAAGCCGGAGATGATCGCGATCGCCGACCACGTCGTGGACCTCGGCCCCGGCGCCGGACAGGCGGGCGGCACCGTCTGCTTCGAGGGCACCGTCGAGGGGCTGCGGGCCGGCGGCACCGTCACCGGCCGGCATCTCGACGACCGGGCCGCCCTCAAGAAGACGGTCCGCAAGCCCACCGGCAGGCTGCCGATCCGCGGCGCGACGACGCACAACCTGCGCGGCGTCGACGTCGACGTCCCGCTCGGCGTGCTCACCGTCGTCACCGGCGTCGCCGGCTCCGGCAAGAGCTCGCTCGTGCACGGGTCGATCCCGCCCGGTGCGGGAGTGGTGGCCGTCGACCAGAGCGCGATCCGCGGCTCCCGGCGGAGCAACCCGGCCACGTACACCGGGCTGCTCGACCCGGTCCGCAAGGCGTTCGCCAAGGCCAACGACGTGAAGCCGGCGCTGTTCAGCGCCAACTCCGAGGGCGCGTGCCCGACATGCAACGGAGCGGGCGTGGTCTACACCGACCTGGCGATGATGGCCGGCGTCGCCACCGTCTGCGAGGAGTGCGAGGGGAAGCGGTACCAGGCATCGGTGCTGGAGTACCGCCTGGGCGGCCGCGACATCAGCGAGGTGCTCGCGATGCCGGTGACCGAGGCCGGGGAGTTCTTCGGCACCGGCGAGGCGCGCACCCCGGCCGCGCACAGGATCCTGGAGCGGCTCGCCGACGTCGGGCTCGGCTACCTCAGCCTCGGCCAGCCGCTCACCACGCTGTCCGGCGGCGAGCGGCAGCGGCTCAAACTGGCCACGCACATGGCCGAGAAGGGCGGTGTCTACATCCTCGACGAGCCGACCGCCGGCCTCCACCTCGCCGACGTCGAGCACCTGCTCGGCCTGCTCGACCGGCTTGTCGACTCCGGCAAGTCGGTCATCGTCGTCGAGCACCACCAGGCGGTCATGGCACACGCCGACTGGATCATCGACCTCGGCCCCGGCGCGGGCCACGACGGCGGCCGCGTCGTCTTCGAGGGCACGCCGGCCGATCTCGTCGCCGCCCGGTCCACCCTCACCGGGGAGCATCTCGCGGAGTACGTCGGCAACTGACCCGGGCGGCCTCAGCGGTGGCGGTCCACCACGGAGAGGGCCAGCTCCGCGAGCCGGTCGGGGCGGGGAATGCCGTCGAGCTCCGCGCGGGCGGCATCGACGCAGGCGCGTACCTGCCGCGCCGCCTCGGCGGCCGCGCCGGTTCCGATCACGATGTCCCGGACGTGCCGATGCGCCGTGCCGGGATCGGACTCGCCGCGGAAGACCGCGGCGAGCCGCCGACGGTCGGTCCCGTCCGCAGCCCGGTAGGCGAGCAGGACCGGCAACGTCGGCTGCCGGTTGGCGACATCGCTCATCGCGGGCTTGCCGGTCTCCCGCTCGTCCACCGTGTACGGCAGCAGGTCGTCGCCGATCTGGAACGCCTCGCCGAGCAGTTCGCCGTACCGGCCGAGACATCCGCTCTGCTCAGCCGTCGCACCCGCCAGGAGGGCACCGGCCCGGCAGGATGCGCCGGTCAGCGCAGCGGTCTTGCCGCGGATCACACCGAGCACGGTCGGCACGCCGCAGTCCAGATCCTCCCGGATCTCCATCTCGCGCATCGTGGCGCGGCACATGCGCTGCAGTGCGTCGGTCACCGCGCGTGCCGCCTCCAGCACGCGGTCCGCCGGACCGCAGCTGAGCATCGCTGCCTGTCCCGCGACCGAGAGCCCGTCCCCCGCCAGCAACGCCTCCGCGATGCCGAACTGCTCGGCGGTCGAGGCCCGTCCACGGCGCACCGGGTCCTGGTCGACGATGTCGTCGTGGACGAGGCTGGCCACGTGCACGCACTCGATGCCGGCCGCGAAGGGGAGCACGGCTCCGGCGTCGCCGCCGACGGCCTGCGCCGACTCCACGCACAGGACGGGGCGCAGGAGCTTGCCCAAGGGGAACAGCGCATCCAGGCAGGCCAGTTCCATGAGGTTCTCGCCGCTTCCCGCCCACCGGAGCAACTCGGCCCGGATGAGCGGGATCAGGGACTCCGGGGCGACGACCGCCATGACCGACCTCCTTCGCTCTCCTGCACGTTCAGCAGGGAATCGTGCTGCGCCAGTGCGACTGCCATACGTCCAGTACCTCGGTGAAGCCCGGTCGCGGGGGCCGTTGCAGCACTGCGGGGCCGTCGGCCAGCACCTCGCGCAGGAACAGCGCGCAGTGTTTCTCCGCGACGCCCAGGAGACGAGCATCGGTGTGGCGCTGCATGTCGGCGACCAGAGCGGGAAGCCGCCGGGTGATCCGGCCGGCCTCGAACGCGACGAGTCCGGCCGCGCCGGATGTCCACCGCCCTGCCCTGAGGTCCCCGGCGCGGACTGCGAACCGGTCGAGGTCCTCCAGGGGCAGATACAGCCGTCCTCCGCGCAGGTCCTCGCCGAGATCGCAGAGCACATCCGTCAACTGGATCAGCTCACCGAACTCGCGCAGCGCCGGCTCCAGCCGACGAGCGACGTCACGACCCGCCAGGAGCGACATCGCGACGACCATCGGCGCACCGGTCAAGTTCGTCAACCACTGCCGCAGCTCGTCGTACGTCGTGAACCCGCTGTGGTCGAGATCCTGTCGCTGTGCGAGGAAGTGGCCCTCGAACAGCGACACCGGCAGCGCGAAGGTGCGGACGGTATGGGCCGTGGCGTGAAGGGCCGGGTCCGCTGAACAACCGGTGGTGACCGCGGACATGACGGCATCGGCGTACTCCTCGAACCGGCGTCGTCGTTCACCGGCCGGGCCGGTGTCGACGCGTGCGTCGGCGGCGAACGCCATGCTGATGAGCGCCCCGGCATGGGGACGCAGTGCCGCGGGCACCGCCCGCAGACCCCACCAGCGGGCACTCCCCCGGTCCTGACGAGCGGCATCCCGAACGCACATGATGTAGCCCTGCCGCAATGCGGGGTCGGAGATGCCCGCCTCGTCCAGCCACCGTCGTACCAACACCCGATCAAGCCTTCCGGTTTGCCCCGATGCACGTCCAGACCGTCCGGCAGGGCGCACGAGGCGGCGGCAAGCGTGAAACACGGCGTACGCAACCGGGACCGGGTCACGGCATCCGTTCCAGAAGCCTGCGCACCGCGTCCAGCATCAGCCGGCTCACGTGCTCCGGATCGGCGCTGGCCAGGGGTTCCTGGCGGACGACGACGCGGGTGAGGCCGATGCCGAGCAGCCAGGCGAGAACCAGCGCGGCGCGCAGTTCGGCGTCGTCGGCGTCGGTGAGGCCGGTCAGCGCCGCGGCGTACTCCTCGGTCAGGCGGCGGTTCGTCTGCGCCGCCTCGTCGTCGCTGCCGGCGGAGCGCAGGAACACTTCGAGCGAGCGGTCGGCAGCCGACGTGCCGGCCGGGGCGAGCAGGTTGTGCAGGGCGGTCTGCAGCAGCTGTTCGGCAGGGGTCTCCTCCAGCTGCCGGCGGCCGTTCATCGCCACGACCTCGCCGAAGAGCGCCGTCTTCGAGCCGAAGTAGCGGAAGAGCAGGGCCTGGTTGACGCCGGCGCGGTCGGCGATCGCGCGCACCGTCGTGCGGTCGTAGCCGCGTTCGGCGAAGAGCTGAGCAGCTGCCTCGACGAGGCATCTGCGGGTGGCCTCGGCGTCGCGTCGGCGCGCCGGCTTCTCTGCGGTCATTCCGGTCCTCCTCAAGCGCCGGGCCGACAGGCCCTGTTGACGCCTGCCCCGTCCCGTCCTACGGTCGATGTAAGCACCTGCTTACATCATGCTCCTGCACCGCCGCGAGACCTTACTGCCCCTGCGAAGGAACGAGGAGTCCGGATGTCCGTCTCCCCCGCCGAGCCCGCCGCCTACCCCTTCAACGAAGCCGCCGGACTGGAGCTGTCCGAGCAGTACGCCGAGGCGCGCGCCCACGAGGGCCTGCCGCGCGTCCAGTTGCCCTACGGCGAGCCGGCCTGGCTGGTGACGCGGTACGCGGACGCCCGGCTCGTCCTGGGCGACCAGCGGTTCAGCCGCGCCGCCTGCGTCGCGCACGACGAGCCCCGGCAGTCGGCGAACCAGAACAACACCGGCATCCTCGCCATGGACCCGCCCGACCACTCCCGGCTGCGCAGGCTGGTGGCCGGGGCGTTCACCGTGCAGCGGATGGAGCGGCTGCGCCCGGACATCCGCGCTCTGGCCGGAAGCCTGCTGGACGACATGGTGGCGGCGGGCCAACCCGCCGACCTGGTCGACTCCTTCGCGCTGCCGCTGCCCGTCTCCGTCATCTGCCGCATGCTCGGCGTGCCCGAGGCGGACCGGCCCCTCTTCCGCAAGTGGAGCGACGACGCGCTCTCCACGAGCTCCCTCACGGCCGAGGAAGCAGAGGCCAGCAGGCAGGAGTTGCGTGCCTACATGGGCGAGCTGATCGCCGAGCACCGTGGACGGCCCGCGGACGACCTGATGACGTCCCTGATCGAGGCCCGCGACCAGGAGGACCGGCTGTCCGAGCAGGAGCTGATCGACCTGTGCGTGGCGGTGCTGGTCGCGGGGCACGAGACCACGGCCACCCAGATCCCCAACTTCGTGCACACCCTCCTCGACCGCCCCGGCGAACTCGCGCGCCTGGCCGCCGATCCGGCCCTGATCCCGGCCGCGGTCGAGGAGTTGCTGCGCTTCGTCCCCATGGGCATGGCGGCCGGTGTGCCCCGCTACGCCACCGAGGACGTCGAGGTGGGCGGGACGCTGGTGCGCGAGGGCGAGGCCGTCCTGGTGTCGATGGGCGCCGCCAACCGTGACGACCGGCGCTTCAGCGCGCCCGACGGACTCGACCTGTCCCGGCAGGGCAACCAGCACCTGGGGTTCGGCCACGGCGTGCACCACTGTCTCGGGGCACCGCTGGCCCGGGTGGAGTTGCAGGAGGCTCTCAGAGCGCTCTCTCTGCGGCTCCCGGGCCTCCGTCCGGCCGGTGAGATCGTCTGGAAGACCCAGATGCTGGTCCGCGGACCGCGGGAGATGCCGGTGGGGTGGTGAGACGCGGAGCACGGCAGGCTCCTGGAGTGGCCGAAAACCGCCCTTCTGCGGTGGGCGGTTCGGCCGGAACTCTTGGTTCACGTGTTCGGCATGCCTAGCGTCGCCCTGCCGTGGCCAACAGGCCACGAGGAGCGACTCTAGGAGCGCCCATGCACTGGCCGATACGCCGTGCGCTGACCACCGCCCTGGTCGGCGCCGCCTGCACCGCCCTCCCCGCCACCTCTGCCGTGGCACAACCGGGCCCAGCCGCGAAGACCGACGTCGTCACGACGCCCATACAGGTCGTAGACGCCGCGCATCCGCTGCCCGCCATCGGCAGCAGATGGGACGCCAGAGCGCAGAACCGGGACGCGCAGTGGCCCGATTCCGTACCGCAGCCGCCGGCCACACTGCACGAGCACGGTGACGTGACCGCGCAACGGCTGGGAACCACCTACACGTCCACGGCCACGTCCCGGAACGCATCGGCACTCGCGGCCGGTGCGGACCTGACCACCTGCCGGAAGCTGCTGCCGACGTCCGGTGAGCAGATCCTCAACCACTACGCGTACTGCCGCGTCACCCCGCTCGGGTACTCCGTCCTGGTCAACGGCAAGGTGGTCGGCACCGTCTCGTGGCGGAACACCACGGCCGGGGACGGCACCAAGGGTTCCCGGGTCATCCGCATGGTGACCGGCATGGACCAGTTCCGGCGGATCGGGGAGACGACCGACGGACTGCTCTCCATCGGGTGGGCCACCGCCGGCTACCGCGGGCCGGACGGCAGCAACAAGGCGTGCGACGTCTTCGGTTCCGGGCCGAACCTGCTGAGCGAGTGGCAGGCGGGCGGGACCGCCATCCACACCATCTCCTCGGCGGCGAACGACGGTTACGGCCGCGACAAGGTGGCACGCTGCGCGATCCGCTCGAACGTGACCAACAGCGGCGGCACCGGGACGGTGCTCGACAACGGCGTCCGCTTCGACTCCGCGAGCTACCTCGGCTCCAAGGGCGCGGGGATATTCGACCGGGTCATGCCGGTCATGGGCGAGTACAGCGTCCGCAGCACGCGCAACGGAGCGGTCGCCCAGCACATCCGGCTCGCCCAGACCAACCCGGCGGCCACCTATCCCCCCGCGCCCGCCGGACACACCAAGTCCATTCCGGGCAGCGTCGCTTCCGGCAGACCGCTGCACCGGCTGGTGTCCAACTGGGACGCGACGGCCACCGCCGAGTACAACAAGAACCGCAACAAGGTCCAGAGCACCTGCGCCCACCTGCCGCACAAGGCCGGCGAGGAGTGCGACGAGTACCCCTTCGCCTCGTCCTGGGAGGGCGCGGGCAAGGGCGACGGCAACTTCTCGGTGAAGTACGTCAACGGCACGCAGAACGGCAACGCCGGAACCGACCTGAACAACTGGTACGTGGCCGACCGGATCCTGCACAAGGACGCCTTCTACGTCACCATCCACTGACACTGACGCGTCAGCGGTACGTCACCCCCGGGCCCACAGCTGGATGACGTACCGCTCCAGACCGCCGAACAGCGGCGGGTCCGCGGCCTCTTGCCGTGCCCGCGCCACCGGACCGCCTCCGTGCCGGTACAGGCGCACGGCGTACGCTCCGGGCCCGCCCAGCTCCATCGGCTCGCCCGCCGGGCCGTGCGCCACCGCCCAGGCCGTCACCGCACCGGACGGCACGTCGAGCACGCACTCGCCCACCGGCGGCCCGGCCGGCTGCTCCGGGGGCGGCCCGTCCCACAACTCCAGCCGCACATCGGCGTCGTGCATGGCGACGGTGCTGGCGACCGTCAACCCGCTGCCGTTGACGGCGAACTGCCGCCCTTCGAGCGCCGGGAGCCGCCACGGCTGCTCGTCGTCGAACGGCGCCGACGCGTCGCACAGGGCGAACTGCCCCCGCTCGACGCCCACCACCTGCTCGGACGTCTGCATCACAGCTGTCACGTCGGCCTCCCGGGAAATCGGTACGAACGAACGCTGCTTCTGCCGGGACGACATCTTCCCGGCAGAAGCAGCATCACCGCCAACCCCTACTTCCCGTACCGCGACCGCCCCACCGCCGCCGCCACCGTCAGCGGCACCGTCAGGACCGCGGCGACGGTGAACAGCGCCCCGTAGTGGTGCGCCCCGGCGGCCGCGGCCGAGACGGCGCTGGCCACCGCGCTGCCGACGTACAGAGCCACGCCGAACATGGCCACTCCGGTCGCCCGGGCCGTCGCCGACAGGCCGGTCGCCCACGACTGGATCGTGGAGTGCATGAACGACCAGCCGCCGCCCAGCAGCAGGGCCGTCACCACGAGCGCCGGCACGGACTGGCTGACCGCCGCGACCGCGTAGGCGGCGGCCATCTGCACACCGCCCGCCACGATCAGCCGGACCGCGCCCCACTGGCCCACCAGGCGCTTGACCCACTGGGCGGCGGACATGGAGCCCACGCCGTAGAGCGCGGACACCGCTCCCGCGAGTGCGGTCGGCACGCCGCGTGCCTCCAGGGCCGGGGCGATGTAGGTCAGGAAGCCCAGCAGCACCGCGCCCTCCAGGGCGGCCACGGCCATGACGTACCACTGCCAGCCCGAGCGCAGCACGTCCCGTATGGGCGCCAACAGCGAGCCGACGGGCTCCCGTTCGGGCTCCTCCAGGCGGCGCAGGGCGAACACGAGGTACGCCGCGAGCAGGCCCGGCAGGGCGAATACCAGCCGCCAGCTGACGTACAGGGCCACCACTCCGGCCACCACGGTGGCCACGGCCGTGCCCAGCGCGAAGGCCGTCATCAGCGAGCTCAGCGGGCGCTGCCGCACCGCCGCGGGGACGGTGTCGCCGACGTAGGTGAGCGAGGCGGCGATCGAGGCCGCGAAGAAGGCCCCGGCGACGGCCCGCGCCACGATCAGTACGGATGCATCGGGCGCCGCCGCCGAGCAGAACGCGGCAACGGCCGCTCCCACGAGGGAGAACCGCATCACCCGCACCCGCCCCAGCCGGTCGCTGGCCAGCCCCCACACCGGCTGCATGAGCCCGTAGCAGAGGTAGTAGCCGCTGGCCGCGAGGACCACGGTCGAGAGGGAGGCGCCGAGATGCGTGCCGATGAGCACGAGCATCGGTGCGATGCAGAAACGGTCGAAGTTGCTGACGAATCCGGCGGCGCTCAGCATCCGGAGCGACTGCTTGGGAAGCCCGGTTGCAGGAGGGGCGGAAACGGGGGACGCGACAGTAGTCATGGGGAGGTTCTCCTCTCTTCACCCATGCCTCCATCTCACCGCCCGGCGGCCCGTCGTGATCACCTCAACCGATTACCATCGCTGACAGGCTCGTCAGCAGCCGTCACGGGGAAGACCGGGGGGACGATGGACACCACGACGCGCACGCCGCGTCAGGAGCTCGGGGCCTTCCTGCGCTCCCGCCGGGAGCGGCTGGCACCGGCCGACGTGGGCCTGCCGGGTTCGCCGCGGCGGCGCACCCCCGGGCTGCGCCGGGGCGAGGTGGCCGGGCTGGCCGGGATCAGCGGTTCCTGGTACGCGTGGCTGGAGCAGGGCCGGGTGCGCACCTCGGAGCAGGTGCTGCGTGCGGTGGCGCGGGCACTGCTGCTGGACGCGGACGAGACGGCGCACGTGCTGTCGTTCACCGAGGACGCCCCGGAGACCGGGTCGGCGGCGCCGGGCTGGGTCTCGCGGAACCTGCTGTCGCTGGTGGAGGCGACGGACCCGAACCCGGCGGTGGTGATCGACCCGCACTGGGACCTGCTGGCGTGGAACGCCGGTTACGCGGCGCTGCTCACCGACCCGGCGCGGCTGCCTCCGAAGCAGCGCAATCTGCTGTGGCTGGTGTTCCGCTGGCCGCCGAGCCGCTCGCTGCTGGCGCAGTGGGAGCCCGAAGCGCGCAGCCTGCTGGGCCAGTTCCGCGCGCATGCGGCGCGGCATCCCGGGGACGGGCGGTACGCCGAGATCGTCGAGGAGCTGCTGGCCGACCCGGAGGCGGCCCGCTGGTACGGGCAGCGGGAGACGGCGGCGTTCCACCCGGCGGTGCGGCACTTCCGTCACCCGGTGGCGGGCGATCTGCACCTGCGATACGTGAAGCTGGCGGCCGTGGACGAGCCCGGACACCACTTCCTGGCCTACGTGCCGGACGACCCGGGGACGGCAACGGCCGTGCGGCGCCTGGCCGGAGGGGCGTGAGAGGGCACGGGAAGGAGCCGCCCGCTGTGCATCGCGGGCGGCTCCCTGTGATGTCCTGCATGTTCAGCTGGTGAGCACGGCCTTCATCACCGACCCGGCGGCGACCGCCGCCATGGCCTCGGCGTGCTGCTCCAGCGGGTACGCCGTCACCAGGCCGGCGAGGTCGAAGCGGGCGGCCAGCGTGGGCAACAGCCGTACGTACTCGGTGAGATGGGCGCCGGTGAACGCCCAGGAGCCGATGACGTCGAGCTGGCGGTGGACGATCTGGTGCGGGTTGAGCAGGGTGTCGCCCGCGTCGGAGTACTGGCCGATGACCAGGTACGAGCCGCCGCGGCGGGCCAGGGTGAGGCCCTGGGCGACGGCCGCGGGCACTCCGGCGCACTCGATGACGAGGTCCGCCCCGGCGCCGCCGGTGGCGTCGCGCACCTGCTGCAGGACGTGCCCGGCGTCCGGTGCCCCGGCGATGTCGATGTGCACGTCGCCGATGCCGGCCTCGGCCGCGAGGGCCAGCCGTTCGGCGGGGCCGCCGACGAGGATCACCTTGGCGGCGCCCGCGAGATGGGCGAAGGCCGCCGCCGCGAGGCCGACGGGCCCGCTGCCCTGGACCACGACGGTCTCGCCGAGCCGTACGGGCCGGCGCTCGAAGAGGGCGTGCACCACGGTGGGTCCGGCGCAGGCCAGCGACATCGCGGCCAGCGGGTCGACGCCCTCGGCCGCCTTGACGACGGTGGTGCCGGGCTGCAGCACGATGTGGTCGGCCCACGAGCCGGACAGCCCGGCCCCCTCCGTCACGGGGCGGTTGACGCCGTAGGTGCGGCGGTTCTCGCACAGGGTGGGTTCGCGGTGCAGCCGGCAGGGCGGGCACGCGCCACAGGCGATGGACGAGGCCCACATCACCGCGTCGCCCTCGGCCAGCGGTGCGCCGGTGGCGTCGCGGTGCTCCCCGGCGCCGAGTTCGCGGATGACGCCGTAGCCCTCGTGGCCCAGGACGAGCGGGGTGGGGATGGGCAGGTGGCCCTGCTGGAGGTGCAGGTCGGTGCCGCAGATGCCGCCGTAGCCGCAGGCCACGATCATGCCCCCGGCGGGGGCCTGCGGGATGCCGAACTCGCGCAGGGCGAGCGGCGCGCCGAACTCCTCCAGGACCACGGCCTTTCCGGTGCGCGCGGTCATGCCGTCACCCCCTCGAGGGCGTCGAGGAAGGGCTCGGACAGCGGGCGCAGCGGCTCGGTGTCGCGGCAGACGACGTAGTCGGGGCGGGGTTCGCCGGACCAGCTGGGCAGGTTGGTGACGTCGTTGTAGGTGGCGATGAGCAGCCGGCGGGCGAAGGGGGACATGTTCGGCGCGGAGCCGTGCACGATCTCCGGGGAGAAGAACACCACCGAGCCGGCCGGGCCCTTGGGGCTGGACATGCCGTACTGGTCGACATGCTCGGCGAGTTGCCCGGGGGTCAGGGCGATGTCGTCGGGGTCGAGGTGCTGCTCCGAGCGGGCGTCGGACTTGCGGCCGTCGCGGACCATGCCGTTGCGGTGGGAGCCGGGCAGGAAGATGACCGGCCCGTTGAACTCGGTGACGTCGTCGAGGAAGACGCCGATGTTGACCTGCCGGGGTGCGGGCAGGGCGTCGGCGAGCTGCCAGGCGAGGTAGTCCTGGTGCCAGGCCCACTTGTCGCCGCCGAAGGCCGGCTTGGCGTTGATCTTGAACTGGTAGACGTAGACGTCGTCGGTGAGCAGCTGGCGGACGGGGCCCAGCACGCGGGGGTCGCGTACGAGTCCGGCGTACTCGGGCTGCCGGTGGTGGGAGGCGTAGACCGCGCGGACCTCCTGGCCCGTGTCCTCGGTGACGAGGTGGGGGCCGGGGACGGTGCAGTCGCGGGCGAAGGCCTCGCGCAGGGCCGTCACCTCGCGCGGGTCCAGCAGGGACTCGATGATCAGGAAGCCGTTGTCGTGGTAGAAGTCGAGCTGCTCCTGGGTCAGGTGCATGGTGCAGTACTCCATGGTGTGTAGGGGAGTTCGCGGGCGGGCGCGGTCAGCCCATGAAGTTCCCGCCGTCCACGATCAGCTGCTGCCCGGTGAGGTAGGAGCTGCGGGAGGTGACGAGGAACTCCAGGGCGTCGGCGATGTCCCGGGGGGTGCCGATCCGGCCCGCGGGGATGGTGGCGAGGACGGCCGCGCGCACGTCGGGATCGTCCAGCCGGTAGCGTTCGGTGACCTCGGGGGTGTCGGTGAAGCCCGGGATCAGGGCGTTGACCCGGATGTGCGGGGCCAGTTCGAGGGCCATGCATTTGGTGAGCTGCAGCAGCCCCGCCTTGCTGGCGCAGTAGTTCGCGCCGTTCGCCCGGGGGCGGATGGCGGTGGTGGCACCGATGTTGACGATGCTGCCGCCGGCCTCGGCCATGGCGGGTGCCAGGGCCCGGACGAGGTGGAAGGGGGCGGAGAGGTTGGTGGCGAGGACATCGTCCCAGTCCTCGCCGGTGAGGGAGAGGAAGGGCCGGTCGCGGTTGATGCCGGCGTTGTTGACCAGGACGGCGGGTGCGCCGTCCGTGGCGAGGATCTCCGCGCAGGCGTCCCGGATCTCCGCGGGCCGCGCGAGGTCGGCCCGGAGGGTGCGGAGCCGTCCGGCGCCCTCCTTCTCGGCCTGCCGGGCGGCCTGTTCGTCGGTGCGGTAGAGGGCGGTCACGCGGTGGCCCAGTGCGCACAGGCGCAGGGCGAGCTCCAGGCCGATGCCGCGGGTGCCGCCGCTCACCACGGCGGTGGGCGTCATCCGGCGAGGATGTCGCCGCGCTTGAGGCCCGAGTCCGCGGGGACGTCCGCGGGGTCGGTGCCCAGGGACCTGACGGCGTTGTGCTCGTCGACGAAGACCACGCGCGGGTCCAGCACCTTGGCCTCCTCGTCCGTCACCGACGCGTAGGCGATGAGGATGACGAGGTCGCCGGGGCTGATGAGGCGGGCCGCGGCGCCGTTGATGCCGATCACACCGGAGTCGCGGGGGCCTTCGATGACGTAGGTGGACAGGCGGGCGCCGTTGTCGATGTCGACGATGTCGACCTTCTCGCCGGGTAGCAGGTCGGCGGCCTCCATCAGGTCGGCGCTGACGGTCACGGAGCCCACGTAGTGCAGATCGGCCTGGGTGACGGTGGCACGGTGGATCTTGGACTTCATCATGGTGCGGTACATGGTTCGACCTCGAAATCAGTAGTGAATCAGCAGTCACGGAAGGGGAGTTGCTCACGCCTGCCAGGTGGCGTAGCGGCGCATGCCGTAGAGCAGGGGCCCGGGGCCGGGGCCGTCCGGGGCGTCGGTGCGGATCACCTCGCCGAGCACGATGGTGTGGTCGCCGGCCCGGTCGAGGCGCACGACGCGGCACTCGGCGACGGTGTGGGCGTCCTCGGGCAGCAGCGGCAGCCCGGTCTCGGGGGACGGCTGCCACGGCACCGTGGAGAAGCGTTCCGCGGCGCGGCCGGCGAAGGCCTCGGCCGCGCGGCGCCCGGCGCCGTGCAGGAGGTTGACGGCGAACGCCCCGCGTTCGGCGATCACCGGCAGCGTCCTGCTCGTGTTCGCCGCGCACACCAGCAGCAGTGGTGGGTCGAGCGAGACGCTGCACCAGGCGGTGCAGGTGAATCCGTGCGGGTCGCCCAGGGCGTCGGTGGTGGTGATGACGGCGACGCCGCCGGGGTGGGAGCCCATCAGCGCGCGGAAGGCGTCGGGCGTCACCGTGGGTGCGGTCTCGACAGGGGCGGTTTCGACGGGGGACATGGGGCTCACCACTCGAACGCCTGGGCGTTGTAGAGGTTGACGCCGAGGGCGGCCTTGCCGACGTACTCCAGGCACTCGTCGGGCTTGGCGGGCATCACGGCGGAGAAGGCGACCTCGCGGATGAAACGTTCCAGCGGCTGTGCGCGGCTGACGGCGGCCGAGCCGCAGATGCGCACGGCGTCCTGGGCGAGCGCGGGGCCGACCTCGCCGACGATGTACTTGGCGGCGTGCACCATGGCGTTGGCCTCCAGGCTGCCGCGCTGGGTGTCGACGTACTCGCCTGCCTCGTGCACCAGGGCCCGGGCGGCGCGCAGCCGGGCGGACATCCGGCCCAGGTCGCGCTGGAGCACCGGGGAGTCGGCGCGCTTGGGCGAGGCGGCCACGTAGTCGACGGTGTAGCGGTAGACGGCCTCGGCGATGCCCAGGTAGGCGCCGGTGTAGCCGGCGGCCATCCAGTGCGGTTCGCGGACGAGCTTGAACAGCGACATGCCCTCGACGCCGAGGTAGAGGCGCGAGCGCGGCACGGTGACCTCGTCGAGCTTCATGGCGGCGGTGCTGGTGCCGTACAGCGCCGACAGGTTGTGCACCTCGCCGAAGCCGACGCCGGGGTCGTCGGCGGCGACCACGAAGTGCGAGACCTCGCTGCTGCCCTCGGTGCCCTCGGCGCGGGCGACGACGATGTAGTAGTCGGCGGCGCCGGCCAGCGAGACGAAGGACTTCTCGCCGTTGAGGACGTAGTGCTGCCCGTCCTCGGAGCGCCGGTAACTGGTGCGGATGCCGCGCAGCTTGGCGCCCGTGCCCGCCTCGGAGGTGGCGGAGGCGAAGAGCTTGCGGCCGTTGACGACCTCGTCGAACATCCAGGCCCGGAAGGCCTCGGCGGCCGGGGGCAGTTGGGCACCGACGGATTCGGAGAGCGCGCCGATGACGACGTTGTGCATGTTGTAGCCGAGGGCGGCGGCGCCGTTGTGGGCGCCGAGCACGGCCAGGACGCGGGAGTAGTCGGCGAAGCCGAGCCCGGCTCCGCCGGCCTCGCGCGGGACGAGCAGGCCGAGCAGGCCGCTCTCGCGGAGGATCCGGTAGGCCTCGTGGCCGTTGTCGCGCTGGGCGTCGACGTCGGCGGCGAGGGGGGCCAGGGTCCGGCCGGTCTCCTCGGCGAGCTTGAGCAGCTCGTCGAGGGTCGCCGGCAGAGTGGCGGTGGTGGTCATGGGGTCCTTCCTCGTGTCAGTTCTCGACCGGCAGGCCGAACTGGCGGGCGACACCGACGCGCAGCAGGTCGTTGTGGCCCGCGTAGACGTGGGCCGCCATCGGGCTGTGCAGGTCGGCGGTCAGACCGGATCCGGGGAGGAAGCCGCGGACGCCGGCGAGCGCGGTGGCGTGCTCGCTGAGGCGTACGTAGTCCTCGGCAACCGAGATCTTGGTGAGGGCCGCCTCGGCGGCCAGCTGCCGGGCGGGCGTTCCGGCGTCGAGCCGGGCGGCCATCGCGTACAGCTGGATGCGGGAGCGGTGCAGCGCGAGCGCCATGTCGCTGATGCGGGCGGCCACTTGGTGGCTGGCGCCCATGCGGCGGCCGAAGTGCTCGCGCGTTCCGGCCCATTCGGCGGTGCGCTGCAGGGTGCGGCGCATGGGGCCGAGCGCGTAGCCGAGGACGACGGCGCGTTCCCAGGCGGTCGTGGAGGACATCACGGCCAGGCCGGATCCCTCCTCGCCGATCAGTGCCGAGGCCGGCAGGCGGGCGCCGTCGAAGACCAGCTCGCCCATGGGGACCGTGGGCAGGGCGGTCTTGTCGAAGGTCTCGCCGAGGCTCACGCCGGGGGTGTCGACCGGGAAGAGGAAGGCCGAGAGCGCGAACGGTGAACGGCCTTCCGCGGTACGGGCGAAGACGATGGCGAGGTCGGCGACGGGCGCGGCGGTGATGAAGGTCTTGGCACCGTCGAGCACATAGCCGTCGCCGTCGCGCCGGGCACGGGTGTCCATGGACAGCGGGTCGCTGCCCGCGGTGCGCTCGGTGAGGGCGTGGCACAGCATCGTGCGCCCGTCCTGGATGTGGGCGAGGGACTGCCAGGCCCGCTCGGGCAGCGTGGCGCGCAGCGGGAACTGCATGCCGAAGAGCTGGGAGGCCAGGGCGTAGCAGATGCCGGGGTCGGCGCCGGCCAGGCCGATGCCCTCGACGGCGGCGAGGGCGCGGGTGACCGGGCCGGGGTGTTCGCCGCCGGGCGCGTCCATGCGCAGCACGCCGAGGTCGGCCATGGTCTGCCACTGGGTGCGGAAGTCCTTGCCCTCGGTCTGTTCCACGGCCGGCCGGGCCCGCTCGCGCCACGCGTCGACGAGTTCCTCGGCGGGTGCGGGGCCGGAGCGCAGCAGGCGGTCGGTGGGTGTGCTCACTTGCGGGCCTCGCCGGTGAGGTCCTCTATCGCGGTCCACAGGGCCTTGGGGCTGCGGAAGTTGGCCGCGACGATCTCGGTCTCGGGGAGGACGATGCCGGCCTGCTTGTCCAGTGCGGAGACGATCTCCATGATGGCCAGCGAGTCCAGCAGGCCGAGTTCGAGGAGCGGGGTGTCGGGGGTCAGGCTCTGCGGGTCCTCGCCCCGGGCCCAGGTGATCTTGCTGCTGATGAGGGCGCAGAGGTCTTCGACGCTGTTCATGTGCGGTTCTCCTCAAGGGTGTGGGAGGGGGTGCCGTCAGGGGTGTCGGCGAGGGTGCTCAGGGCGCGCCGGTCGACCTTGCCGCTGGTGGTGGTGGGCAGCGAGGCGACCGGGACGACCCGGTCGGGCAGCATGCGCTTGGGCAGCAGGCCGCGCAGTTCGGCGAGGAGCTCGCGCTCGCCCGCGTCGGTCAGGGCGTAGGCCCAGATCTCGCCCGCGTGGTCGCCGCCGTCCTTGGCGACGACGGCCGCGGTGGTGACCTGGGGCAGGTCGAGGACGGCGCTCTCCACGTCGAGCAGGTCGATGCGGTGGCCGCGCCGTTTGACCTGGGAGTCGCGGCGGCCGCGCAGGAAGACGCGCCCGTCGGGGGTGATCCGGCCGATGTCGCCGCTGGCGTAGGCGCGGCGGGGTGCGCCGTCGCGGAAGGCCACGGTGACGGTGGGGTCGGCGAGTTCGCCGTTGCGCAGGTAGCCCTGGAAGACGGTGGGTCCGGCGATGTGGATCTCGCCCTCCCCGTCGGTGGGCCGGCCGTCGTCGTCCAGGATCTCGATGTCGACGCCGCCGATGCCGCGGCCGATGGTCAGTTCCCGGTCGGCGGTCCAGTCGCGCGGCATCAGCCAGTAGGTGCAGGCGTTGGTCTCGGTGGGCCCGTAGAGGTTGTAGAAGGGCACGTCGCCCAGCAGGCCCAGGTACTCCTCCAGCAGTTGCGGCGCGAAGGCCTCGCCGCCGAAGAAGGCCACGCGCAGGGTCGGCGGCACGGCGTCGGCGAAGCCGCCCTGCTGGAGCATGTTGTGGTACAGGGACGGGACGGCCATGAAGGCCGTGATCCGCTCGTCGTTGAGCCAGGCGACCACGTCGCGCGGGAAGGCCCGCAGCATGTCCGGCATGAGCACCGCGCAGGCTCCGGCGGCGGCCGCGCCGTACAGGTCGAAGGTGGTCAGGTCGAAGGTGAGGGCGGCCTGCGAGCCGATCCTGTCGTGCTCGGTGAGGCCGAACTCGGCGGCGGCCCACTGGGCGTAGTGGGCGACGTTGGCGTGCGAGAGCAGGACGCCCTTGGGCCAGCCGGTGCTGCCGGAGGTGAACAGGATGTACCCGCCGCGGTCGGCCGGCGCGGGCAGCGGGGCCGGGCGGTCGTCGCCGTCCAGGACGCGCAGCCGGTGCAGCCCGTGCTCCAGCGGCTCCGCGTCCGGCTCGGCGCCGTCGCGGGCCTCGGCCGCGGCCTTGCGGCACACGGGCAGCGCCCGGTCGGTGGTGAGCAGCAGCGAGATGCCGGCGTTGCGCACCATCCGGGCCGTGCGGGCCGGCGGGTCGGCGGTGTCGAGGGGGGCGACGACGGCTCCGGCCCGCAGGGCGGCGTAGAGGGCGATGACGGTGGAGGGGGTCTTGGGCGCGTGGACGCCGACGCGTTCGCCGGGTATGAGGCCGTCCTCGGTCAGCCGGGCGGCCAACGCGCCGACGGCCCGGTCGAGTTCGGCGTACGTCCAGGCCTCGCCCGCGCCGGAGAGGGCGGGGCGGTCGGGGTGCAGGCGGGCGGAGCGGGCCAGGAGGCCGTCCAGCCGCAGGGTCTCGGTGGTGCCGTCGGTGACGGTGGCGGTGGGGGTCACTGCAGGGTCTCCGCGGGGATCGGGCGGCCGGGGGCGTGTTCGTCGAGGAAGGCGCAGACGGCGTCGACGACGAGGTCGGGGCGGACCAGGTGGGGGTAGTGGTCGACGCCTTCGGGCACCACGCGCCGCACGGGGCCGCGCAGGGCGCGCTCGGCGGAGTCGAGCTGGTCGAGGGTGCCGTACTCGTCCTGGTCGCCCTGGATCAGCAGGACCGGCGCGGTGACGTCCAGGTCCTTCTCGATGTTCCAGTCGCGGAACCCCTCGGAGAGCCACACCCCGCTCCAGCTGTCGAAGACGCCCCGCGGGTCGTTGTGCACCAGGGCCATCTTCCGTTGCAGCGGCCCTGCTTCGAAGGACGCGCGGGCCGCTTCGATGCCCTGGCGGTTCTGCTCCTCGAAGTACAGGTGCGGACCGAGGGCGACCACGGCGGTGGCGGGGCGCACGGAGGCGTACAGCAGCCCGATGGAGGCGCCGTCGCTGTGCCCGACCAGGACCGGGTTGCGGATGCCGAGCAGGTCCAGCAGCTCGGGCAGGTCCTCCTGGGCGTGCTCGTGCATGTAGCGGGGGGTGCGCGGGCGCACGGCGGGTCCCGAACCGCCCTGGCCGAGGCGGGAGTACACCAGCGCGCGGCGTCCGGTGGCCGCGGCGAGGAGGGCGGGGAAGCGTCCCCAGCTCGCGATGCAGCCGAGCCCGCCGTGCAGGAGGACGAGCGGCGCCAGGTCGGGGTCGCCGTCGAGGAGAACATGCTCGACGGGGCCGTTTCGGGTCTCGGCTATCGGCACATCAATCCCTTTCTCGTTCGGGTGCGGAAAATGACTGGGTAATTCGGCGCGCAGCCATCGGTAAATATGAAACAGCGTCCGGCAGGCCCTGGGAATGTCACCAAAGAACCTCGTTGACGCCTCAACGTCCGTGCAGGCGTGTGGTATTGATGCAGTACGCCGTCTGTTCAATTGCACGGTAGGGGACTTGACATCCGCAACCGGGTACGGCGCAGGATATGCCTTTACCTCACTTCCCGAGAACGCCGCACAGGGCCGACGGGCCGGGGAAGTCCTCGGGAAGGGCGTCCATCAGCAGCTCGTCGACGCACTGCCCCAGCCAGTGCCCCGACCTGCGCAGCCGCCCGGCGAACCGGAACCCGGCCTTCTCATAGGCGGCCAGCCCGGCCCGGTTGGGCTCCAGCACCCTCAGCCACACCGAACGCAGCGCTCCCAGGTGGAACGCCCAGTCCAGCGTCAGCCGGGTCGACTCCTCCGCATACCGCTTGCCGCGCATGGCGGGAGCGATGAGGATCGCGAACTCCGCGGTCGCGGCAGTGGCGTTGATCTGCAGCCAGGTGAGGCCCACCGGCTGACGGTCCTTCGCGCGCAGCAGCTCGAACTGGACGTGGTCCCGGTCCGCCCGCCGCCGCTCCCACGTGGCCAGGCGGGCCTCCCAGGGCTGGGGGAAGCGGCCGCCGTAGCCGAGGATGGTGGTCGGGTCGCTCTCCCAGGCGTGGTACTCGGCCAGCGCCTCCGGGCGGGGCATGCCCAGGGCGAGACGTTCACCGGTCAGCAGGACGTGCGGGCTGCTCATGCGATTCCTCAAGGGAAGACCGTACGGGGGCGGTGGCGCGCGGCGCGGATTCTCGCAGGGGCCGGCGGCGGCCCGGCCCCGCCCCTCCCCCACGACCCGCCCCTGACCAGCGCGGCCACCGCCCCGGCATCACCCGAACGGTCTACTGCGGCCCGCGCTCACCCCAGCCGGCGCACGGGCTCGCCCGCGAGGAACGCCTCGATGTCCTCCACCGCCTGGGCGAAGTAGCCCTCGTAGTTGCGCCGCGTCACGTACCCGAGGTGGGGCGTGGCCAGCAGGTTCGGCAGCGAGCGGCAGCTGGTCGCTGCTCTCCAGCTACTCCTCCTTCGACGCCGCGCACCGGACGCCGGCATCGGCGGCCCGCTCGTCCGTCAGGTTCCGGCTCCAGGCAGTCACGTCCGTCCACGGTGACGCCGTGCCGTGCCGCGGTGACGAGCAGCCTGCGCGGCACCGTAGCGCCCCGTAAGGGGCGCGGGGAACTGCGCGACCAGTCACCGACGACCCGCAGCGGACACACCACCCCGGGGTCCGGGGCGAAGCCCCGAGAACGCCGACTGCGGGTGCGCCATGGCCGGTCGCGCAGTTCCCCGCGCCCCTTACGGGGCGCTACCGCACGTCCACGGCCCCGAATTCCCCGACCGCCTCGTCGACGATCGCCTGCAGCCGCGCGTGGTGGGCGCCGCGCCAGTAGACGCGCTCGCACGCGGTGCACTGGGCGAAGACGTCGTAGGTGCGCTGCGTGCCGTGCTCCAGCTGTTCCCGGACGGCGTCCTTTTCGGCGTCCTGGAGCGGTCCGTTGCACGCGGTGCAGCGGGTCCACGGGGCGAGGGCCGGGGCGAACCGGCCGAGCACGTCGCGGAGTTGTTCGTCCGGGCGGTCGCTGTAGACGTACGCGCCCGCCCACAGCTCGCGGCGGCGCAGCAGCCCGCGGTCGCGGGAGAGCATCACCCGGCGCTGGGAGGCGGAGAGCGCGGCGAGGGCCGGGTCGCCGATGTCCTCGCTCTCGTAGGCGGCGTCCACGCCCAGCAGCCGCAGCCGGCGCGCGAGCGTCCCCAGGTGCACGTCGAGCAGGAACCGCAGGGGCGCGCCCGGCACCTCCTGGGGCCGGGCGACCGCCTCGACCTCCACGGTCTCCCCCGCGCCCGGCACGTGCGAGACGGCCGTCTCCCGGCCGTCGACCAGCAGCCTGCCGACCTCGGTGAGCGGGACGCCGAGCGACTCCACCACGTGGCCGAGCGTCGACGCGCCGTCGGTGACCACGGTGGTACGGGCCCGGTGCCGCCGCCCCGGTTCGACGAAGAGCTGCAGGCCGGGGGCGAAGCTGATGGCGATCTCGGGTCCGTTCACATCCCCAGCATGCCACCGGCCCCGGACCCTCCCGACCCCGGGCCCCCGTCACGAGGGCCGCCGCGGAGGGAACTTGGCGGCAGGGGGTCAGCCGGGTGACAGCGCCCCCGGCGGCGCGCGTGTCGGGCCCGCCTCGGGTGCACGGCGGGGGAGGCTGCTGCGCACGCGACAACCGGATTAGCCCGACAACCATGCAATGCGATGTACCGGCTGCCCGGTTCCGGACCCGATCGAGGAGAGTGGTCGATGGAAACCGTCTACCAGATGATGGCCACAACCCTCAGCGAGCACTTCGGCGTCCCCGAGGAGCACATTCACCCGGACGCCACCTTCGAGGAGCTCGACATCGACTCCCTCGCCCGGGTCGAGATGCTCGCCGTGGTGGAGGACCGGCTGCAGGTGACCCTCGATCAGGAGCCCGGCGGCTTCACGCTCGGCGAGGCCGCCGCCCACATCGAGCGGCTGCTCGTCGCCGGCGGCACCGGGGGCGCGGCGACGGCCGTGGGCCCCCCGCCGGGGACGGGGCCCGCTTCGCTGCCCGGCCCTCTCCTGTGAGCGAACGCGAGGTCGCCGTCACCGGCATCGGCATGGTGACCCCTGCCGGGCTCGGCCGGGAGGCGACCTGGAACGGCCTGTGCGCGGGCGTCGGCGTCGCGGCCCGGGACGCGGCCCTGGCCGGGCTGCCGGTCGACTTCTCCTGCGCGGTCCCCGGCTTCGACGGGGACGCCCTGCTCGGCAGGAAGATCACCTGGCGCAACGACCGGTTCATCCAGCTCGCGCTCGTCGCCGCACGGGAGGCGGTCGCCGACGCGGGGCTCGACCCCGCCGCCTGGGACGGCCCGCGGGTCGCGGTCGTCCTCGGCTCCGCCAGCAACGGCGGCGACCGCTGGCCCCAGGAGTACCGCAACCTGGCCGAGGGCCGGATCGGGGCCATCTCCCCCACCGTGCTGCTGCGTTCGCTGCCCAACATGGTCGCGGGCGAGATCTCCGCGGACCTGCAGGCGCTGGGACCCTGCCTCACCACCTCCAGCGCCTGCGCCTCGGGGGCCACCGCGATCGGCACCGCGCGCGACCTGATCCGCGCCGGCGCCTGCGACATCGCCATCGCCGGGGGCACCGACTGCGCCCGGGTACCCATGGGTTCGGCCGCCTTCCACCGGATGCAGGCGCTCTCCACGCGCCGCGACGATCCGGCAGGCGCCTCGCGCCCGTTCGACGCCGACCGCGACGGGTTCGTCCTCAGCGAGGGCTCCGCCGTGCTGATCCTGGAACGGCCGGAGCACGCCCGGGCCCGCCGGGCGCGGGTGCGCGGCTGGCTCTGCGGCTACGGGGCCTCCGGCGACGGCTACCACGCCACCCGGCCCGACCCGCACGGCGAGGGCGCCCGCCGCGCCCTGCTGGCCGCGCTCGCCGACGCCCGCGCGCAGCCGCCGGACGTCCACCACGTCAACGCGCACGGCACCTCCACCCCCCTCAACGACCGGGTGGAGGCCGGGCTGCTCGCCGACGTCTTCCGCACCGCGCCGCCGGTCACCTCGCTCAAGGGCGTCATCGGGCACTCCCTGGGCGCGGCGGGCGCGATCGACGCCGCGTGCTCCGTGCTGTCCCTGCAACGGCAGCTCATTCCGCCCACCGCCAACCTCGACCGGCTGGACGAGGGCATGGATCTGGACGTGGTGACGAAACAGCCCCGGCAGCACCGGATGGAGACCGCGGTCAGCAACGCGTTCGGCTTCGGCGGGCAGAACGCCGTGCTCCTCTTCCGGGCCGCGTGACGACGCCACCGGACTCCGCCACGGCCCCTGCCGCCGCGCCCCGCACCGGCCGGGCCCGCCCCTGGCTCGTGCCCGTCCTCGCGGCCGTGCTGACCGCCCTGCTCGGCGTGGCCGGGCTCGGCACCGCCGGCCGCCTCGCCAACGGCGGCTACACCGCCTCCGGCACCGAATCCGCCCGCGCCGACGCCCTGTTGGCCGAGCGCTTCGGCACGGGAAGGACCGACCTGACGCTGCTCGTGCGGGCCGACGACGGCGTCGACGACGACCGGGCCGCCGAGCAGGGACTGGCGCTCGCGCAACGGCTCGCGCGCTCGCCGGGGGTGACGAGGGTGCACGGGTACTGGACGGAGGACGACGACCGGAACCCCGTCCTGCGCTCCACGGACGGCTCGGCGGCGCTCGTCACGGCGGACCTCGCCGGGGCGGACCGGGACGCCGCACGCACGGCCGCCCGGCTCGTGCCCGGGCTCACCGGCCGGCACGGCGTGCTGCAGGTGTCCGCCACCGGCCCGGCCTGGGTCAGCGTCGAGGCCGGCCGGGCCGGGCAACGGGACCTGATGCGGGCCGAACTCGTGGCGGCGCCGCTGACACTGCTCCTGCTGGTGGTCGCGCTGCGCTCGCTGGTGGCCGCGCTGGTCCCGCTGATGATCGGGGCGGTCGCCGTCGTGGGCACCTTCGCGCTGCTGCGGCTGCTCACCCTCTTCATGCCGGTGTCGGTCTTCGCCGTCAACCTCACCAGCGCCCTCGGCTTCGGACTCGCCGTGGACTACGGGCTGTTCCTCGTCACCCGCTACCGGGAGGAACTGCGCGCCGGTCTGCCCGTCGACGCCGCGGTGCGGCGCACCGCGCGCATCGCGGGACGCACGGTGGCGGTCTCCGCCGGGGCGGTGGGGCTGTCGATGTCGGCGCTGCTGGTGCTGCCGCTGCCGTTCCTGCGCTCGATGGCCTGCGCCGGGACGGGGGTCGCCGTGTTCGCGGCCGTCACGGCGACGGTCCTGGTCCCGCCGGTCCTGGCCCTGCTGGGCACGCGGATCGACCGCTGGGACCCGCTGGCCGTCCTGCGCCTGCGCCGGGCCCCCCGGCCGGACAGCCCCGCCTGGCGCGCCGTCGCCCGCGCCGTCACCGCCCGGCCGCTGTGGTGCGGAACGGGCTGCGCGGTGCTGCTGCTGGTGCTCGCCGCGCCCTTCGGCCATGTGCGCTTCGGCCTGCCGGACGAGCGGATCCTGCCCGCGCAGGCGGAGTCGTACCGCACTTCGCAGAACGTCCGCGAGAACTTCGCGGTGCGCACCGAGCGCAACCTGACGGTGGTCCTTCCGGCGGCGGACCCGGTACGCGACCGCGCTGCACTGCAGGAGTACGAAGCGGCGGTGGCGGACCTGCCGGGCGTCGCCCGCACCTCCCGCCTGCCCGGCACACAAGGCGCGGCCCTGATGGTGACCGGGCCCGACGCCCGCCCGCAGTCCGCGGCGAGCCGGGCCCTGCTGCGGCGGCTGCGTGCCCTGCCGGGGCCGGGCGGCGGGCAGTTGGTGACGGGGCGTGCGGCGGTGCTGGCCGACACCCGCGCCGCGGTGCGCGCTCGGCTGCCGCTGGCGGTGGCGGTGGCGGGTGTCGCGCTGTGGACGGTGCTGTTCCTGCTGACCGGGAGCGTGCTGCTGCCGGTGAAGGCCCTGGGCATCGGGGCGTTGAGCCTGGGGGCGAGCTTCGGGGCGATGGTGTTCGTCTTCCAGGACGGTCATCTGCGCGGCGCGCTGGGCGAGTTCGCCGTCACGGGGATGCTCGACATGACGATGCCGCTGCTGATGTCGGCCATCGCGGTGGGGCTGGCGGTCGACTACGAGATCTTCCTGCTGTCGCGGGTGAAGGAGCACTACGTCCTGACGCGCGACAACCGGGAGTCGGTCGTGGAGGGCGTGGCCCGGACCGGGCGGCTGGTGAGCACGAGCGCCCTCGCGGTGGCCGTCGTCACCGGCGCCCTGGCCACTTCGGGCGTGACGGTGCTCAAGCTGCTGGGCACGGGGCTGGCGACGGCGGTGCTCGTCGATGCGGTGCTGGTGCGCGGCGTCCTCGTCCCCGCGTACCTGGCACTGCTGGGACGGGCCAACTGGTGGGCGCCGGGGCCGCTGCGGCGGGTGCACGGGCTGCTCGTGCGGCGTCTGAGGCTGGAGGAAGGGTAGTTCGCGGCCCTCACCGCATAAGCGTGTCGAGATTCCCATACGACTTACCACTCGATCGAGTGGAGAATTCGACATCAACGCTTGGGTATTTGACGTCCGGGAATCTCCGGGACGTGCGAATTCACATTCGCACCGCATGAGGGGAAACCCACCTGAAAGAGGAACTCCCATGGAACAGAAAGACGTCTACGAGCCCCCGGTCGCAGCGGAGATCGGCGACTTCGCCGAGCTCACCCGCGGGTACCTGTACGGCGATTGCCCCGACTGGTACGGCGGCTGGAACTACGGCGAAGGCGCGCGGGGCTGAGGGGCCGGGAAGGGGGGAACTCCCATGGAGGAGAACGAGATCTACGAGCCGCCCGTCGTGGTCGGGCTCGGCGAATTCGCCGAGTCGACCCGCGGCACCTACTACGGCACGAACGTGGACGGGTACTTCACCGGCTGGTACTACCCGGACAGCGCACGGGGCTGAGCCCCTGCGAAAGAGGAGCTTTCATGGAACAGCAGCACATCTATGAGCCCCCCGTCGTGGTGGAGCTCGGCGAATTCGCCGAACTGACCCGCGGGCCCATCACGTACGGCCACGCCGACTGGTACGCCGGTTACTACGTGATCACGGGCACACGGGGCTGAGTATCCGTGGCGAGCGAGGTGTGGTTCGCGGTTCTGCCGGACGGTGAAGCAGGCCTCGCCGCGGCCCGGGCGCTGCTTCCCCGGGTCTCCCGGGTGATCCCGCACGCATCGGGACGACCGTGGCTGCTGGGCGACTGGCCGGAAGGCCGGGTGACCGTGGCAGCAGAGGGGGAAGCGCGGCTGGCGGTGATCGGGCGCTGCCCGGTCGCCGCCGGTGCGCTGGCGGCACGTTCGCGGAGGGTGCGGAAGGTCTCGGACGTGGAGGGAGCGGTCCGCGGCCTGGCGGGCAGCTTCCACGTGGCCGCCTCGGTCGCCGGCCGCGTCTACGTGCGCGGCAGTGCGTCCGCGGTGCGGCGGGTCTTCCACGCCCGGGTGCACGGCGTGACCGTGGCGGCCTGCAGTCCGTACCGGCTCGCGTCACTGACCGGTACCGGAATGGACGAGGCGGTACTGGCGCTCTCCCTGCTGTCCATGCCGGTCTTCCATCCCCTGGACGCCTTGTGCGTGTGGCGGGGAGTCCGAGCACTGCACCCCGGCCGGTACATGCTCGTCGAGGGGGACGGCCGGGCGCGCACCGGCACGTGGTGGCAGCCGCCGGACCCGGAACTCTCCCGCACCGAAGGCGTGGTGGCGGTGCGCCGGGCACTGGTCGACGCCGTGGAGAGCTGCACCGCGGGCGGCGGCACGATCAGCGCGGACCTCTCCGGCGGACTGGACTCCACCAGCCTGTGCTTCCTCGCCGCCCGGGGCCCGGCACGGCTCGTCACCCTGCACCTGACCGGCACCGACCCGGACAACGACGACACCGCATGGGCCGTACGCGCCACCGCCGCACTGCCGGACGGCGAGCATCTGAGGCCGGAGCACGACCGGTTGCCCGCGTGGCTCACGGGACTGGACAGCCTGGACATCCCCGCCGACGAACCCGGCGGCTGGGTACGGGACATCGGCAGATACGCGGCCCTCATCCCCTCACTGGCCGGCCGCGGTTCGCGGCTGCACCTCGTCGGCATCGGCGGGGACGAACTGTTCTGCGCACTCCCCCCGCACCTGCACGACTACATCAGACGTCACCCATGGGCGGCCGCCGCCCGGATCCGGCGTCAACGGGCCGCAGAATCGGCTCGGTTGTGGCCCGTGGTCCGCGAGCTGACGGACCGGAGTACCTACGCGCGGTGGCTGGCCGGCGCGGCGGACCACCTCACCGATCCGGCACCGCCCGCGCGTGGGCGCGAGTTCCCCTCCCTGGCCTGGGGGCCCGAACTCCGCATGCCCCCGTGGGCGAGCCCCGAGGCCGTCGGCCTGGTGCGCCACCTCCTCCGCGAGGCCGCCGACGGCGCCGGGCCGCTCACGCCGCAGCGCGGCCAGCACGCCGCCCTCACCTGCCTCCAGACGGGCGGGCGCGGCATCCGGCACATGAACCAGGTGACCACCGGCCTCGGCCTGGAGTACGCCGCCCCCTACCTCGACGACAACGTCCTCGACGCCGCGCTCTCCGTCCGCGTCCACGAGCGCAACGCGCCCCGCCGCTACAAGCCGGTTCTCACCACCGCGTTGCGCGGCATCGTGGCCGACCCTCTCCTGGAGCGTTCCACCAAGGGCGACTTCACCGCCGACTTCCATACCGGGCTGCGCGCCAACCGGGCCGCCCTCCTGCGCCTGTTCGACGACTCCCGGCTCGCACGGGCGGGGCTGATCGATGCCGACGCCTTCCGCGCGAGCCTGCTCGGCCTGCAGACCGGGCCGGACGCGCAGCGTCTCCTGGAGCCCACCCTGGCCTGTGAGGTCTGGCTGCGCTCCCGGCCCGGCAGCACCGCACCACCGCGCACCGCCGTCCCCACCGGAGAACGCCCATGACCCTCACCCTGCGCGCCGACGTCTCCGCGGCCGACACCGACGACGGCATGGTGCTGCTCGACGAGGTCAACGGCCGCTACTGGCAGCTCAATACGACCGCCTCGCTCATCCTGCGCGCCCTCCTCGGCGGGGACACCGTGCAGCAGACCGCACACCGGCTCGGCGAGCGCTACCCGCAGCTCGCCGCAGAGCGCACGGCTCAGGACGTGGCCGCCCTCATCCGCACACTGCTCGACGCACGTCTGGTGGTGCGGACATGAGCCAGCAGATGGTCGCCGAGGCCCGAGAGCACCTTCCCCTCCTCCGCCGTCCGCCCGTCCTCCTCGCCGTCGGGACCGCCCGGCTGCTCGTCCGGCTGTCGCCCCGCCGCCTGCGCCGCGTGCTCGCACAGCTCCGCCGCGGTGCCGCGCCGGCCACCGCCCCGCAGGCCCGCGCCGCCCGGCGCGCCGTGGTCGCGGTCAGCGCCCGCTGCGCCGGAGAGGGCTGCCTCCAACGCTCCGTGGCCACCGCCCTGTTGTGCCGGCTGCGCGGCACGTGGCCGGACTGGTGCACCGGGGTCCGCACGAGCCCGTTCCGTGCCCACGCCTGGGTCGAAGTGGACGGCCGGCCGATCGACGAACCGCACGCGGCCGGGGCGTACCGCACGCTGATGACCGTACCGAGCCTGCAGCGCACCCGCCCGTGACCGACGACCGGCCGACCGTCCTCGCCCGCGGGCTGCGCAAGACCTACCCGGGCGGCACCGAGGCCGTGCGCGGCGTGGACCTGACCGTGCACCCCGGAGAGACGTTCGGCTTCCTCGGACCCAACGGCGCCGGCAAGACCACCACCATCGCCATGCTCTGCACCCTCGCCCGGCCCACCGCCGGGCGCGCCCTCGTCGGCGGCTGCGACGTCGCCGCCGACCCCGGCGCCGTGCGCCGCCGCATCGGCCTGGTCTTCCAGGAGTCCACCGTCGACCCCGACCTCACCGCCGCCGAGAACCTGCGCTTCCACGCCGAGCTCTACGCCCTGCCGCGGCGCACCGCCCGCACGGCCACCGCCGACATGCTCTCCCTCGTCGGTCTGACCGCCCACCGCGACCGGCTCGTACGCACCTTCTCCGGCGGCATGAGGCGCCGCCTGGAGATCGCCCGGGGGCTGCTCCACGCCCCCCGGGTGCTCTTCCTCGACGAGCCCACCGCCGGCCTCGACCCGCGCTCCCGCGCGCAGGTCTGGGAGCACCTGCACGAGGTCCGCACCCGGCACGCGGTCACCCTGTTCCTGACCACCCACTACCTGGACGAAGCCGAACACTGCGACCGGATCGCCGTCATCGACGACGGCCGCATCGTCGCCGAGGGCACCCCGGCCGCCCTCAAGGCCGCCATCGGCGCCGACCGGATCGATCTGCGCACCACCGACGACCGCGCGGCGGCCGCCCGGCTCCGCGACCTCTTCGGCCTCGACGCCGTCCCGGCCGCGGCGGGCCTGCGCGTCCACGTCCCCGACGGCGCCGCCTTCGTCCCCGCCCTCTGCACCGGACTCGGCGTGCCGCTGCTGTCCGTCGCCGTCACGCAGCCCAGTCTGGACGACGTCTTCCTGCGCTGCACCGGCCGCACCCTGCGCGACACGGAGGACGCACCGCCATGACCGGGCACCGGACCGCTCGACGCACCCGGATCTACGGGGAGTTGCGCGCCGCGCGCGTCGTCTGGCAGCGCGAGATGATCCATCTCCTGCGCGGCCGGACCCGGGTGGCCCTGACCCTGCTGCAGCCGCTGCTCACCCTGCTCGTCCTGGGCACCGGCCTGGGCACCCTGGTCCCCGGGAACTACCGCGCCTTCCTCTTCCCCGGCGTCCTGCTCATGACCGTCCAGACGCCCGCGATCGCCGCAGGCGCCTCCCTCGTGTGGGACCGCGAGGCGGGCTTCCTGCGCGAAATGCTCGTCGCCCCCGTGCACCGCGCCACACTCCTGCTGGGCAAGTGCGCGGGCGGCGCCACCGTCGCCACCTGCCAGGGCGTCCTCCTCCTCGCCCTCGCCCGCACCGCCGGCGTCCCCTACGACCCCGTCCTGCTCGCCGTCCTCACCGCCGAACTCGCCCTCGCCGCCCTGGCGCTGACCTCCCTCACCGCCCTCGGCGCCGTCTGCATCACCCGCCTCCACACCTTCCAGGCCGTCCTGAGCTTCGCCCTCATGCCGATGCTCTTCCTCTCCGGCGCGATGTTCCCGCTCTCCGGCCTGCCGCACTGGCTGCTCGTGCTCTGCCTCGCCGACCCCCTGACGTACGCCCTCGACCCGCTCCGCCAGGCGATCGCCCGCGCCGCACCGCCCGGCGGCCCCGCCCTCTCCGCCTGGCCCCTCGGCCACCGGCCACCGGCCGCGGCGGAACTCGCGCTGACGGCACTGATCGCGGCGGCGGCACTGGCCCTGGCGGCACGCCGGTTCGCGCGGCCGGACTAGGGGGCCCGTTCGGATGAATGTCATGGGCCGGTCCTTTGGGACGGGGGCTCCCCGGTAACGACTGTGGTGCATCCGCACCCCGGCCGCCCGAGAAAGGGAATCCCCGTGCCCGCACCCTCCGCACTCGACCACAAGGCCCGTACGTACAGCCTGGCCCACGCGTACTGGCTGGCGCAGGCGTCCGACCTCGCCTACAAGGACAAGGCCACCATCGAGGCGCAGGCACGCAGTTGGGGATTCGACCGGGTGCGGCACCACGAGACGCGGTTCACGCCGCCGTTCCCGCTGGAGGACACCCAGGCCTGCACCATGGCCAGTGACGACATGATCATCACCGCCTTCCGGGGCACGGAACCGTCGGAGATCCGCGACTGGCTCTCCGACGCCGGCACCACGCCGTGGCCGGGCCCGGCGAAGACCGGATACGTGCACTACGGCTTCGGCCAGGCCCTCGAATCGATCTACCCCGGCGTCAAGGACGCCCTCGACGAGTTCCGGACGAACGGCCAGACCCTGTGGTTCACGGGTCACAGCCTCGGCGGCGCCCTGGCCATGCTCGCCGGTGCGCGGCTCTACCTGGAGGATCCGAAGCTGCTGGCCGACGGCGTCTACACCTACGGTCAGCCCCGCACCTGCGACCGGCTGCTGGCCGCCGCGTACAACAAGGGCTTCAAGCAACGCATGTTCCGGTTCGTCAACAACAACGACATCGTGCCGCAGCTGCCGCCCGAGCCCGCATACACGCACGTCGACGCCCTGCGGTACATCGACTCCGGCGGCAAGGTGCACGACACGATCTCGTTCTTCGACGGTCTGACGGACCGGGCCAAGGGCCTGACGGCCGATGCCTTCGCCCCCGCGAGCGCCGGTGTGCGGGACCACTTCATGCGCAACTACATCGCCGCGCTGGAGAAGAACCTGAACTGAGCGCTTGGTGAAGTGCGGTGCGTGATCGCGCCCCGAAGGGGCCCGGGGCCCTGCTGAATATGCGGCTCCGGCGCCCGGCCCACAGGGGAGGGGCCGGGCGCCGGAGCGGTCTTGGGACCGGTGCGCGTCAGATCGTCGCGGTGTCGATGACGAACCGGTAGCGCACGTCGCTGGCCTGGACCCGCCCGTACGCCTCGTTGATCTGGTCGGCGCGGATCAGCTCGATGTCCGCGGCGATGCCGTGCTCGCCGCAGAAGTCCAGCATCTCCTGGGTCTCCGCGATGCCGCCGATCATCGATCCGGACATCGACCGCCGCTGGCGGAAGAGGGCGGACGCGGTGACGGTCAGCGCGTTCTCGGGGGCGCCGAGCTGGACCAGGGTGCCGTCGGTCTTCAGCAGCCCGAAGTACGCGTCCAGGTCCAGGTCCGCCGAGACGGTGTTGAGGATCAGGTCGAAGGTGCCGGCCAGGGCCTCGAAGGTGGCCGGGTCGGCGGTGGCGAAGTAGTGGTCCGCGCCGAGCCGCAGGCCGTCGTCCTTCTTGCGGAGGGACTGGCTGAGCACGGTGACCTCGGCGCCCATGGCGTGGGCGATCTTCACGCCCATGTGGCCCAGCCCGCCGAGGCCGACGACGGCGACCTTCTTGCCGGGGCCGGCCTGCCAGTGGGCGAGCGGCGAGTAGAGGGTGATGCCGGCGCACAGCAGCGGGGCCGCGGCGTCCAGCGGAATGCCCTCGGGGATGCGCAGGGTGTAGTTCTCGTCGACGACGATGTGCGTCGAGTAGCCACCCTGCGTGAACTCACCGTGGCGGTCGGTGGCGGCGTAGGTGCCGACCAGGCCGAGCTCGCCGGTGCAGTACTGCTCCAGCCCGGCCTGGCAGTTGTCGCACTCGCGGCAGGAGTCGACGAAGCAGCCGACGCCGACGCGGTCGCCGACGGCGTAGCGGGTGACGCCGGGACCGACCTCGGCGACGATGCCGGCTATCTCGTGGCCGGCGACGATCGGGAAGGTCTCGTGGCCCCACTCGCCGCGCACGGTGTGGATGTCGGAGTGGCAGATGCCGGCGTACTTGATGTCGATCAGGATGTCGTGCTCGCCCAGCGCGCGACGGGTGATGGTGATGCGCTCCAGGGGAGCCTTGGGGGCAGGAGCCGCGTAAGCGTGGGCAGTGGTGTGCGTCATGTCCCCGATCCTGCGGCAGCCGGAAGATCGCAGCCAGGACTCGGCTGTGCCTACGCTTGCGGTTCCTACCACTGGCAGGACCACCCTCGGCGTCCGGCGGCACCCGCATACTGGTGGGTATGGACCAGCGCACCGAACTGAGCGAGTTCCTCCGCTCCCGCCGCGCCCGGCTGCGGCCGGAGGACGTGGGGCTGACGGCGTACGGGGCCCGGCGGCGGGTGCCGGGGCTGCGGCGCGAGGAGCTGGCACAGCTGGCCGGTGTGAGCGTCGCCTACTACACGCGGCTCGAACAGGGCCGCGGGCAGAACGTCTCGGCGTCGGTGCTGGACGCGATCGCGAATGCGCTGCGGCTGGACCGGGCCGAGCGGGACCACCTCACGCACCTGGCCAGGCCGGCCGGGCGCCGCACGCACACCGCGGCCGCCCGTCCGCAGCGGGTGCGGCCGGCGGTGCAGAACCTGATCGACACCATGGAGAACGTGCCGGCGTACGTGCTCGGGCGCCGGATGGACATCATCGCCTGGAACCGGCTCGCCTGCGCCCTGCTCGGCGACTTCCCCGCGATGCCCACCCAGCAGCGCAACATGGCCTGGCAGGCCTTCCTGGAGCCGGCCACGCGCGAGCTGTACGCGGACTGGGAGTCCAAGGCGGCCGACCTCGCCGCGATGCTGCGGCTGGAGGCGGGCCGCCGCCCCGACGATCCCCGGCTGACGGCGCTGGTGGGCGAACTCTCCGTCAAGAGCGAGGAGTTCCGCAGCCTGTGGGCCGCGCACAACGTGCGGGACAAGTGCTACGGGGTGAAGCGGCTGCACCACCCGGTGGTGGGCCCCCTGACGCTGGCGTGCGAGACGCTGGTGCTGCCGACCGACCTGGACCAGCAGTTGGTCACGTATCACGCCGAGCCGGGTTCGGAGTCCGCCGAGTCGCTGCGGCTGCTGGCCAGTTGGACGCTCGGCACGGCGCCGGAGGTGCCGGCGCGCTCCTCCTGACCCTTCCCGCACGCGGGCGCGGCGCGGCCCCTGGGCCCGGGGGAAGGTCCAGGGGCCGCGCCCGTGCGCCTGCCGGTGGCGCGTCCGAAGGGGTTCCTACGGGAGCGTGGCGCCTGTGGCGCTCAGCGCCGCGGGAACCGGCTGGAAGAAGGTCTCGCCGCCGTTGGTGCAGTCGCCGCTGCCGCCGGAGGTGAGGCCGAGCGCACTGTCGTTGTCGAAGAGGGCTCCGCCGCTGTCGCCGGGCTCGGCGCAGACGCTGGTGTCGATCAGACCGTTGACCGTGCCCTCCGAGTAGTTGACGGTGGCGTTGAGGCCGGTGACCTGACCGCCGTGGAGCTGGCTGGTGCTGCCGCTGCGCTGGACGTTCTCGCCGACGGTCGCGTCGGCGGCCCGGCTGATGTTCTGCGTACTGCCGTTGTAGAGGTCGACCGCGCTGGGGTGGTCGACGCTGCCGGTGTAGGCCACGAGGGCGTAGTCGGTGCCGGGGAAGGACGAGGTCTCGGTGGAGCCCGCCTGGGATCCGCCCTGGGAGTCGGACCAGGTGGCCGAGGCGTTGCCGCAGTGCCCGGCGGTGAGGAAGTAGGGCTGGCCGCCCTTGGTGACGTTGAAGCCCAGTGAACAGCGCACTCCGCTGCCCCAGATGGCGTCGCCGCCGGCGAGCAGCGGCCGGAAGGTGCCGGAGGTCCGCTGAAGGGTGGCCTTGTCTCCGAGTTGCGCGACGACCTTGTTCAGCTGCTGGAGCCTGTCGCCCTTGACGGTGCTGTCGGCCTTGACGACGACCTTGTTGGTCATGGGGTCGACGGACCAGGCGGTGCCGGGGATGGCGGCCTGCTGTTCCAGTGTCCGTCTGGCCGAGGCGAGCTGGGCGGCCGAGTGCCGGACGTACCGGGCCTCCGCGCCGGCTGCCCGCACCTTGGCGGCGGCGGATGCGTCGGTGACGTCGACGACGAGCCTGCCCGCCGCCGCGTCGTAGTACGAACCCGCCGTGCCGGCCCCGAGGCCGGCCGCCAGGTGCTGCCCGATCTGTGCGGCCTGGGCCGCGGACATGGCGGTGGTGTCGGACGCCGGAGCGGCGTGGGCGGTCTGGAGGGTGAGGGAGGATGCCGTGGCCAGTGCCACGGCGCCGGCGACGGCCAGGGCCGTGCGCCTCCTGGGTATGCGTGAGTCCTTCAACTCGGGCCTCCTGTGAGGGGGGTGTGCCCGCCGTGGTCGGCGGGCCCGGAGGACGTGGCGGCCTGAGACGCGACCGAAATGCGTCGCGTTCATGCCAAGAGTCGTGCGATCGAGTATCGGGCCGGCCATGGCACCCCACAAGAAAACATCCGGTCGCACACGATCGCGCGCCACGGGCCCGCCGCCTTCGATTCCACTCGGGAGCACCGGAGGTCACAGAGGTGCGCACGGATGGCAACTCCCGTACGCGCAACGGCGATTAACGGACGGTGAGGGAGCGGGCTGTCCGATACCCGTCGTCCGTGCCCCGTGAACACGCCGGCCCGGCTGTGCATCCGTGCGGCCTTCTGTGCGGAAGTGGTCCGTCCGACCCGGCGGAAGCACGCCACCGGAGACACCGGGGATGGAGATCCTCAAGCGAACCCTCCGCGGCTTTCATCACATTGAGGGCAAGAACGACAGCCCGCCCCGGGCCCTGCCGCCGTGCCGACGGGGCCGGGGACTTCGGCGGTGCTGGTGGGGGCGGTGCTGCAGGGGTGGCCGACTGCCGGCGGAACTTCGGGCCAGGGCCCAACGGCCCCGGAGAAGGGCCGCTCGGCCCCGGCGCCGGCCGGGGCCGGGGCGGCATGCTGACGGAGACCGATCCGGAGGTCTCCGCCCACGGCCGCACCCGGTGTCCGCCCGGCCGATCCCTCAACCTCCCGACCGCGCAGGCACGGTGTCAGGCACGGTGTGCGGCCCTCCGGACGGTCGGCGTCCGGTCGCCTGTCGTGGCTCCCCCGTCCTCCCTGGCGGCCGGGCGCGTGCACGGCTGCGCGCCCTCACTGCTCCGTGTGGTGCCGGTGCCACGGATGACGCAGCCGCACCCAGACGTCCCGGGCCCCGCGTCCGGCCTCGACCCGGCTGCGGGCCACGAGTTCGCGGGCCTTCTCCTCACTCTCCACCATCGGCCCGGAGCCGCGCAGCGGCCGGCCGGCCGTCTCATGCAGGAAGAAGGCAGAGACGAAGCCGATGGCACCGGCCGCCATCAGGTAGTAGGCCGGGATCATCTTGTTGTGGGTGTTCTCGATCAGGGCGGAGACCACCAGCGGGGTGGTGCCGCCGAAGAGCGAGACGGAGATGTTGTACGAGACGGAGAGCGCTCCGTAGCGCAGCCGGGTGGGGAAGAGCGCGGGCAGGGTGGACGCGGCGGTGCCCGCGAAGCAGACCAACAGCAGGGCCAGGACGAGACACCCGATGGCCGGCAGCACCGCCCCCTGCGCACGGATGAGCAGCAGGGCGGGGACGGCCAGGGCCACCAGGGCGGCGCTGCCGCCCATGAAGACCGGCCTGCGCCCCCAGATGTCGGAGTAGCGGCCCACCGTGGTGATGGTGAGCGCGACGACGATCATGCTGCACAGGACCAGCAGCTGCGCGGTGGTGGAATCCTTGCCGAGCGTCTCGGTCATGTAGGTCGGCAGGTAGGAAGTGACCATGTAGCTGGTCACGTTGTAGACCACCACCAGGCCCATGCAGATCAGCACCGCGTGCCAGTGTTTGGTGAAGGTCTCCTTCAACCGCCCGTGCCCGGACTGCCGGCCCTCTTCGGCGTGCTCGGCCAGGGCCTGGGGGGATGCGTCGGGGTCGCCGGCCATGCCGGCCGCGCCGACCGAGGCCGCGGCGCGGAAGGCGGGGGTCTCCTCCAGCTTCATCCGCATGTAGAGCCCGATCAGGCCGAGCGGACCGGACAGCAGGAAGGGCAGCCGCCAGCCCCAGTCGACCATGGTGGTCTCGCCCAGGGTCGCGGTGAGCGTGGTCACGAGCGCGGATCCCAGTACGTATCCCACGAAGGTGCCGAAGTCCAGCCAGCTGCCCAGGAAGCCCCGGCGCTCGTCCGGGGAGTACTCGGCGATGTAGGTGGTGGCTCCCGCGTACTCGCCGCCGGTGGAGAAGCCCTGCACCAGCCGGCACACCAGCAGCAGGATGGGCGCCAGCAGGCCGACCGTCCCGTAGCCGGGCAGCAGGCCCACCGCGAAGGTGCTCACCGCCATCATGATCATGGTGGCCGCCAGCACCCGCTGCCGCCCGATGCGGTCGCCCAGCGGCCCGAAGGCCAGCCCGCCCAGCGGGCGCACCAGGAAGGCCACGGCGAAGGTGGCGAAGGACGCGATCACCTGGATGCCGGGGGAACTGCCGGGGAAGAAGACCTTGCCGAGCACGGCCGCCAGGTAGGCGTACACGCCGAAGTCGAACCACTCCATCATGTTGCCGAGCGCCGCCGCGGAGACGGCCCTCCGCACCTCGGGGCGGTCGGTGACCACGACCTCGTCGAGGCTCAGCGCGCTCTTGCGGCGGCGCAGCATGATGCGTACGAGCCGGTCGGTCGCGGGAGTACTCTCCCGCGGCGACCTGACCTGACCGGGCCTCGGGTGCTTCCTGCGGTCGGCATCCATATACCTATTCAATCCTTATGCGCGATTTGGTGCTTTTTCTGGCCGAGCGAAACGGGCCAGCCGCGCGCTTACCCGAACGCGCCGATCGCACGCACATTCGTACACAGGTAAAATGCTCGCCTTCGAGAAACCGTCCACTGCGGCCGGACCAGGCGCGCAGCAGCGCGCCGTGCGCCCCGTCCAATGCCTCCGGAAGGTCGTCTCCGCGGCAACCGGTCCGCAGGCCACCGCGTCTCACCGGAAAAACCGGCGGTGGCACGGCGGCCGTCCCGGCCGAAGGGGGCGAAGCGCACATGACCGACTCGCAGTGGCGCCACATCGCGACGGGGATCGACATCGTCTGCTGGCTGACGTTCCTGGCCGTATGGGCCGTCGGCGCGCTCTACAACGCCCGCCGGTCCGCGGCCGTGCGCAAGCGCGGCCAGCCGCTCCAGCGGTGGAGCGTCCTCGCCGGGATCGTCGTGGCGGTGACGGTGAACACCCTGCTGCCGCACGGCACATGGGACCCGCTCACCGTCCACGTGCAGTGGCTGCGCGCCGTCGGCGCCGTCGTGCTGATCGCCGCGACCGCCTTCGCGATCTGGGCCCGCATCCGCCTCGGCCTGATGTGGACCTCCGCCCCCGTGGCCAAGCAGGGCCACGAACTGCGCACCGACGGCCCCTACGCGATCGTCCGGCACCCCATCTACACCGGCATCCTCGGCATGTTCATCGGCACCGCACTGCTGATGCTCCTGGGCGGCTGGGTGGTGGCCGTCCTCCTCGCCGTCGCCCTCATGCAGTGGAAGATCAGCGTCGAGGAGAAGCTGATGACCGAGGAGTTCCCGGGCGCGTACGAGGAGTACAAGCAGCGCGTTCCCCGGGTGATCCCGCGCCTGCGCCGCCACGCGCGTACTCCCGCGGCGTAAGGACGTACCGACCGCAGGGAGTTGACGCGCCCGCCCCGGCTACTGCGGCGCGACGGCCGTGAGCCAGTCCTCGACGGTGAGGACGTCCGCCCACTGCGGGAACAGCTTTCCGGTGAGGACCCGCTGCACCTCGGGGTCGGTGTCCAGGCAGGCGTCCGCCAGGACGGTGAGGCCGAAGTCCAGGTCGTTGGCCTGGCACACCGTGTGCAGCACGACGCCGCTGGTGGCGATGCCGGCCAGGACGAGGCTGTCGATTCCGCGCGATCTGAGCACCACGTCGAGGTCACTGCCCGAGAACGCGCTCGCCCGTTTCTTGGTGACCACGATGTCACCCTGCCGGGGCGCGACGTCGGGGTGGATCCCGGTGCCGGGGGCGCCTTCGGCGAAGAGGCCGTCCCGTGCGATCGCGCTGAGCACCCGGTTGCGCGGGCTGACGTCCGGGTGGCCCGGCCGCAACGCGATGACCACGTAGATCACGGGTATGCCCGCCGCCCTGGCACCGCCGATCGCCCTGCGCAGGCGCGGCAGATATCCGGAGCCGTCGTCGACGATGTCCACGATGTCCTGTTGGACGTCCATCACGAGGAGCGCGCTGTTGGCCATGCGTGCCGTCCCTTCTCACTCGGAAAACAAGAGCAACTCTGAGTGGATCAACCAGGCTGCAGCGGAGAAATTCCGCACGTTCCGAGCGTGACGTCCCGGATCAGCCCCAGGTGAGCGGGTCGAGATGGAGGTAGAACCGTAGACGGTCGTGGTCGAGGGCGACGCCGTACCGCTCGGCGAACGCGGCATCGGCGGCCCGCGCCCGGTCCTCGTCGTCCCATGTCTCGCGCGCATTGGTGAGGAGCAGTGCCAGGTCGGCGTGGCGGTCGGCCGGCCCGAGGCGGCCCAGGTCGAGAAATCCCGCCACGTCCAGGGTCCGCGGGTCGAGGAGGATGTTGGGCAGGCACAGGTCCCCGTGGCAGACGACCGTATCGACGGCCTCCTGCTCCCGTCTCCGGGGAATCTGCGGGATGAGGCGGGCCAGCAACTCCGTGGCGGGCGTGTGCTGCTGATCGACTGGGAGGAACTCCGGGTTCACCGCGTCACGGGCCACGACGTCGCGTGCCACGGTCACCATGGCGTCCAGACCCCGGCGGAACGGGCACTGCGGCACGGGCAGTTCGTGCAGTCGGCGGACCGCCTCCGCGATGTGTTCCCAGGAGGCCCACAGGCCGGCCGCAGACATCCGATCGGCGGGTACACCGGAGACGGCGCTGGTCACCAGGCAGGCTCCCGCGTCGCCGGAGTGCCACTCCAACACCCCGGGCACCGGTACGCCCTGATCGCCCAGCCACCCGACCCGGTCGCGCTCTGCCTCCAGACCGGCCGCATCCACAGCAGGCACGCACTTGGCATACCGGGTGGCGTCCGCACTGCGGAAGACCGCGGCCCCCGACTCGCCCGCAGTGACGGGCAGCCAGTCCCCGTCGTTGCCGCCCGCGCCGAGCCGAACCGGCGACATGGTCCGGGATCCGGGGTGATCGCTCATGGCGGCCACTCTAGCCAGCCGGGTCCTCCGGCCGGGACCGATGCAAGCCCCGGCTGCCCGACCACCACGTCACCCTGCAGAGGCAGCCCGGCGGTTGGATGTGTTGCGGTATGCCGCATGACAGCGTTCCGCCCGTGGACACGGACAGCGACCAGGTTCTGTCCGGAGACCCGGGGAGGGGCCATCACCACGAAGGTGGCCGGGATGAGCGACGAGCAGCTCGGAGCCTGGATCGGCACCCTCGATCCGGCCCGGGCGGTGCGGATCCAGCAGGTGTACCCGCTCGCGTTCTCCGACCTGCACCTGCGGCACCGCCGCGGGCATCTGCTCGACGGGCCGTCCCGGGCCTTCCCGGAGGTGAAGTTCCTTCCCTAGGAGGGGGAGACGCCCGACGGCTCCGGGACGCGGTGGATCGCCGTGCGGGTGCCCGTGAGCGGGAGGCCCGTGGCGCCGTGCCGGGCCGCGACGAACTCCGCCGCGATCGACAGGGCCGTCTCCTGCGGCGTGCGCCCGCCCAGGTCCAGGCCGATGGGCGAACGCAGCCGCGCCAACTCGACGTCGCCGACCCCGACTTCGCGCAGCCGACGGACGCGGTCGTGGTGCGTGCGGCGCGAGCCCATCGCGCCGACGAACGCGACCGGTAGGCGCAGCGCGATCCGCAGCAGCGGCACGTCGAACCTGGCGTCGTGGGTGAGGACGCACAGCACCGTCCGTGCGTCGACGGCGGTGCGGCGCAGGTAGCGGTGCGGCCAGTCGACCACGACGGCGTCCGCCTCGGGGAAGCGGTCCGCCGTGGCGAACACGGGGCGCGCGTCGCACACGGTGACGTGGTAGCCGAGGAACTTGCCGACGCGGACCAGCGCCGCCGTGAAGTCGACCGCGCCGAAGACGATCAGGCGCGGCGGCTCCAGGCCCGATTCGACCAGGAGCGTCACCCCGCCGGGGCAGTGTGCGCCGTCCTGCGAGAGCTCGACGGTGCCGGTGCGGCCCGCGTCGAGCAGCGCACGGGCCTCGGCCGCGGCCGTGCGGTCCAGTTCGGGGCGGCCGCCGAGGCCGCCCTCGGAGGACCCGTCGGGCCGGACGAGCAGCATCCCGCCGAGGAGTCCGGCCGGGCCCCGGACGACCCGGGCCAGGGCCAGCGCCTCGCCGCCGGCGGCAGCCGTCAGCGCCCGGGCCAGCAGGGCCCGGCCCGGGGCGCCGGCCGGAAACGGGGCGGCCACGACCTCGAGGGTGCCGCCGCAGGTGAGCCCCACCGCGAAGGCGTCGTCGTCGCTGTAGCCGAACCGTTCCCGGAGCACCGCTCCGTCCTGGAGCGCCCGGACGCACAGGTCGTACACCGCCGCTTCCACACAGCCCCCGGAGACCGAGCCGACGGCCTCGCCGCGGCCGTCCACGGCCAGGGCGGCGCCGGGGCCGCGCGGGGCGCTGCCGCTCACGGACACGACGGTGGCGACCGCGAAGTCCCGCCCTTCGGCGGCCCATCGGGCCAGGTCCTCAGCTATGTCCAGCACGGTCCTGCTCCGCCGTCAGGACGCGGTCGGGCCGGATCGGCAGGTCCCGGTGGCGTACACCCGTCGCGTGCCAGACGGCGTTGGCGACCGCCGCCGCGGACCCCACCGTGCCGACCTCGCCGATGCCCTTGATCCCCACCGGGTCGTCCGGGTCCACGTCGTCCAGCCAGTCCGCCTCGACGGCGGGGACGTCCGCGTGGGCCGCGATGTGGTAGCCCGCGAGGTCGGCGTTGGCCAGGCCGCCCGAGGCGGCGTCCCGGACGGCCTCCTCGTGCAGGGCCATGGACAGGCCCCAGATCATGCCGCCGGTCAGCTGGCTGCGGGCGGCCAGCGGGTTGACGATGCGGCCCGCGGCGAAGATGCCGAGCATGCGCCGTACCCGGATCTCGCCGCTGCCGGGGTCCACGGCGACCTCGGCGAACTGGGCGCCGTAGGCGTGCCGTTCGTACGCGGCGAGGGAACCCACCGCCTCCCTCGTGTCGGATTGCACGGTGAGGCCGTCCGGCGGAATGTCGGCGCCGAGGGCGAGGCGCTCCCGCAGTTCGCGTGCCGCCAGGGTGACGGCCCAGCCCCAGGAGCGGGTGCCCATGGAGCCGCCGGCCAGCCACGCGTTGCCGAAGTCGCTGTCGCCGATGAGGACACGCACCCGGTCCGGCGCCACCTCCAGTGCGTCCGCGGCGAGTTGGGTCAGGGCGGTGCGCGCGCCCGTCCCGATGTCCGCCGCGGTGATGCGCACGGTGAAGGTGTCGTCCGGGCAGGCCGTCACGGCGGCGGTCGCCGGGAAGGCGCCGGTGAAGAAGGTGGACCCCGCCGTGCCGGTGCCCACGAGCCAGCGGCCGTCACGGCGCACGCCGGGCCGCGGATCGCGCTCGGCCCACCCGAACCGGCGGGCTCCCTCGGCGAAGCAGTCGGTCAGGCGGCGCCCGGCGAAGGGGAGTCCGGAGACGGGGCCGGCGACGGGTTCGTTGCGGGCGCGCAGGGCGATCGGGTCCAGGCCGCACCGCTCGGCGAGTTCGTCGAGCGCGCACTCCATCGCGAACGACCCGGGGGCCTCGCCCGGGGCGCGCATGTAGGTCGGCGTGGGGACGTCGAGACGCACGACGTTGTGGTCCGTGCGGTGGCCGCTCGCGTCGTACATGGAGCGCGCGTACGAGGCGCTCGGTTCGATGAACTCGCGGACCGTGGAGGTGGCGCTGAGCGACGTGTGCTCCAGGGCGCGCAGGCGGCCGTCTGCGCCGGCGCCCAGCCGGACGCGCTGGGCGGTGGGGCTGCGGTGGCCGATGAGCGAGAACGTCTGGGTGCGGGTGAGCGTGACGCGGACGGGCCGCCCGAGCAGGGTCGTCGCCATGACGGCGAGGATGAGGTGCGGGCGGACCTGGGCCTTGCAGCCGAAGCCGCCGCCGACGTGTTCGGAGCGCAGGTGCACCGAGGCGGGGTCGAGGCCGAAGAGCTTGGCGAGGTCCTGCGCCGTCGCGTACGCGCCCTGGGTGGTGTCGACGACTTCGAGCCGCCCGTCGTCCCAGCGCGCCATGGCCGCGTGCGGCTCCATCGGGTTGTGGTGTTCCTCCGCGGTGGTGTAGTGGGCGTCCACCACCACGTCGGAGGCGGCGAGTTCGGCCTCCACGTCGCCCTTGTCCGTGCGCGCCGGTCCCTGGACCACGGCCTCCGGTGTGTAGGCGCCGGGGTGTCCGGGGCGGAAGCCCACGTCGTGCGGTTCGGTGTCGTAGGTGACGACGAGCGTCTCGGCGGCCTCCCTCGCCTGTTCGGGGGTCTCGGCCACGACGAAGGCGACGGGCCAGCCCTGGTGCGGCACCCGGTCGTGCTGGAGGACCTGCGTGGTGGCGTCGGGCCCGAAGGTGCCGACGAATTCCTCCGTCAGGCGGGGTGCGTTGCCGTGGTGCAGGACCGCGAGCACGCCGGGCATCTTCAGGGCCGCAACGTCGTCCACGGAACGGACGCGGCCGCGGGCCACCGTGGACAGCACGATCCAGCCGTGGACGAGCCCGTCGGCCGGGAAGTCGGCGGCGTAGCGGGCCGCGCCGGTGACCTTGTCGCGGCCTTCCAGGCGGATGTGCGGCGCGCCGACGGCCCGGGTCGCGAGTCCGGTGGTCGTTGCCGGGGTCATCGGGCGGCCTCCTCGGCGAGTTCGGTCAGGACGCTGACGGCCAGGTTGCGCATGAGCGGCAGCTTGTAGCCGTTGTGCGGCAGGGGCCGGGCGGCGGCCAGTTCGGCGTCGGCGGCGGCCGCGAACGCCGCGGTCTCGGCCGGGCCCCCGGTCAGGGCGTGCTCCGCCTGCCGGGCCCGCCACGGGCGGGAGGCGACGGCGCCGAAGGCGAGGCGCACCTCGTGCACGACGCCCTCCCGGACGTCGAGGGCGGCTGCGAGGGAGCCGATCGCGAAGGCGTACGAGGCGCGTTCGCGCACCTTGCGGTAGCGGGAGACGGCGGCGACCGGCGCCGGTGGCAGGACGACGCCGGTGATCAGCGCGCCGGGCGGCAGCGCGGTCTCCAGCTGCGGGGTGCTTCCCACCGGCCGGTAGAACTCGGCGAGCGGCAACTCGCCCGGCCCGTCCAGGGTTTCGTAGGTCACGACCGCGTCGAAGGCGGCCAGGGCCACCGCCATGTCGGAGGGGTGCACGGCCACGCAGTGCGGCGAGGCGCCGAGGACGGCGTGGTTGCGGTGCTCGCCCGCGAGGGCGGCGCAGCCGCTGCCCGGCGCGCGCTTGTTGCACGGTGCGACGGCGTCGGTGAAATAGCCGCAGCGGGTGCGCTGCAGCAGGTTCCCGCCGACGGTGGCCATGTTGCGCAGCTGGCCCGAGGCGCCGGCGAGGACGGCCTGCGCCAATGCGGGGTAGTGACGGCGCACGTGGGGGTGTGCGGCCAGGTCGCTGTTGGTGACGGTCGCGCCGATGCGCAGGCCGCCGCCGGGGGTGGGCTCGATCCGGTCGAGGGGGAGGTCGCGCAGGTCGACGAGGAGCGCGGGCCGCTCGACCCCGTTCTTCATCAGGTCGACGAGGTTGGTGCCGCCGCCGAGCGGGCGGGCCTCGGGTTCGGCACCGAGCAGGGCGAGTGCACCGGCCATGTCGGCGGCGCGCTCGTAGCGGAACTCCCTCACTCCGACACCGCCTTGGCGGACCGGGCGACGGCCCGGACGATCGCCGGGTACGCGCTGCAGCGGCACAGGTTGCCGCTCATCCGCTCCCGGATCTCGTCGTCGGTGAGGGCGGGCGGGCCCGCGTCGGGGCGGAGGTCCGCGGTGACGGCGCTCGGCCAGCCGGCCGCGTGCTCCTGGAGGACTGCGAGGGCCGAGCAGATCTGCCCCGGGGTGCAGTAGCCGCACTGGTAGCCGTCGAGTTCGAGGAACGCCTCCTGCACCGGGTGCAGTCGGTCGCCGTCGGCGACGCCCTCGATGGTGGTGACGGCCCGTCCCTCGGCCGCGACGGCGAGCTGCAGGCAGGCGACGGCGCGGCGGCCGTCGAGCAGCACGGTGCAGGCGCCGCACTGCCCGTGGTCGCAGCCCTTCTTGGTGCCGGTCAGGTCGAGATGCTCGCGCAGCGCGTCGAGCAGGGTGGTGCGGTGGTCGACGGTGAAAGTGTGCGGTTTTCCATTGACATGCAACGTGATGACGCTGGACGTCGAGGCGGTCATGAACGGCCCTTTTCAGCGTGAGGGGTTCGCACTACGACAGCGACTGCTACTAAGGGTTGTCCCGTAAATGATCTACG
>NZ_JBKIWN010000001.1:297126-536656 GCF_058146165.1 Streptomyces sp. AM25 | reverse complement strand
ATGACCTACGAGAACAGCGAAAGTCGAGATCCAGGATACTTCTGAAAAATTCATTTACGCCCCAGAGCTCAAATGAAATCAATGGAAAGATTTATACAGTGTCAAACACGCTGAGGCGTATAGGTTTCGTACCGTCTGTCGCGATGCTGTTCGGTGGATTGGTGGCCGTAACTCCGGCAGAGGCTGACTCCCCCGCGCAGGACTACATCGTCGAAGGTCTTTCTCTGCAAGTCAGTGATGACGGAAAGTGCGCCACTCCGCTGGACAATAAGAATCTCGAAAACAGGAGTGACTGCACCAATTCGGTTAGTAGGGGGTGGAGTGTCCATTATGTGGACAGGGATTATGTCACCTTGGCGTACAAGGGGAATCCTCTACAGGAAGGAAAGGTAACGGATAACCAGGAGACGTCCGACTTTGGCGACGACGCAGCCGTTTACAAGATCGATGCCTCGGGTGTGCTCCGCGTGGGATACGGAGAACACACCAACGCGGTGCTCACTTACGGTGACCAAGGAGGAAATCTTGCGAACCGGCAGCAGGGCGGTCATCCGGCGAAGCTCCTCAAGAGTAACGGTGAGGTCTGGGGCAAGGGCGACCTGGACGACGCCATGAAGAATCGGCAGCAGAATTCAGACAAGCCGGCCATTGTCATGGTCCACGGAATGAACGACACTGCAGACGCATTCGACAGCATGAAGGCCGAGTTCAAAAAGGCTGGGTGGGCCGAATCGGATCTTTTCGCCTGGGACTACTCAGGCTGGAGGGACTCGAACGAGGTAAATGCCAACCGCCTGGTCAGTGCCGTCAAGGAGCGCTTCGGTGGGCGAAAGGTTGCCATAGTTGCCCACTCGCTTGGCAGTATTCCCACCCGTTGGGCCCTCACGCATAATTCTGGGTTCCGTGACCAGGTTGTTTCCTGGATCTCCCTGGGCGGGCCCAACACGGGCGCCGGTCAGACTTTCATTAAGCAGGTCGGGCTCGAAGCCGCCTGCAGCCTTGGAATTGTCAAGAACACCGTGAAGGCGATCAAGCCGGATCTGGTGACCGATTCCACATGTGAACTCGTCAGCCCATATTTCATGTCCGACCTCAACGGGAACCCCACTCCCGAACCCACCATGTACCAAGAAGTGGTTTCGAGTGACGACGGGCAGATCGAGAACGGGGCGAGTTATCTGCCTCAAGCCCCGAACAACAGCTCATGGAAGACGAGTGGAGTGAAGCACGGGGATCTTCCGAGGAATTCCGGCGTGATTGACCATGTGATCACCTGGATAAAGTCTGGTCCGACTCGGAACGAGGATGTCCCCTACGCGCCGACGGTGACCGATGGAGTGGTGAGGAATCAGGGTGAGGGTGTAAATCTCTCCAGGGTTTCAGGGACCGCGGATGATCGTATGAAGACGGTGCATGTGACCGTTGACAAGGTCTGGGAAGGGGATGTCACCGTATCTGGCGGGAAATGGTCTGTCGGGTTCAATCCCTCCCTCCGTTCGCTGTCCGGCACATTTCATGTAACCGTTACTGCTCAGTACGGCGGCCTGAAGTATTCCGGAGACAGGTACATTTCGTAGGTCCATGAGGTTCAGGGCTGATTCAAAGTGACCGGCAGTTCGTGTTGTTGCTGGTCGGCGCTGTGCACACCTTCTGAATAGGCTCCTTGGAGCCGATAGGCACAGTGGCGATAGGAGTGACGACCTGCGTAACGGGGCGTGCGAGTGCAGCTGCCATTGCACGCAGGCATCGCTCCGCCGGACTTTGAAGCAGCCCTGCCAGGAGATCAGGGCCTGTCTTGGTCAACCGGACTCCCCTTGTAAGGCAGTTACGTGCTCACCAGCGCCCGGACGGCTGCGAGGAAGTCCTCGGTGCTCGGGTGGGTGGGGTGGGTGGGGTAGGTCAGGTAGACGGTGGCTGCAGGAGCGTCGTCGACGGGGACGTAGCGCACCCCGGGGTGTGCGTGGTTTTCGCACGTGCCCGCCGCGGCCAGACCGATGGCATCGCCCGTGGCGATCACCTGAACCCATTCGTCGACGTTCCGCACCGGTAGGACGTGCTGGGGCTGCTGTTGCGCGGGCCACAGGTCGGTGCTCGCGGCACTCACTTCCGTGCACAGCGCGAGGGTCTCGCTGCTCAGGTCGGCGAGGCACACGGACTCCCGGTCGGCCAGCGGGTGGTTGTCGGGCAGGGCCGCCATGCGCTCCTCCCAGTAGAGGGCCTCCGTCCGCAGGCGCGGGTCGTCGGGTGGGACGCGCACCACCGCTACGTCCATGTCCCCGGTGGCCAGCCCGGCTGTCCGGGTGTCCCGACGGTGCAGTTCCAGCGGCACGTGCGGCTGGTCCCGGCGCCATGTGCGCAGTAGCGACACGGTCATCTGCCCCAGGAGGGCGCAGCTGTAGCCCACGCGCAGGGGACGGGACACGGCCGCCGTGTCGGCCAGCGCGGCGTCGAGGCGGGCGAGGATGGCCAGCCCGTGGTCATGAAGCGTCCGCCCGGCCGGTGTGAGGGCGAGCCGGCGGGATGAACGGTCCACCAGTCGCACCCCGACTCGCTGTTCGAGTTGGGCGAGGGTGCGGGACAGCGCGGGCTGCGTCAGGCGCAGCTTGTCGGCCGCGGCGGTGACGGTGCCCTCCTCGACTATCGCCACCAGAGCCCTGAGATGACGCAGTTCCACATCCATGCATGCCAAGCATAGTCCTTGCGTAAGAGGCATTTTCGGGGGCAGCCCGGGCTCCGTAGGGTCGTTTGGGCAACCCCAGTCGAAAGGCACTCGAATGAAGATTCTCTTGATAGGCGCGTCCGGCACCATCGGCGGCGCGGCCCGTGCGGCGCTGCTGAAGCGAGGTCACCACGTCGTCACCGTCGGCCGCACACGCGGCGATCTGATCGCGGACGTCACGGACCCGACGGCGGTGACCCGCCTCTACGACCAGGTCACCGACCTGGACGCGGTCGCGATCGCAGCAGGCGACGCGGTCTTCAAGCCGCTGCCGGAGCTGACTGCCGATGACCTCACGGCCAGCCTGCGCGGGAAGGCCCTCAGCCAGATCGAGCTGGTCCGCCAAGGCGCGAACTGCATTGCACCGGAGGGTTCCTTCACTCTGATCAGCGGTGTCCTCACCGACCAGCCCATCCCGGCCGGTGCAGCGGCATCCGCCGCGAACGGCGCCGTGGAGGCCTTCGTCCGCGCCGCCGCCATTGAACTGGCGCCGCAACGCATCAACGCGGTGAGCCCGACGATCGTTTCGGAGTCGGCGGAGGCCTACGGTGCCTTCTTCCCCGGCATGGAGCCGGTACCCGCGGACCGTGTCGCGACGGCGTACGTCCGCTCCATCGAGGGGCGGCAGACAGGGCAGGTGTACCGCGTGGGGCACTAGACCACGTTTGGGGTGCGTTTGACGTATTGATAAGGGCTTTCAATGCGACATAACCTCATGGAATGGTGCAGAGTAAGGCAAGTGACGTCGACGGCTACCTGACCGAGGTTCCTGAGGAAAGCAGGGCCGCGCTGGCCAAGGTACGAGAACTGTGCAGAGAAGAACTGGTGGGTTTCGACGAGGTGATGGCGTACGGGATGCCCGCATACGAGCGGGACGGCGCCTGCGAGATCGCGTTTGCCAGCCAGAAGCAGTACATCTCCTTCTACCTCATGCGCAGTGACGTCCGTGAAGCGTTCGAAGAACGGCTGGCCGGGCAGGACATGGGCAAGGGCTGCCTGCGATTCCGCAGGCCGGAGAAGATTGACTTCAGTCTGTTGAGGGATCTGCTCAAGGCCACTGCAGCCCGGCCCGGCACGATCTGCTGACACCGCGGGGCGCCGGGGTGCCGCGTCCGGAGCGTGCTTGCGGATGTGCGTCGGCGCCCCGCACCGAGAATCCGCTGAAGCGGTGCGGGGCGACGCCTCAGACCGCTTGGAGCGCGGCGGTCGGCGCGTGCCGGGAGGCGCGGACGGCGGGGTAGATGCCCGCGACGGTGCCGATGAGGAGCGTCGAGCCGAGGCCGGTGGCGATGGCCCAAGGCGGCAGGTCGAACGGCACGCCGCGCCAGGCGGCGTAGCCTGCGGTCGCGCCGGTGCCCAGCAGGGCGCCGGCGATGCCGCCGAGGGCGGACAGGAGTAGTGATTCGGTGAGGAACTGCATCCGGATGTGGCCCCGGGTGGCGCCCAGTGCCCGGCGCAGGCCGACCTCGTGGCGTCGCTCCAGTACTGAGATGACCATGGTGTTGGCCACGCCGACTCCGCCGACCAGGAGTGCCACTCCACCCAGGGCGAGCAGCAGTCCGGTGAAGGCTCCGCCCGCGGCCGCCTTCGCTGCCAGGGCGTCGGAGGGGCGGCTGACCGCCACGTCCGCCGGGCTCTGCGGGCTGATCGCCCGCGGGAGCAGCTCGCGCACCTTGTCCACGGCGTTGTCCGTGGAGCGTTCGTAGACCGTCGTGGGGTGGCCGTCGAAGCCGAGCAGCTTGCCGGCGGCGTTCCAGCCGACCAGTGCCGCCCGGTCCATCTCGGGCGACAGCGGCATGTGTTCGATGATCCCGAGGACGAGGTAGGAGCGGTCCTTGATCCACACTTGTTGCCCGGCGGCCGTGATGCCCAGCCGCTCGGCGGCGACCGAGCCCAGGACGACCGCAGGGAACTTGCCGGTCGCCGTGTTCAGCCAGGTGCCGCTCGCAACGCGCCCTTCCAGTGTGGTGAGGAGGTTCTCGTCGGCGGCGTACAGGCCGATGCCACTGGTTTCGGTGGCGGGGATGCGGTCGCTGCGGCGTACGGCGACGTCCTTGATCTCGCCGACGGCGGCGGCGTGTTCGACGCCGGGGACGCGGGCCGCCATGCCCGCCGCCTCCTTGGGGAGGCGCGTCTTCCCGCCGAAGGAGTCGTTGGCGGACGCGGTGAGCATGTTGGTGCCGAGCCGGTCGAGCTGGCGCATCAGGTCGGCCTTGCTGGACGAGGAGATGCCCACCACCGTGATCATGGTGGCGATGCCGATCGCGATGCCGAGGGCCGAGAGCACGACGCGTACGGGCCGGATCCGCAGTCCGGAGCAGCCCGTGCGCAGGATGTCGCGCAGGCTCATCCGGGCCGGGACGAGCGGGGGAGGGGGCGTCATGCGGCGGCTCCGGTGTCTTCGACGACGGCCCCGTCCCGCAGCCGGACGAGGCGGGGGAGGGAGGCGGCGATCTCGTTGTCGTGGGTGATGATCACCACGGTGGTGCCGGCCGCGTTGAGCTCGTGCAGCAGGCCCATCACCGTTTCTCCCGAGGCGGTGTCCAGGGCGCCGGTGGGCTCGTCGGCCAGCAGCAGGGAGGGCTCGCCGAGGATGGCGCGGGCGATGGCCACCCGCTGTTTCTGGCCGCCGGACAACTCGTGCGGGCGGTGTCCGGCACGGTCGGCCAGGCCCACCCGTTCCAGGGCCGCCGACGCCGCGCGCCGCCGCTCCGCCAGGGAGCGGCCGGAGTAGAGCAGCCCCTCCGCGACGTTGTCGAGGGCGCTGACCCCGGGCGTCAGGTGGAAGTGCTGGAAGACGAAGCCCAGATGCCGGGCGCGCAGCGCCGACAGCGCGCGGTCCGGGAGCGTGCCGACGTCGTGGCCCGCGATCCGTACGGTGCCCGCGGAGGCCCGGTCCAGGGTGCCGATGAGGTGCAGCATGGTGGACTTGCCCGAGCCGGACGGGCCCACGACGGCCGTCATCTCGCCCTGCCGGATGGTGAGATCGACGCCGGCGAGGGCCGCGACCCCGCCGGGGTAGCGCTTCTCGACGCCGGCCAGGCCCACCACTTCCGGCTGTCTCTCCGTCGTCTCCGTATGCGTCACGACCGTCACGACTTGGGCACCCCGACCTTCATGCCTGCCTTGATCCCGTCGCCGGTCACCTGGACCTGTCCGGCGGCGAAGACCCCCAGCTCGACCTTGACTGTGCGGGTTTGGACTCCGTCGACCACCTGAAGGCCGTAGCCGCCCTCCGGCAGCGCGAGCAACGCCGGGATGGGCACGGTGAGGATGTCCTTGTGGGTCTTGCCGACCAGGTGGACGGTCACGGGGGCCTGTTCGGTGTCCTTGAGCACGTCGCCGGTGCCGTCGGCCAGCCGGACGGTGACCTTCTGCTTGGGTTCCTTGTCCTTGTCGCCCTGTTCGCCGCTGTCGCCGGGCGACGAGGCGGCGCCGATGTCCTCGATCGTGCCCTGGGCCTTCTTGCCCTCGGGCAGGTCGATGTCCACCTTCTCGCCCTTGCGGGCCAGCCCCTGGTCGGAGGCCCCGAGTTCGACCTCCACCACATGCTCCGTGCCGGTCACGGTGACGACTGGCTTGCCGGGGCCGACCCGGTCCGAGGCGGAGGCGTCGCTCTTCTTGACGCGTACGCCGGAGGAGGTGAACACCACCTGGTCCGGCCCTATTTTCCCGGTCTGAGGCAGGCCGCGGTCCTTCTGGTACCGCTTGAGCGCTGCGGCCGTCCTGTCGGTGAACTTGCCGTCGACCGTGAATCCGCCGTATCCGAGTGCGCTGAGGTTCTCCTCGAGCTGGCGCACGTCCCAGCCGTTGCCGACCCCGGTCTTCAGCTCCCGGTACATCGGCTTGGCCCCGTACAGGAGGGTGACGGGCTTCCCGTCGATCTCGAACAGCTTCTCCCCGCGCTTGATCACCGAACCGGTCGAGGGCGTCCACGTCACCACACCGTCGGCCCCCGCATTCACGGTCCGCTCGCCGGAGAAGCGCAGGGTGCCGTCCACGGGCTTGGTGTCGCCGAGGTCCACCCGGCGCACCTCGGCGGTCGCGGGCGGTGCGGAGGGACTGTTCGTGTGCTTCTGCCCTCCGCCGGAGACCAGTTGGGAGGCGATGACGCCACCGCCGGCCAGCAGTACGGCCGTGGCCACTGCGGCGGTCACCTTCGTGCGACGCTTCATCACTGACCCGCCATATCGCCGAGTTCGCCCTTGCAGATCTGGACCGCCTTGGTCGTCTTCTCGTTCTTCTCACCGAGACCGGGGAGCCGTCCCTGGGCGTCGGGATCGGGCATGTCGACGCCGTTCTTGCGCATGCACCGGGCGAACTTCGTGAGCAGGTCCTTCTGCCGGGAGAGCTGCGCGGGATCGTCCCCGGAGCTTCCGCCGGAGAACTCCTTGCAGGCGTCCATGGCCTTCTTGGCCTTCGGGGAGTCGGACTGCGGCAGGGCGAGGCCCTTGCCGGGCTCCGGGTCCTGGACGTCCAGGCCTTTCTTCCGGAGGCAGCTCGCGTACTTCACCTGCTGATCGTGATCCTGAGACTGTCCGGACGAGCCCCCCGAGCCGCTGCCGGCGGAACCCTGGTCGCCTCCCTGTTTCCCACCCCCGCAGGCCACCAGGGAGAGCGACAGGACGGTCACGGCCGTGAAGGCGAGGAAGTGACGTACAGGCTGCATGGAATTTCCTTCCGTGAGCGTTGATTGGGTGAAAGTGAATACGCCAACCATGCTGCCTGGTACGGGATTTCCATCACCTAACTATTTTCCTGACTGTCCACCCGACCTTTCTTTTGTCGACCCTCCGGTCAACTTCTGGAAATCGCGTACCCGTATACGCTGTTTGGAACGGAGACACCCCCGCACAGGTGAGGGAGCGATTGCGATGCGCGTCCTGGTGGTCGAGGACGAGGAATTCATTGCGAACATGACCGCGGCCGGGCTGCGCCGAGCCGGGATCGCCGTCGACGTCGTCCACGACGGCGAGTCCGCGATGCGCAAGGTCGCCTGGTTCGACTACGACGTCTTCGTGCTCGACCGGGACCTGCCGGGCATCCACGGCGACGACATCTGCCGCGAGGTCGTGAGCAGGGGCCTGCCGAGCCGGATCCTGATGCTCACCGCCTCGGACAGCATCGCGGAGCGGGTGGCGGGGCTGAGCATCGGCGCGGACGACTACCTGCCCAAGCCGTTCTCGTTCGACGAACTGCTCGCCCGCGTCCTGGCCTTGGGCCGGCGCACCGGGCGGGCCTTCCCGCCGACCATGACGCTGGCCGGGATCACCGTCGACAGCGCCCGCCGCAACGCCTTCCGGGACGGCCGGCAACTGATGCTCGCGCCCAAGGAGTTCGCCGTGCTGGAGGCGCTGGTCCTCGCTGAAGGGGCAGTGGTGAGTATGGAGGATCTGGTCGACAAGGTGTGGGACGAGTCCGTGACCCCGCAGACCAATGCCGTCCGGGTCGCCATCAGCAAACTCCGGGCGAAACTCGGCGATCCGTCGGTTCTGGAGACCGTGCCCGGTTCCGGCTACCGCGTGGCCGGCGCACCGGGGGCCGCGCAGCCGTGAGCCGCGCCTTCCTGTCCGGGCTGTCCCGCCTCAAACGTCCCACCGTCCGGGTCAAGGTGACCGCCGCCTGCGCCGCCCTGACCGTGACGGCCGGTGCCGGCCTCATCGCGCTGATCTCCTGGCTCCTGTGGAGCAGCCTGCCCATCGGAGTGCCGGAACTCCCCGCGGACGCCTTCCAGCCTCCGCCCGGAACGGCACCGCCCGCCCTGGGACACGGGGACCCCACCGCCCCCGCCACGGAGGTGGGGGAGATCATCCGCGCCGCTCAGGACGCCGCGCTGCACCGGATGCTGCTCCTGGCCCTGCTCGGCCTCGCACTGCTTGCCGTCGCCGCGGTCGCGGTCTCCTGGTGGCTGGCCGGGCGCATCCTGCGGCCCGTCCACCGCCTCACCACCACCGCGCGCCGGCTCACGGCGGAAGACCTGCACGAACGCATCGCGCTCGATGGGCCGCAGGACGAACTCAAGGAGCTCGCCGACACCTTCGACGCCATGCTCGACCGGGTGGAGAACGCGGTCGCCGCCCAACGCCGGTTCGTCGCCAACGCCGCCCACGAACTGCGCACCCCGCTGGCCGTCCAGCGGGTCGGCCTGGAGGTGGGGCTGCTCGACCCCGATCCGCAGCAGGTGGCCGAGATCCGTTCCGTGCTGCTGGATGCGACCGACCGCACCGAACGGCTGCTCGCCGGGCTGCTCCTGCTCTCCACCAGCGAGCAGGGGCTGGACCACTCCGAGCCCGTGGAACTGCACACCGTCGTGCAGGACGCCCTCGCCGACAGCGCCGACGAGGCGAGCGCGGCACAGGTCGACGTGGACGCGCGCCTGGACGCGGTGACGGTCGACGGCGACGGGGTGCTGCTCGACCGGCTCGTCCGCAATCTCGTCTCCAACGCGATCCGGTACAACACCCGCCCGGGCCACATCGAGATCCGGCTGCGGCGCGACAGCGGCGAGGACGGCACGGAGCAGGCCGTCCTCGAAGTCGGCAACACCGGGCCGACCGTGCCCGCCGATGTGGTCCCGCATCTCTTCGAGCCGTTCCGCCGGCTGCGCCCCCGCCAGCACGCCCCGGGGGAGGGCAACGGGCTGGGCCTGTCCATCGCGGCATCGATCACCGCCGCCCACCAGGGCACGATCACCGCGGAACCGCGGCTCCGCGGCGGCCTCACCGTGCGCGTGGTGCTCCCCCTGCTCCCCCTACTTTCGTCGGCCGGCGAATACCGCCTTTCGGCTGCTGACGCGGACGCGACGCCCTGCAAGGATCGGGACCGAATCCGCCGCCCGTGATCTTTCGACGCACGGGCGCACGAACGATGACGGGATGCAGGGAACACAGAGCATGCAGTCGAGGAACAACGCAGTCACCAGCCTCGCCGACCCGGGGACCGTGGCCGCGCCGGGGGTGGCCGTCGACGGGGTCAAGGTGCTCGACAGGGTCGCCGCCCTGCCCGTCAGCATCTGGCGCTACCAGTGGGACCCGGACCAGGTGTGCCATCTGGGCCCCATGTCCGAGGACTGGTACGCCGCCTTCGGCCTCGGCCGGGACGACACGTCGATCGACTGCGTCGACGCCCAGGGCGTCGCCCTCGTCGCCATCCAGGCACTGCACCGCGAAGTCGTCGAATTGCGCCGGGCGCTGGACGCCCTCCGCGCTATGGGGCCCGGCTGCGCAGCCCCGGCCGGTCCGTGAGGCATCCTGCTCGGATACGTGCCCGCACCTGCCCCCTGTCTTTCCCACCGAACGAACACACCGCATGAAACCTCCGGAACCGCAGCACGCCTGGCGCCCGTCCGCGACGGACGTCGCCGTCGCCGTGGCGGCCGCGGCCTACGGCGTGGGCGACTCCATGGTCCTGCCCCGGTCCGGTCTGCTCACCGGCCACCCCGAGCCGGCGGCCGTCGTGTCGGGGCTGCTGGGCGCCCTGGTCCTGTGGCGCCGCCGTTGGCCGCTGGCCGTGACCGCGGGCGTGCTCGTCGGGCACATCGTCGCCTACGTCCCGGCGGCGCTCATCGCCGCCCTCTACACCGTCGGCGGCCACTACCGCTCCCGGCCCCGGATCCTGGTGACGGTGTTCGTCGTGGCGCTGGGCTCCCAGACGTGGTCCGCGCAGGCGGGCGGACGGGGGCTGGACGTGTTCCACGGTCTGGCGTTCGTGGCCGGGCCGCTGCTGGTGGGCCTGTACGCGGCGACGCAGCAGCAGCTGACCGCCAGCGTCAAGGAGCGGGCGGCCGTCCTGGAGAGCGAGCAGGCCCTCATGGCCGAGCAGGCCCGTGCGGACGAGCGCGCCCGTATCGCCGGTGAGCTGCACGACGTGGTCGCCCACCGGGTCAGCCACATGGTGCTCGCCGCCGGCATCCTCAGCGCCGGCGCCGACCGCGGGGCCGACCGGGTGCGTACCGAGGCCGAACGCATCCGCCGCACCGGGGTGCAGGCCCTGGAGGAACTGCGCGAGATCCTCAACGTCCTGACGGCGCGTCAGGCCATGGGGGAGGCGCCGCTGGAGCCGGTCCCCACCGCCGCCGACCTCGATGCGATCGTCGAGGACTGCCGCCACCTCGGCATGGACATCGCTCTGACAGTGAGCGGCACCCTTGATGACCTGCCGGCCGCCGTGCAGGTCACCGTCTGCCGGGTCGTGAAGGAATGCCTCACCAATGCCTTCAAGCACGCCCCCGGCGCCGCCGTCGCCGTCGACGTCCGGCGCGGGACGGACACGGTGTGCATCGAGGTCACCAACGGGCCTGCCACCACCGCCCCCCGACCGGACCTGCCCTCCGGCGGCCACGGCCTGGTCGGACTGGCCGAGCGGCTGCGCGTGCTGGGCGGCACCTTCCGGGCCGCAGCCCGCCCCGACGGCGGCTTTCTGGTCCGCGCCGAGGTGCCCATTCACCGCGAAGGGTCCGCGCCGTCCCCGTCCGCTCCGGAGGAGCCGTGATCAAGGTCCTGATCGTCGACGACGACCAGTTCGTCCGCTACGGGCTGCGCACCGTCCTGGAGGACGACCCGGAGATCGAAGTCGTCGCCGAGGCCGACAACGGCAGGGCGGGCGTGGTGGCAGCCGGCGTCCACGCCTGCGACGTGGCCCTGGTGGACATCCGGATGCCGCGGATGGACGGCCTCGCGGCCACCCGCGCCATGCTCGCCCAGCCCTCGCCGCCCGCCGTCATCGTGCTCACCACCTTCGGGCTGGACGCCTACGTGAGCGACGCCGTGGAGGCAGGGGCGGCAGGGTTCCTGCTGAAGGACACGCCCCCCGCCGAACTGGTACGCGCCGTCCACCAGGTCTCCGAGGGCCACGCCATGCTCTCCCCGGCCGTCACCCGGCAGATCCTCGACCTGCTGCGCCACCGCCCCAGGACCGCTTCCCCCGAAGTCCGCAGCAAAATCGACACGTTGACCCCCCGCGAGCGGGACGTGCTGGAGCTGCTTGCGCAGGGCCGCTCCAACGCGGACATCGCCGCCGGCCTGTTCACCAGCGAGGCCACGGTCAAGATGCACGTCAGCCGGGTGCTCGCCAAACTCGGCGTCGACAACAGGGTGCAGGCGGCACTGCTCGCCCGCGACGCGGGCCTCGGATTGCCCTGAGCGGGGGCGCAACCCCGGTCGAAGCACTTACGGCGTGGAATAGCCACACCCGTGGCGGGACGGTCAGGCCGATTAGCATCAGCACATGCCCGACGACACCCCGGCTCCCGTCCCGTCCTGCAGGCCGGCGACGGACGGCCTGCTGATCCGTGAGCTGGATCTGAATGATGCAGCAACCGCAGCCGCCGTGTACGTGGCAGGCCGGCGCGCTTACGCTGTCGAGGCCGACGTCATCGGCTTCGACAGCATCCCTGCTCTGCGCGAATCGCTCCAGGAGCTCCAGGCCCGCCCGCTGCGTTGGCTGGGCGTGACCACCGGTGACGGACGGGTGGCGGCCTTCGTGGCCTGGCAGACCCACACCGACACGGACCCGCATGTCACCCGGATCGACCGGGTCTGCGTGGACCCCGACTTCTTTCGACGTGGCCTTGCCACCCGGCTGCTGAACCACCTGCTCAGCAAGGTGATCGACGGTGGCGAAGTGAGAGTCGGCACCGGCGCGGCCAACCGGCCTGCCACGACCTTGTACACCGGCCTCGGCTTCCACCACGCGGCTGACTTCGAACCCGTACCAGGACTCCGCATGTCCACCTTCGTGCTCCACCTCAGCCCCGGCCTCAATCCACACGGTTGAACGTGCCGGCTACCGCTGCCGCAAGGCAGAGGGCCCAGGTCGCCGGGCTCCGGTTCAGCGGGTGCGGCTCCCGGCCCGGCCCGCCTCGACCAGCCTGGCCACTGTCGCCGCGGCGTCGCCACCGGTAACGACGGCCTCGCCGACGAGGACGGCCCCGGCCCCCGCAGCCGCGACGGCCGCGACGTCCTGCGCGTTGCGGATACCGGACTCGGCCACCTTCACCACCGAGTCCGGCAGCAGCGGTGCGATGCGGCCGAAGGCGCTGCGATCGACCTCGAGCGTCTTGAGGTTGCGGGCGTTGACGCCGATCAGCTCCGCGCCCAGGGCGGCCGCGCGCTCGGCCTCCGCCTCGTCGTGCACCTCGACGAGGGCGGTCATACCCAGTTCCGTCGTCAGCCGGTACAACTCCGTGAGCTGTGCGTCCTCCAGAGCGGCCACGATCAGCAGCACCAGGTCGGCACCGCAGGCACGGGCCTCCCACACCTGGTAGGCGGAGACGATGAAGTCCTTGCGCAGCACGGGGACACCGACGGACCTCCGTACTGCGCGCAGATCCGCCAGCGAGCCCAGGAAGCGGCGCTCTTCGGTGAGCACGCTGATGGCGGCGGCCCCGCCGCGCGCGTACTCCGCCGCGAGCAGGGCCGGGTCGGGTATGCGGGACAGCCGGCCCTTGGACGGGCTGGCCCGCTTCACCTCGCAGATCACCGCGACGTCCGGGCCGGACCAAGCTGACACCACGTCGCGTGCGGGGACGGTCGCCAACGCCCGGTCCCGCAGCACCGGCAGGGGCATGGACTCCTCTCTCCTGAGGAAGTCCTCCGTCGCGCCGGCCACCAGGTCGTCGAGCACGGTCATGGGTGCACCATCCATTTGTCTGGGCCTTGCTCTGGGCAGTGCCGGTCACGGTAACAGTGACTCTTCGGCCTTGGCTGCGGCAAAAGTTGACCGATGCCGGGCAATTCTTCGATCGATTCCCCGCCGGTTTTGAAACCGGAAGAAAGCCGGGGCTCGTTCGTCACCGTTCCCGGCGGCCGGTCGGAGGCGGGCGAGACCACCAAGGGGGCAGCACCTACAACCTTTGCCGACAGGTGCGGAACGCCGGGATTTCCAGCATAGAAGTCCAGCTGGACGTCCGAGGGGTGAGGTGTGGGAATGCGCAAATGGCTGACAGGAATGATCTGTGCGATGGCCGCGGGAGCAGTCGCGTTCGGAGTGGAAAGTTCCTTCCCGGCGAACGCGAGCGAGCAGCGTATGGACGCGCAGCTGAGGGAGATCTCCGTCGAGGAACACGCCGCGGGCCGGCAGGACGACCCGGTCGGGATCGACGTGAGCGGCCCCGCTCAGGTGAACTTCCGCAAGATCACGATTCCGCCGGGCAGCGGCACCGGGTGGCACTGCCACTACGGCAACCTGGTCGGAGTGGTGCAGCAGGGGGAGCTCACCCACCAGTTGAGGTCGGGCGGCACCCACACCTACAAGGCCGGGGACTCGGTGATCGAGGGCAGCGGCTATGTGCACCAGGGCTACAACAAGGGCACCGAGGACGTCGTGCTCTGGGTCACCTATGTGACGCCTGAGGGCAAACCGCTCGCGGAGAACGACCTTGCGCAGTGCGACAAGGACACCACGAACCTATGAGAACCGGTGACCGACGGCACCGCCGACGGTGAACCGGGAAAGGATCCCTATGCTCAGCAGAACGCTGCGGAACACCGCGTTGGCGGTCGTTCTCGCCGTGGGTGCGGGGCTGGCTGCCCAGCCTGCGGCCGCCGGCACTCACCGTACATCCGACACACCGGCATTAACTGCGGCCGCCGAGTCCCCCGTTGCCGGTGCGCGCGCCACGGGACTCCCCTTGGACCCGGAGTTCAAGCGGCAGGTCCTCGAACATCTCGGGTCGACCGAGATGGAGGCCGATCACCACAAGCAGATCGTGCGATTCCTCGACCAGGTCGAGTCGGGCAACCCGACCCCGAACGAGCCGTTCAAACGCCAGTCCTACTTCGAGCTGCTGGAGCAGTCCCGCAAGGACATCGACCGGCTGAAGAAGAATGACGGCAAGTTCACCGACGACCTGGACACATACCTCGACGCCCCGGACAAGTACGTCTACATACCGTTCGAGAAGACTGCCAAGGAACTCAATCGGGCATGGACCGACTACATCAACATTCCGAACCCGGCCGACTTCGGCGCCAACCTCGCTGCGGCCCATGACACGGACTGGACGGCGTTCGCCCTCACCGTCGGCGGAGCCTTCAACCTGACCACCTCGATGTGGGGCCCTGCCTACAGCATGTACCTGTCCGCCCAGCAGCACGACTGGGTGAACTTCTCGCTGGCGATCGTCGCCCTGCACGCCATCGCCATCGGTGTCGCCCTGCCCGGTGTCGGTGCGGCCATCGGCCTGGCCACCGCGCTGGTGTCCATGATCTGGGGGCAATTCAACAAGCCGCCGGTGCCCGATGCCGCGAGCACGGCGCGAGAGGGGCGTGACAAGCAGTGGAAGGAGCATCTGGAGAAGAACCTCAAGGACGTGGTCGTGCCTGGTCTGGAGGAGTCGTGGCAGCGTGCGGAGCAGGACGCGGCCCGTGTCACGGCGTTGTCCGAGGCCGTCATGGACGCCCGGTTCGAGGAGCTCTCTCCGGCCGAGCAGCAGAAGGCAAAGGCTAAGGTCGAGGAGAACCGCAAGAAGATGCGGGACGGCCTGCGCGAGAACCTGGACGAATTCGCCTCGGAGGCCAAGAAGGAGCTCACCGAGAATGCGGTCGGAGAGCTCAAGCAGTATGCGCTGGAGAAGCCCGAGGAGGACCGGCGCCAGCCGCTGGGCGACCGGTTCCCCGAGCTCAAGAAGGCCGGCATTCGCTGGGCGGATGCCATCGTCCCCATGCCGGGCCAGGGGGCGGGGAAGGTGTACTGGTTCAGTGACACCAAGGTCGCCCATGTCACGGTGAGTTCCAAGGGTGGGCTCGAAGTCGTCCGTGGTCTTAGGGACATCCAGGAGGAGTTCCCCGCGCTGAAGAACACCGCGGGCGGTGCCTTCGGCAAGGTGTACGCGTCGTTCCCCCGCGGGGACGGGAAGTTCTACTTCTTCGACGGCAACCGCTATGCAGTGATCGATCCCAGCAGCCCCGGAAGCCTCGTCGAAAGTGGCTGGAACGCCGACAAGTTCGATCTCAGCGGCGGTTTCAACGGGTTCTACGCCGTGGCAGACGGTGGCACAAATCAATCGCAGTACAGGCCCCGGCACATCATCTTCAACTCCGACCGTTACCAGCAGCTGGTCATGGACACCTCGAAGCCGCGTCTGGAGAACGGCACTGGCCCGATCACCAACTGGTACGGGCTGAGGGACGCGGGGATGACCAAGGACCTGACCGCGTTCGTGCCGATTCCCGGTACAAACGACGCGTATGTGGTCGATACGCACGGCACCGTGGCCCGCGTCCTGTGGCAGCGGACGGCGAGCGGGCCCGCCACCCCGTTCGCCCGGTTCACCAACGGATACCTCAACAAGAACAAGGAAGCGCTCAAGCCCATTGTCGGCGGATCCGGCTGGTACGACGACAGGTTCGACGGACTCAAGCGGGACCTGCTCGCGGACGACCCGAAGAACTCGATGCCGTCCGATGCCGAACTCGAGGCGCTCGTGCCGGCGTCCGACTTCAAGCCGATCACCATCCCGTACGCGGGGTACTCGGACGTTCCGGAACCGGGCAAGGTCTACCGGCTGACCAACGCCAACAGTGGCCTCGACGTCGCGGTGAAGGACGGCGACAAGGGCCCGGGTGCCGATATCGTCCAGCAGCGCGCCGGTGGTCCGAGCGAGGAGTGGGAGCTGGTCATCTCCGACTCCGGAACCGGCCCGTACAGGAAGTTCGTCAACAAGAACAGCGGTCTCTGCCTCATCAACTACGACAGCCGCCATATGGAGCAGGGGCCCTGCAACCTGGGAGCGGCCCGGGTGCTCTTGAGAATGTGGCCGAACGATGACGGGAGTTACCGCATCCTCAGCTACTCCGGGGCGGAGCCCAAACTGGCCGTCAAGGACAACTCCACGTCGGCAGGCGCATTGTTGGAACTCGTTCCCGCAGCAACGCCCAGCAGCAGCTGGCTGTTCACCGAGGTGAAGCGGTGATGTTCGCCAAGCTCTGAGGACTGCGGACCGTCCGTGACACGGACGTGGCCATGGCCGCCGGGGCCGGTGCAATCGGCTTCGTGTTCACGGGCGGTCCGCAGCACATCGCGGCCGCTGGAAGCGGTGCGCCGTGTCAGACCTCCTCGCCGTCCGGGCCTTCCCCGGACAGCCCGGCCCGGTAGGCGAGCAGCGCGGCCTGCACCCGGTTGTCGGCGTCGAGTTTGGCCATGATGCGGCTGACGTGGCCCTTCGTCGTGCCCTCGGCCATGCCGAGGACTTTGCCGATGCGGAGGTTGGACATGCCGGTGCCGAGCAGCGCGAGCACGTCGCGCTCGCGGTCGGTGAGCCGGTGCAGCAGCCGGCGCTGGGCGAGCGTGAGGCGGGGGCCGCGGTCGCGGGCGGTGGTCAGGACGCGGCGCGTCACCTCGGGGGAGAGTGCCCCGTGGCCCTGGGCGATCCGGCGCACGGTGGCCAGCAGTTCGCGGGGCGGGGAGTTCTTCAGCAGGAAGCCCACGGCGCCGGCGGCCACGGCCTCGTCCACGTAGTCGTCGAGGGCGAAGGAGGTCAGGACCACCACGGCGGGCGGGCGCGGCAGTTCGCCGATCTGCCGCAGTGCGGACAGCCCGGACATACGCGGCATCCGGATGTCCATGAGGACGAGGTCGGGGGAGAGCCTGCGGACTTCCGCGACGGCCTCGACACCGTCCGCGGCCTCGCCGACGACGGTGATCCCGTCGCTCGCGTCCAGCATCGACCGCAGGCCGTAGCGCACGAGCGGGGCGTCATCGGCGATCAACACCCGTGTCGTGGGCTGCTGTCCGACGATCGACGCTGATGACGGCCGTTCCGGACGCGCGACGATCGGCGCCGTATCCGGCGCATCCTGGGGGCTGTTGTGGGGGACGCTGGCACAGTGGGCCATGGGAGCTGCTGCTTTCGGCCTTCGGGGCACGCCGGTTCCGTGCTCGTGGGTGCCGACCGGGCAGTGGATCCGGCGTTGCTCTGGGATTTGCCCGACTGTATCCCAAGAGGGTTCAAGGAAGAGGCAAAGGTCGAATTACCGGCGGGTATCACCTTTTGGCTTCCCCAATCGGCTGCCGACGGTGTAATCGGTCGGCGCGGCAAGGGAATTCACGGTGCCAGGACTTCGGCCCCCCGCGCAGAGGACCTTGGGCCCTTCTGGAGACGAATTCCGGGCTGGCAATGTTCAGGCTGGTTATGGCCTTTCAGGCCGGTGTGGCAGTGAAAGGAGCCGAAGTGCCCGCATCCGTCATGGTGGTCGACGACCAGGAGGCGATCAGGTCGAGCCTGCGCCTGCTGGTGGAATCGACCCCCGAATTCGAGGTCGTCGCGGAGGCCGGTGACGGCTTCGAGGCGCTCGCCAAGGCGCGTACCCACCGCCCCGATGCCGTGCTCATGGACATCCGGATGCCGCGTGCCGACGGAATCGTGGCGACGGAACGGCTCATGCGCTTCGTCAGTCCGCCCAGAATCCTGGTGCTGACCAGCTTCGACGTCGACGACCGGGTGCTGGACGCCCTGGAGGCGGGCGCTGCCGGATTTCTGCTGAAGGACCTGTGTCCGCAGCAGCTGACCGCCGCGCTGCGCACGGTGATGGCGGGCGGCCGGGTCGTGGCGCCGGAAGCGCTGGAGAGCCTCGTGCAGCGGGCCTCCGCGGGCGACCGGGAGAACGGTGCGGGCGCGCAACAGCGACTGTGCGGGCTCAACAGCAGCGAACGGCGGGTGCTCGGGCTGATCGGCGCGGGTCTGACCAATGCGCAGATCGCCCGCCGGCTTCACCTGTCGCAGGCAAGCGTGAAGACCTACGTTTCGAGGATGCTCGCCAAGCTCGGCCTGGACAATCGCACCCAGGCCGCCCTCCTGGCCTACGAAGCCGGGCTCGCGGACAGTGAGCGGGACCACGGCCTGATCTGACGGGCCCGGTGGCGCAGGGCGCCCCGTCGTCTTTCGCCGACGGGGGCCCTGCGCTGCGGCGATTCTGATTGTCATGCTCTGGACATCCTACTGCCGGGTATCGGCCCGTGTGCCAAGGACCGGCGGCGAAAGCGCTCCTCTTGCAAGCTGCACTGCCCTACTTTCGTCGGGGGTCGAAGGCCGACGTTCAGTCGTTCTCGTCCGTGTCGACGGGTGCTTGAGTGAAGAACGGATCCGGGGGAGTTGTCGCCTCGGCCTTCTGTTCGGAGATACACACCCAGATGCACGCTGAACAATTCTTCCGGCTGCGCCCGCCCCCCTTCCTGCCCCGTGCGGTCGACCGGCGCCTGCTGCGCGATGCCGGCATCGCGCTGCTCGTCGCGGTCGCGGCCTGTGTGCAGCTGCGCACGGAGGCCGTGAGCGGCACCGGCCTGGTGCACAGCTACCCCGTGGCCGCGGCGATCGCCGTCGGCGCCTCCGCGACCCTCGTGCTGCGTCGCCGCAGGCCCGAGCTCTGCCTGCTGGCCGGGCTCGTCGCCAGCTTCGCCTCCGACGAGCGGACCCTGCTGATCGCCGCCGCGTACGCCGCGACCCGCTACGGCGGGCAGCGTCGGCGTGCGCTCGTCGCCGCGACCGCCGTCGCGTACGTCGCCACCCGGTACTCCATCGGCATGGCCGCCCACAGCTACCAGCAGCTCCTCTACGGCGTCGTCGTCGAGATCGGCTTCCCCGCGGTGCTCGGCGGGCTCGCCCGGCACCAGCGGGAGCTGCGCGACCTGCTGCGCGAGCGGCTGGACCGGGCCGAGGACACGGTGCGGAGCGCGACCCGCTTCGCCCTGCTGGAAGAGCGGACCCGGCTGGCGTTCGACATCCACGACCACATCGGTCACGAGGTCACCTTCCTGGTCCTGCGCGCCGGTTCGCTCCAGCGGGTGCCCGGCCTGCCGGAGGACGCCCACACGGCCGCCGTCGCCGTGCAGGAGTCGGCGGAGCGGGTGATGGCCGATCTGCGGCAGATGCTGGGTACGCTGCGGGACACCAGTGGAAAGCACACCACCCCCACCGGGCCTGCGAGTTGTGCCGAGTTCCTGTCCGGTCTCGTGCGCAACATGTCGAAGGCCGGCCTGGCCGCCGAGTACCGGTTGCACGGCGTCGCCCGTCCGCTGCCGCCGGCCACCGAGCAACTCCTGTACTGCCTGTGCCGGGAGGCGTTCACCAATGCGGTCAAGTACGCACCGGGCGCTGCTGTCCGGGCGGAGCTGACCTTCGCCACCGGACTGGTCTCGCTGGAGGTACGCAACGGCCGGCCCTCCGGCGTCGCACCTCTGCACAGCTCCGGCCGGATGGGACTGGCCGGCCTGCGCGAGCGGGTCGAGCGGGCCGACGGGCGGCTGAGCGCCGGCCCGCTGCGCGACGGCGGATTCCGGCTGCTGGCGGCGCTCCCGACGCCGCCACCGGCCGGGGACGAGCCGGCGGTGACCGGCGATCCGGCCCGGCCGGAGCAGGAACGAAGCGGCAATTCCAGGTACCAGGGGGCATGGGCAGCATGACCATTCGCGTGATGATCGTGGACGACCAGGCCATCATCCGGATGGGTCTGACGACGCTGATCGACTCCTCCGACGAATTCGAGGTCGTCGGCGAAGCGGGCGACGGCGCCGAGGCGTTGCCGCAGGTGACCGCGCACCGGCCCGACGTGGTGCTGATGGACCTGAACATGCCCCGGATCGACGGGGTCGAGGCCACCCGCCGACTGAGCCGGCTGCCCGAGCCACCCCGCATCCTGGTGCTCAGCGTCTTCGACACCGACGACCGGGTGCTGGAGGCGCTGCGTGCCGGGGCCTGCGGGTTCCTGCTGAAGGACCTGCGCCCCGACGAGCTGTTCGCCGCGATGCACACGGTCGTCCTGGGCGGCCGGGTGATCGCCCCCGAGGTACTGACCAGCCTGGTGCGCAAAGCCGCGGACCGCACACCGATCCGGCTCAACGGGGCGCGCGAGAAGCTGACGCTGTTGAGCCAGGGCGAGCGCCGGGTCCTCGCCCTGGTGGGTGCGGGCATGACGAACACTCAGATCGCTCGCACGCTGGAGCTGTCGGGGGCCAGTGTGAAGACCTATGTCTCGCGCACCCTCGCCAAGCTGGGGCTCGACAACCGCACTCAGGCCGCGATCATCGCGTACGAGATGGGGATCGCCGGGCCCGGCGCAGCGCAGCCGCCCGCCACCGGTGCGCGGACGCCGGAGCCGTAGCGGGTGTCCGGCATCGGGCCGGATTGCATGGTGTTCGGAGCCCGGTCGGCCTCAGCCGACCGGGCTCCGTGTGGCTTGGGGCCCGCCTGGACCGACCGCCTTCAGCCGGCTCTCTCGCCCGGTCCTCGTTCCGGCCTGTTCCGGCCGGCCTTGCGCAGGGCGCGGCGCTCGTGTTCTGCCGTGCCGCCCCAGATGCCGTGCGTTTCGTGGTTGGCCAGCGCGTAGTCCAGGCAGGGCTCCCGGACGGGACAGATCGCACACGCCTCCTTCGCGGGCCCGGAAGACTGCCCCCGGACGGGGAAGAAGATATCGGGATCGGTCTGTGAACATACGGCATCGGACTGCCAGTCGAGTGCGTCGACGTCGAACGCTATGGCACGTATGGGCAGATGAATTCTCTTCTTCACCGGGATCTTCCGTAAACTGCTTCGTCAAACTGCTTCGTTCGTCGACTGAATTTCGTCGACTGAATAGCGAAGTTAACCGACGGTCGGGCGGGCGAACGGCGCGATAAGTTGATCCCGTCAATCGATTTGCGACCCATGGTTGAACCGGGACCCGGAGCCGTCCAGAACGGCTCTGAGGCGGTAGCCGCCGTCCGGCAGTACACCGGCTTCGAGCCGCCCTCCTTCGGCGGTCACGGCTTCGCGCAGGCCCCTCAGCCCCAGGCCGCCGGAGTCGCGGGCCCGCCCGGTGGCTGAGGACGGCCCGTTCTCCACCGACAGGGACACGTCGGTGGCGGTGAACTCCAGCGTCACGGTGACCGTGGCGCCGGGGGCGTGCTTGGCCGCGTTCGTCAGAGCCTCACGGCTGACACGGTGCAGCACCGCATCGGCGCCCGAGGACAGTTCCCGGCGGGTGCCCCGCACCCGGTAGGTGATGTCCATCCCGGCCACCTCCATGTTCCGCACCAGGACCGGCAGGAACTCTGCACACGGGAGCTGCCTGCGGGCAGGCCGGCCGTCGGCGTCCTCGTCGTTCAACACCCTGATGACCGAGCGGAGTTCGTGCATGACCGCGATGGCAGTGTCCGTGATCCGTTCTGCGACGGCGCGCGCCGGCGGCGGCAGGTCCGGCACCTGCTGGAGGCAGCCCGCGTGCAGCACCAGCACGGAGGTCTGGTGGCCGACGTTGTCGTGGATGTCGTAGGCGAGGCGGGTGCGCTCCTCCAGAGCCGCGAACCGGGCGGCGTGCTCCGCGGTCAGTTCGGCGTGGCGGAGACGGTCGCGCAGCAGAGCCTGCAGCGACCGTTCCTTGCGCAGCAGTTCGCCCATGAGCGCCGGAAGGAAGATGTCCACCGCCACCCCGTGGCCCAGCTCCTGGAGCGACGAGGCGGCGGTGCCGACGAAGCACCGGGTGGTGAAGTAGAGGCAGGCCGTGCCGACGACGGTGGGCCAGCGCATGCGGCCGCCGTACTGGCCCAGCGAGTAGAGGGCGACGATCAGCGGGGTGCGCTCGTCCGAGGCGAAGGTGGCCAGCAGCGCCGCGGCCACACAGACGATGGGATGCCTCCGGCGGACCACCAGCACGGCCGCTGCCGCGGTGGCGGCGGCGCAGCTGAGCGGATAGCCGGGGATCAGGCCCGTACCGCCCACCACAGTGATCAGTACGCAGGACAGCGCCGCGACCGCTCCTGCCAGCGCAATGTCGATCGTGCGCGTATCGCTCCACCGCTGCCGGTTCCGGCGGTCGGAAATCATCGGTGCCCTGCTCCGGTTGTCACGTTCTTCGTCACGTTCTTCATCACCTTCGTCGTCGCCAGGAGCGTAGGTTCCGCCGCCGACCGCCCCGGGCGGCAAACGGTGGAGGCGGATCACCGAAGGAGGACACGGGACCAACCAAAGGCGCCTGCTGCGTGGTGAATGCATCCATAACGTTGACGCAGTGCCCTTTCAGCGCCTCTGCCATGGCGCCGCCCCCGCACCGCACCCTCGAAGAGACGGAACGTCCGCGCCATGATCCCCACACCGCCGCCGCAGCGAACTCGCCTGCTGGGCTGGGAGCGTGGCGCGGGCGGCAGGATCCGCCCGGCCGTCTGGGTGTGCCCCGCACTGCTGACGTTGCTGGTCGGCGTGTGGCGGATCGGCCGTGCCGAGGTGTGGCGGGACGAGCCGGCCACCTGGAGCGCCGCCACCCGCTTCCCGGGTCGGCTCGTGGCGTCGGCTGGCGAGATTGATGAGGTGTACGCCCCGTACTACGCGTTCATGCACGGCTGGGTACACCTCTTTGGCGACTCAGCGGTCTCCCTGCGTACGCCGTCGCTGCTGGCGGCGGCTGCCGCTGCGGGGACGGCGGCGCTGCTCGGGTCGCGGATGTTCGGCTACTGGGCGGGAACGCTCGGGGGATTGGTGGTCGCCGTGGTTCCGGCCGTCTCCCGGACGGCCCAGGAGGCAAGTCCGTACAGCCTGGCGATGTTCGCGGCCGCCCTGGCCACGCTGGCCCTGTTCAGAGCGCTGGCCAGACCGACCTGGCAGCGGTGGGCGTGCTACGGCGCGGCGCTGGCCTTCACCGGCGTGTGCCACGCCGTGGCGCTCTGCGTGATCGCCGGGCATGCCGTGGCCGCGATCGCCGCCTGGCGGTGCTCGCGCGACCGACGGACCCTGCGCTTCGTGCCTGCCGTCGTGGGCGCGGTGGCGGCCATCTCGCCGCTGCTGCTGCTCGGCCGGCGGCAGCAAGAGGCGCAGCTCTCTTGGCCGCACCGCCCGTCGCTCGCCGACATGATCGGTGCCGACGACCCGTTCGCCCGCGGCAGTTGGCTCGGGGCACAGGTGTTCTGCTCGTCGTGGGCGGCAGGGGCCGTCCTGGTGCTCGCGGCGCTGGCGTGGCTGCGCCACGACCGGTCCAAGGTCGCCGTCCTGACGGTGGTGGCGCTGCTACCCGTCCCGGTTCTGTGGGGCCTTTCGCAGGGCGGGACTTCGTCCTACGTGCCGCGCTGCCTGATGTTCACCGTCCTGGTGTGGGCGGTCCTGGCCGGAGCGGCGCTCGCTGCTGTGCGTCCGCGGGCGCTGGCGGTCGGCGCAGTCGTGGCGGTGGCGGCGGCAGGAGCTCCCGACCAGGTGGCCAACCACCGTGCGGCGGGCCATACCGGTTCCTCCGATGCGGCCGGCATCATCGTCGACCGGCAGCAGTGGGGCGACGCGATGGTCTACGGGGAGCGCCGCACGGGGTTCCTGGACGAGGATCTCGCGCGCCTGCTGGGCGACCGGCTGCCGCGCGACGTGTTCCTCGACCGCACCGCGGCCGAGGCGGGAAGCCCGTACGCGGTGGAACGCACCGACTACGCCGAATGCCTCGGCGACAACCCGCCCTTGCGGCTGTGGGTACTCACCGCCGGTGAGAACTCCGGCCCGTTCACGCAGGACGCGGTCCAGGGGGCACCGCCGGTGCCGCCGCAGAAGACACACGTGCTGCGCACCTACTACGAGACCGCCGAGACCTTGCACCCGCCGGGGCTCACCCTGACGCTGATGACCTTGCAGGAGAGCGATGAGTGACAAGGACCTCACCTGTGACACCCCCTGTTCCTCCCCACCTGTAACGGCCCTTGTTCCCCGTCCCGAAGGAGTCACTGTGCAGCCGTCCGCACAGACCGCCCCTGCACCGACCCGCACAGAGGTGCACGGCGCGGGTCGGCGCCCGACCGGTGCCGACGCCGGCCCGGCCGAGCAGCTGCGCAAGGCGCCCTCCGGCCGGCCGGCCGTGATCGCCGCATGCGCGGGGGCGATGGCCGCCGCCTGGCCGGCGATCGGCCTGCTCCCCGCCGGACTGGCCGAGTACCTCGTGCCCGACACACCCCGCAATGCGCTTGCCGCGCATACCACGTTGGGCGCCTTCGTCGCCGTGGCCTCCGTCGCGGTCGTCGTCGTGGCACTCAGCGGGCTGGCCCGGGTGCCCAGCGGCAGCGCCCTCGTGCTCACGTTCTGCGGCCGCTATTGCGGCACGGTGCGCAGGACGGGACTGGTGTGGACGAATCCGCTGCACCTGCGCCGCCGCGTCGATGTCCGCGTGCACCACTGGCGGAGTGACGACGTGCAGGCGACCGACCGCGAAGGCGTTCCGCTGCGTGCGTCCCTGCTCGTGACCTGGCAGGTGCGGGACACCGCCCGCGCCTGCCTGAGCACGACGGAACACACCGCATACCTCCGCAACGTGGTCGAGGCGGCGGCGAGCCGCGCGTTCTCCGCCCTGCCCTGCGACCGCTTCCTGCAGGACGGCCCCTCGCTGCGGGCCGACTCCGGGCTCGGCGACGAACTCACCCGGACGGTCGCGGACGGGGCCGGGGCCGTGGGCATCGAGGTCCTCTCGGTCCAGGTCGTCCGGCTCGGCTACGCACCCGAGGTCGCCGACGCCGTGCGCCGCAGGCAGCTGGCCGTACTGGAGGCGAAGGACCGGGAAGCGGTGCTGGACCAGGTGGCCGGGACCGTGGAGGCCGCGACCGCGCGGCTGACGCGGAGCGATGCCGTGGAGTGGGACGCGTATGAACGCAAGAGGTTCGTCCGGGAATTGACCCTCGCACTGTACGCGACCCGGACTGCCGCCCCGGTGCCGCCCGTGGCGAAGGCCGACGAATGACGCCGCCCGCGGCCCGGCCGCCCGTGCGCGTCCTCGTCGTCGACGACCAGCCCCTGATGCGCTCCGGACTGCGCGGACTGATCGACACCTTCCCGGACTTCGAGACCGTCGCCGAAGCGGCGAGCGGTGCCGAGGCGGTGGACCGGTGCCGCGAACTGCGCGCCGACATCGCCGTCGTGGACCTGCGCATGCCCGGCATGGACGGCACGGAGTGCACCGCCCGGCTGCTGGAGCTGCCGGAGCCGCCCAAGGTGCTGCTGCTCACCGGCTTTCCCCTCGACGGTCGGACCCTGGGCTGCCTGGCCTCCGGCGCCGCAGGGCTGCTGGGCAAGGACCTGCGGCCGGCCGAACTGGCCGCCGTCCTGCGCTCGGTGGCCGCCGGCACCGGGGTCGTCTCCCCGGACGTGCTGACCCTGCTGCTGAGCCGGTCGGAGGAGAGCACGGGCATGGGACAGGAACGGGCACAGGAACTGCTCACCCGGCTGAGCGCGAGCGAGCATCGGGTGCTGGCGCTGGTCGGGTCCGGCATGACCAACGACCAGATCGCCTACCGGCTCGGCCTCTCGGGGGCGAGCGTCAAGACGTACGTCTCCCGCGCACTCGCCAAGCTGGGCCTGGAGAACCGCACCCAGGCCGCCCTGATCGTGCTCGAAGCCGGACTGGGCGAGGACCCGTGGGAGTCCGGAGACTGACGCGGCCTGCCGGCCGTGCCGTTCGTCCATCCGCTGTCCACTTTCTCCGACGCTGCGTCACGGTGGCCGGTCCTAGCGTGACGAGTACAGGCCAGGGCGCCGCCGAGGGACCGACACGAGCGTGACCCTCGCCGTCCGGCAGCCGACAGGGCAGACGCCCTGCGGGTGCCACGGCGCCCCCGAACCGAACGCAGGAAGAATCAGATGACCGCTGGGCCCCGCGCCGCCCGCAGCCCTGAAGGGCGTGGCCGGTGGCGCTCTACCGCAGGCTGCCCGCCTGCATCCGGCGCCGGGTGGCCCAGGGCGTCTGCAAGTGGGGCAAGCGGCGCTGTGTCCGCGTCCTCGCGGTGGCGAACCGTGCACACGCCTGCCTGGCGCTGGGCGACGCCTCCCTGTGGTACGTCTGCGTCCGCGGCAAGGCCCTGCGGTCCACCGTCGCCGCGGTGCGCGCCCAGGACCGTCCCCACGCGGAGGCGGCCCTGCGCGCGTCCTGCCGCGAACACCCCGGCTACATCGCCCCGGTCGGCGGAGGGGGCCGACCGGGGCGGCTACGGCCGGGCGCGTCGGCGCGCGCGTGGCGGGCGGCCACGGGCGATGCGGTGGTGCGGGTGACGCGCTTCGGCTGCGACGTGGAGTTCTGGCCCCAGGAGGACGACTTCCTGCACGCGCCGCGGCCCGACTCACCCTCGTCCTGCGCCGGCGCCGGAGCCCCAGGACGTCACTCGTCGCGGGCGATGTCCGGGTGACCGGACGGGACTTCGAGTGCCTGGTGCCGACACGTGAACGGCTGCACAACAGGCTGCTCCGGCAGGAGAACTAGGACTTCCACCTGGCAGCCCACCCGTACCCGTCCCGAGTCCGGGTGGGGCGATTCCTGGACGACGTGCAGGGAGGCAAAGCGATCCACCGCTTCGCGGAACTGACCGTCGCAGAAACAGCCCCCGTGGACCTCTTCCGGCACGGCGCGGAGCCCGCCCAAGTCGCGGTCCGCCCGTACTACACCACGGACAACGATTTGTCCGTGGTGGTGAACGAACTCGCCTGACGGCAACAGCACAAGGAGCGGAAGGAACGGCATGAAGGTCGTGTTCCTGATTCACAACGCCTACGCCATCGGAGGGGTGGTCCGCGCCACGGCGAACCTCGCAGCGGCCTTCGCCGAGCGGCACGAGGTCGAGATCGTGTCGGTGTTCCGCAACGCCGACCGGCCCGCGCTGCCACTGGACCCGCGGGTCAAACTGGTGCCCCTGGTGGACCGGCGGCCGGGAGCGGGCGACGAGGCACACCCCCTGCACGCGGAGCCGTCGCGCGTCTTCCTCGACCTGGACGGCTTCGCCCCCGGCTACACCCGGCTCGCCGACGAACGGGTCGGCGACTACCTGCGCCAGACCGATGCCCAGGTCGTCGTCTCCACCCGGCCGGGCCTGTCCGCCTACTTGGCGGCCCGCACGGACGCCCCGTACCTGCGCGTGGCCCAGGAACACGAAGGGTTCCGTGCCGCGCGGGGACAGATGCGCACTGAACTCGACGCCGTCTACCGGAAATTGGATGCGGTGGTGCCGCTGACCGAGGCGGACGCCCGGCTGCACTGGGAGCACTTCGGCGACACCGCAGTGCGGATCACCGCCATCCCCAACGTCGTTCCGGCACCGCCTGTCACCCCGCCACGGCAGCGCGCCACACTGGTCGTGGCCGCCGGGAGACTGGCCCGGACCAAGCGGTTCGACCTCGTCATCGACGCCTTCGCCCGGCTCCTTCCCGACTATCCCGACTGGCGACTGCGCATTTACGGCCGGGGCCCGGACGAGGCACGGTTGCGCCGCCTGATCAACGACCGGGGCCTGTACAACCACGTGAGCCTGATGGGTTCCCGGGCGTCGCTGGACACCGAGTGGTGCAAGGGCGCCATCGCCGTGGGTGCCGCCGTCCGCGAAACCTCCGCGATGCCCCTGGCCGAGGCCATGCAGTGCGGGCTGCCCGTAGTGAGCACCGACTCCCCGCACGGGCCGCGAGAGATCATCAAGGACGGCGTCACCGGACTGCTCGTCCCCAACGGTGACACAGAGGCGCTCGCGGGCGCGCTGCGCACCCTCGTCGAGGACCGCGAGCTGCGCGAGCGCATGGGCGCCGCGGGCCGGCTCGCCGTCCGACGCTTCGCCCCCCACCGGATCGTCGCCCGCTACGAGTGGCTGTTCGCCTCCCTGGCCCGCACCGAGCCGCCGGTGGCGGACTGCACGGTGCTCAGGCCGGGCCTGCTGCGCATCCGGCTGCGCCCGGTGGGGATGCTGCCCGCGGACACCACGCTCGTCCTGCGACGGCGCGGCAGGGCGGCCGACGAGGTCCGCCTCTTTCGCAACGGGGCCGACGGCGGCTGGGCCTTCGACGTGGAGACGGACATGACGGAACTCCCAGAAGGGCACTGGGACCTGACGGCGGACGTGCCCGGGCGGGCGGCCGTGCCGCTGACCGCAGGGGTGGTCGAGACCGCGGAACTGTTGCTCCGGGGTAATCCCGGCCCGGCGCCGCTGAGCTGGTCCATCCCGTACGCCACCGTCGACGGCAGGCTTGCGTTGCGGGTGTGGAGACGGGAGCGGCACGCCGAGATCACTGATGTGGCCGTCGAGGAGGGCACGGTCACGGTCACCGGGCGGCTCTTCGGACCGGACTGCGGGCCTCCTGCGGACCGGCCCACCGCTGTGCTGCGCGCCCGGCGCAGCGCCCGCGCGGCCGACCTCGAACTGCTGCTGGAGGTCCGGGCCCCGGGACCGGGCCGGCACGACCCGCGCACCTTCACGCTCCGCTTCGCCGCGGTCGACCTCGGCAGCGCCGGGGCCGGACCGCACGACGACTGGGACCTGTGGCTCGTGCCCCGCGCGGAGGAGGAGCCCGTCCGCGCCGGACGCCTGCTCGACGACATCGTCAACCGCAAGCGCGTCGACGTCTACCCGCACATCGAGGTCACCGACGCGGACCGTGGCCCGGTGCGCGTCCGCCCGTTCTTCACCCCCTCCAACGAACTGTCCGTGAACGCCGTTGACGCCATACCGGCCCCTGCAGAGCAGGACAGCGCCGGGTGAGCGACTCCCAGACGACAAGCACCGGGTCCTTGCGGTGTACGGAACCGGGTCGGCCGGGGGACCGCAGGGTCGGGCAGGCGCTGCACCGCAAGGCCTACGGGAGCAGCTGCGCGGAACGTTGCCCCGGCGGGGGCCTGGTCCTGCTGCGGCTCGCCTCCGGGCAGCTCGCCGCCTTCTCGGTCCAGGGGCCCGTGCAGCCGTTGCTCGCCGCCGGGGGAACCGGAACGCCCGGCCCCCTGCGGTTCGAGGGTCGGGGCGTGGGCACTCCGGCGCTGTTCCGCGAACCCGGGGGCGGGCGCTGGCTGTAGGGCTGGGCGACGGCGGGCGGTGGCTGCACGCCCGCGAGCTGCCCTGGTGACCGGGGCCAGCCGGGCCGAGGGCCTCGGCCGACTCTGTCGGGGCTCCGGTAGCAGAACGACGACCTGTATATCGTTGCCCGGCATGGAGTGCCCCTGCCGGGGGTCGGTTTCCAAGGAGATCCTGACGGCCTCGACGGCGGTCCGCTCGCTGCCGGTCAGAGCGACTCGGGCCTTGTCCGCGGCGTCGGAGTAGAACGCGCGTCGGTCACCGGGCGCTGCCGGCGACGTCGGCGAGCTTGCGCCGCAGCTCGGCCGTGACGTCCTCGGCCGACCGGCCCACTGCAGCCGATCCCACGGGGTCGAGCCGCAGCAGGACGCGGTGGCGGTAGTGCTGCGTGATCCGCCGGACCGTCGTCAAGTCGTCCAGGTCGGCCGTTTCCATCGCCTCCGCGAACTGCCCCAGGTCGCCGGGGCGGCCGTGAGCCCGGAGGGCCGCTCGCAGCTCTGGCAGCGTGCGCATGGTCGGCGGCTCGGGCACGGGACGCTGTTCGGGCTGTGCGGTCACGGTGCCCTCCTTCGTGGTGAAACCGACAGTACCCGGCTCCCGGGCGGCCGCACTGCGGTTCCGCTGCCGCACCGTCCCCGACGGGGGCAAGCTCAGTCGATGAGGTCCTTGGCCCTGGACTCCTCGCCCGCCGAGTTCTGCGTGACGGAGGCGGGGATCTCCTGGTCCGCGCGCAGTGCCTCCCACAGCTGCCGGGCCTGTCCGGGGATCGCCACCACACGGTTCGGGTCGATGGTGTCCCGGCTCACCGGCAGTGTCACCAGGTGCAGGTCCGGGGCGCGCAGGTTCTTCAGGGAGCGGGAAAAGCCCAGCAGCTTGTCCACGGAGGCCAGTTCGGAGTCGGTGGTCAGCGACTGGGTCGCGGTGTCGGCGAGTCCGTAGAGGCGGACGGGGTTGCCGAACAGGTCGATGGCGTGGGTCTGCTGCACCAGGGCCCTGACGAACCCCTGCTGGAGCTGGATCCGGCCCAGGTCGCTGCCGTCGCCGACCGCGTGCCGGGTGCGCACCAGAGCGAGGGACGTCCTCCCGTCGAGGGTCTGCGGGCCGGCCTGCACGTCGAGTCCGCTCTCCCGGTCCTTGAGGGCCTGCTTGACGGTCATTTCCACTCCGCCGAGCTGGTCCACCAGCTGCTCGAACCCGGTGAAGTCGACCTCGAAGAAGTGGTCCATGCGGATCCCCGACATGCTCTCCACGGTCTTCACCGCACAGGCCGGGCCACCGATGGCGTAGGCCTCGTTGAACATCACCCGACGTGCTCCGGGCGCGGTGCCACCGCTGTTGTACGGGCATGCCGGCCGGTCCACCAGAGTGTCCCGCGGGATCGAGACGATCGAGGCTTTGCGGTGGCCCTTGTGCACGTGCACGACCATGGCGGTGTCCGATCTGGCGCCGCCTCCGTCGTGCCCGTACCGGCCGTTGTCGCCCGCCCGGGAGTCCGAACCCAGCACCAGGAAGTTCAACGAACCGTCGGTGCTCTCACGAGGACGGTCGTCGCCCAGCGCGGCGTCGATGTCGACGCCCTTGAGGTTGTGGTCGAGCCGGAAGTAGAGGTAGCCGAGGCCGATGATGCCGGCGAGGAGCAGGCCCACCACGCTCCACACGGTGATCCGCAACGCCCTGCGGCGGGAGGGTTTCTTCGATGACATGCCAGCGACGCTAGGGGCGGCCGGCGCCGGGGGACGCTCTCCAAAGTTGACTGCGGAGCATGCAAGGATGACCCGGGTCAGCTCCCAAGCAGCGCTGGAACGTGGACGGTTGCCGCTGCGTGCGGGACGGCCGCCAGCGTGCCCGCGGCCACCGCGGCGGCCAGCGCCGGGGTCAGCACGACCGGTACGAGCACGTGCGGCGGCCGCGGCCCGCGCCACCGTATCGCAGCCGTGGCCACCGTCGTGCCGCACACCGCGGCGCCCGTGCTGACCAGTGCCGCGAGGCCGAAGTCCGTGCCCCACAGCGCCCGGTCCGAGCCCGGCCCGGTCCAGGCGGTCCAGCCGCCGGTGACGGCCGCCAGGGCCAGGGCGGCCAAAGCCGTCACGACCGGGACGCCGCCCCAGCGGTTCAGGGCACCGCAGGAGGTGAGCACGCCCAGCCCCACGGCCGACGCCAGCAGATGTGCCACGGTCAGCGCATCGGCCCCGTCACCCGGGGTGCGGTCCCACAGGGGCCACAGCAGGGCGACCGACAGCGCCAACAGGACCGAGGCCCCCAGGACTTCGCCGGCACGGGACGGTCCGCGCAGCACCCGGTGCCGCGCGGCCGGCGCCGTGACGAACCCGGCCAGCGCCCCGGACAGCAGGGCGCAGGCGGCGAAGGTCAGGGAGTAAAGGACTGCCGTCGTCACGTGGTGGTCGGGAAGCAGCCTCATGGTCCTCGGTGTCGCTTGTCGGTCGGTTCGCGTGGTCCGGTGCTCCGGCCCACGGTCGAACGCTAGAGAGGCTCTGTGCCGGAAACGGTCGGCAAAAGATGACCGGTGTCGGTCAGGAGTCGATGTGCCCATCCCGAACGCGCCGGTGGCAGTGACCGTGTTCGGTCACTGCCACCGGGTCGTCCGCCGCCTGGTTCTCTGGCCGTGTGTACGAACGTGACGCCGGTCGCCGTCCTCTTTGGATACGCGTCTGATCACCCCACCGGGTCGCCGAAGGGCAACTCCAGCACGAACACGGCCCCGCCGCCCGGCGGTTCGGGGGAGACGTACAGTCGTCCGCCGTGCCGCACGGCGATGTCGCGCGCGATGGCCAGCCCCAGGCCGCTGCCGCCGGCATCCCGGCTGCGGGACGCGTCCAGCCGCGTGAAGCGCTCGAAGATCCGTTCCCGGTCGGCGGGTTCGACGGCCGGACCGTCGTTGTGCACCTGCACATGCCAGATGTCCCCGGTGCCTTCGACGGACACGGTGACGGCCGTCCGCGCATGGCGTACCGCGTTGTCGAGGAGGTTGCGCAGCAGCCGCATGAGGTGCAGGGCGTGGCCGCGCACGGGAACGGTCGCAGGCGCGTGGACGTCGATCGCAGGCCCGTCGGGCCGTACCGTACGGGCCTCGTCGGCCAGTTCACGGGCCAGGCCTGCCAGGTCGACCAGGGCGTCCTGCTGTCGTCCGGCATCGGGGCGGGCGAGGAAGAGCAGGTCGTCGGCGAGTGCCTGGATGCGGCGGGTGGCCGTCAGCGCGTGGCGGGTCGCCTCCGGCCAAGGGGTCTTCTCGGGGTGGGCGAGGGAGATCTCCAGCTGCGAGCGCAGTGCCGTGACGGGGCTGCGCAGCTCGTGCGAGGCATCGGCCACGAAGCGCCGCTGCTGCTCGGCGGCGTGCTCCAGCCGGTCGAGGGTCTCGTTGGTGGTGACGGCCATGCGGGAGATCTCGTCCCGGGCGCGCGGGACGGGGACGCGCCGGTCCAGTTGCCGTTCGCTGATCTCTGCGAGTTCGCAGCGGATCGCCTCCACGGGGCGCAGGGCGCGCCGGGTGGCGGCGTAGGCGGTGGCAGCCACGATCAGGGTGGCCACGGGGACGCCTGTCCGGAGGGAGGGGGCCAGGCCGTCGACGACGGCCTGGGCTGCGTCGGGTAGGACGACGACGTAGACCGTGTAACGGCCCCCGGAGCGGCCGAACATGGTGGACTCGCCCTGGGCGACGTCGACGGAGGCCGCGACGAGGGTCAGGGTGCGGTGGGCGAGCGGGGCGGAGGAGGGGGTCCCGTCGCCGGGTGTCGGCTCGGCGGCGAAGCTGATGGTGCCGGTGTCCGGGTCGGTGGCGGGGGACGCGCCGACGGGTGCCGGTTCGGGGGCGCCGAAGCGGACGGTGCGGGTGTCGGTCCAGTCCGGGCGCGCGTCGGCGGGCGCGGCGGGCAACTGCTCCGCCAGCCCCCGGTAGCTGCCGGCGCCGTTGCCCTCGGTGCCGATGCTGCCGTCGGGCTTGAGGACCAGGTACAGCCAGTCCGACTGGTCGGCGGAGATGCCGTTCGCCCGCTGGCTGAGGATGATGTTGCGGGCCACGGCGCGGGCCTGGACCCGGGCCTTGTCCACGGTGTCCGCGTAGCACGCGGTGTACAGCTGCTGCTGGAGCCACCACGCCCCGCCACTGAAGACCACGAGCGCCGCCAGTCCGGCGAGGGCAGCGGTGCGGACGCGCGTGGGCAGCCGGTCAAACATGCACGGGACCGTCCTCGACCAGCCGGTAGCCCGCGCCGCGCACCGTCTCTATGGAGTGCCGGCCGAACGGTGCGTCGATCTTGCGACGCAGGGTGCTGATGTAGACCTCGACGATCGCCGTCCCGCCCGTATAGGCCATGTCCCACACCTCGTCGAGGACGTCGGTCTTGGACAGCACGGTCCCCGGGGCCTGCAGGAGGCACTTGAGGACGGCGAACTCGCGCGGGGTGACGGCCACTTCGGTGTCGCCGCGGCCGCAGCGGCGGGTGGCCGGGTCGAGCCACAGGTCACCGCAGCGGAGCAGTTCCCCGCCGGTGCCGCCGCCGCGGCGGATCAGTGCCCGCAGCCGGGCGCACAGCACCACGTAGGAGAAGGGCTTGGTCAGGTAGTCGTCCGCGCCGGTGTCCAGGCCCTCGGCCTCGTCGTGTTCCCCGTCCTTGGCGGTGAGCATCAGGACGGGGGTGTGCACGCCGGCCGCGCGCAGTTCCGCGCAGACCCGGTAGCCGTGCACGCAGGGCAGCATGATGTCGAGGATGATCGCCCGGTAGGAACGGCGCTGGGCCAGTTGGAGCCCAGTCAGACCGTCCGTGGCGAGGTCCACCGTGTATCCCTCGGCCTCCAGCCCGCGCCGCAGCGCCGCACCGACCTGCGGATCGTCCTCCACCACCAGGATGTTCATGGCGACCAGGATGGCAGATATATACATCTACTCCTTAAGTCGTCTTAAGACTCTTTGGTGGCCATTAGGCGCTTTTCATGCACGCTGTGCGAACCTCCGGCCGACCCGTGCCGGGCCCCGAGCGTGAAGGGTGCTCATGGACGCGCAGGACGACACCGCGGCGCTGCCCGCCGTCAGACACGCCGCCCACGACCCGGACGACGGCCCTCCAGCCACCCCGTCCCGACGGAAGAAGGCGGCAACCGGCACCCTGGTGGCCCTCGCCGTCCTGCTCACCGGCGGCGGTGTGACCTACACCTGGCTCCGCGACCGCCCCGCCGCGGAAGCGCCCGAAGGACCGGGCGAGGCCAGGACGGTCGCGGTGGTCAAGACCGACCTCAGCGAGCACAAGACCATGGCCGGGACCCTGGGGTACGGCGAGGCGGCGACCGTCAAGGGCCCGGGCGCCGGCACGGTCACCTGGCTGCCGAAGGCCGGGGAGACCGCCGAGCGCGGCAAGCCGCTCGCCCGCATCGACGACCGGCCGGTCACCGTCTTCTACGGGGACATGCCGCTGTACCGCAAGCTGGGCCAGGCCGCCGAACCGGCCGAACCGGCCGCCGAGCCGTCCGCCGGAGCCTCCGCGAAGGCCGGCCCTCCCGCCTCCGGCGAGCCCCGTCCCGCAACGACCCCCTCGCCCGGCGGACGGGGCTCCGAAGGCGGCAGCGCCGGCGACGTCGCGGGACCCGGCACCCGCGGCGCCGACGTGAAGATCCTGGAGGAGAACCTCTACGCGCTGGGCTACCGGGACTTCGGCCGTCCCGACACCCTCCTCACCGACGCCACCGTGACGGCCGTCAAGCGCTGGCAGAAGGCCAACGGCGACCAGCACCCCTCCGGCGTCGTCGACCCCGCCGACGTTCGCGTCATCGCGGACAGCGCCCGCATCGGCGAGATCAAGGCCCATGTCGGCGACCGCGCCGACGGCGAGTTGCTCACCCTCACCGGCAGCACCCGCTCCGTGACCGTGCCGCTGCCGGTCGCCGACAAGCTGCTGGCGCCGCAGGGCACCAAGGTGACCGTCGACCTGCCGGGAGGCGCGAAGAGCACCGGCACGGTCCGCGACGTCGGCACCGTCGCCGCCCAGGACGGCAAGAACGGCTCCGGCGGCGACGGCGGGGGAGCGGACGGCGCGGCGGGTGACGCCAAGGTCAAGGTCACCGTCTCGCTCGATGACCCCGGCACGGCCGACGGCCTCGACGGGGCCCCGGTGTCGGTCGGCTTCGCCGGCGGCTCCCGCACCGGCGTCCTGGCCGTGCCCGTGGGCGCCCTGGTGGCGCTGCGCGAGGGCGGGTACGCGGTGCAGGTCGCCGGACAGGGCGCCGAGAAGCCGCACTTGACCTCGGTGAAGACCGGGATGTTCGCGCAGGGCCTGGTCGAGGTCTCAGGACCGGAGATCAAGGAAGGTGTCCGGGTGGTGACCGCACAGTGACCGGCGTCGCACGCCCGACCCCGCCGCCCGTCCTGGAGCTGGAGGACGTGTGGAAGAGCTACCCGGGCGGTGTCCATGCGCTGCGCGGCGTCTCCCTGTCCATCGCCGCGGGTGAACTGCTGGGCATCGTCGGCCCGTCCGGCTCCGGCAAGTCCACCCTCCTGCACCTGATGGGCATGCTCGACCGCCCGACCTCCGGCAGCGTGCGGGTGGGCGGCCGCGATGTCGAAGGGCTCGGCGACCGCCGGCTGTCCGCCCTGCGCGGACGCTCGCTCGGCTTCGTCTTCCAGCAGTTCCACCTCGCCGAGGGACTGACAGCCACCGACAACGTGGCCACCGGCCTGCTCTACGCGGGCGTCCCCGCGCGCCGCCGCCGGGCCATGGCCCGCCAGGCCCTGACACAGGTCGGGCTCGCCGACCGGGCCGATCACCTGCCGCACCAGCTCTCCGGCGGCCAGAAACAGCGCGTCGCCATCGCCCGCGCCCTCGTCAACCGCCCCGCCCTGGTGCTCGCCGACGAACCGACCGGGGCCCTCGACAGCCGCACCGGCCACGCCGTGATGGACCTGCTGCGCGCACTGCACGCCGCCGGCACCACCATCGCCGTCATCACCCACGACCGGGAGCTGGCCGCCGCACTGCCCCGCCGGGTGGAGATCCTCGACGGCCGCGTCCGGCACGACACCGGTGCCCGGCCGCCGGCGAAGGGAACCGCATGATTCCCCGCTTCCACAGGACTGCCCGGCAGGACGCCGGAGCGTACGGCACGGAGGACATCCGGCCCGCCCGCCTGCCGCTGCGGGACGTCCTCGCCCTGGGCGTGCTGCGCCTGCGCACCCGCCCCGCCCGCGCCGTGCTCTCCGCCCTCGGCATCTCCATCGGCGTCGCGACCATGGTGATGGTCGTCGGCATCCCCGCCTCCGGAAAACAGGCGCTCGACGAGGACATGGCGCGACTCGGCACGAACCTGCTGAAGGTGCAGAAGTCCGCCGACGCGGGCGGGGTGCGCAGCGAGGAACTGCCCGAGCAGGCTGCGGCCATGGCCGCACGCATCGGGCCCGTCGAGGCCACCGCGGCGGTCGGCAAGCTGCCCGGCGTGTCCGTGCGCCGCTCCGACAAGGTCCCCGTCGGCGACACCTCCGGCGTCTCCGTCGTCACCGCGAGCGGCGACTTCCGCACGGCACTCGGCGCCGAGGCCCACGCCGGCGCCCTGCCCGGCGGGGCCGCCGAAGCGTTCCCCACGGTCGTCCTCGGCGCGACCGCCGCCCAGCGGCTCGGCATCACCGACCTGCAACCGCAGGACGGCACCGCCGGACCCCAAGTACGGCTCGGCGAGCACTGGTTCACCGTCACCGGCATCCTCAAGTCGATGCCGCTGCTGCCGGAGATGGACTCCGCGGCCGTCGTGAGCCTGCCCGCCGCCAAGGCGCGGCTCGGCTTCGACGGCCACCCCTCCGTCGTGTACGTCCGGGCCAGGGAGTCCGCACTGGACGACGTCCGCGCCGTGCTCGCCGCCACCGTCAACCCGCAGAAGCCCTCCGGCGTCTCCGTCAGCCGGCCCTCCGATGCGCTGCGCGCCAAACAGATGACCCAGACGGCCTTCTCCTCCCTCTTCCTCGGACTGGCCGCGGTCGCACTGCTCGTCGGCGGGGTCGGAGTGGCCAACACCATGGTCATCTCCGTACTGGAGCGCCGCACCGAGATCGGTCTGCGCCGCGCCCTGGGGGCCGCGCGGGGCCAGATCCGCGCCCAGTTCCTCACCGAATCGGTGGTGCTCTGCCTGCTGGGCGGCATCGCCGGGGTGGTCCTGGGCGTCGCCGGGACCGCGGCCTGGGCCGCCTCCCAGGCCTGGCCGGCCGTCCTGCCGCTGCCCGCCGTGTTCGGCGGACTGGGCGCGGCGCTCGTCGTCGGCACCCTCGCCGGGCTCTGGCCGGCCGTGCGCGCCGCACGCCTCACTCCCACCGAAGCACTCGCAACGTCCTGAACTCCATTGAAAAGGAAGCCTCTTATGCGTCGTATCACCCACTCCGCCGTGTTGGCCCTGGCGGCTGTCACCGCCACCGCACTGCTGGCCGGCTGCGGCAGCAACAGCAGCGACTCGGGCAAGGGCGCCGACAACGTCGCATCGCTCCAGAAGCCCGGTGACGGCGCAACGCACCAGAGCTCCGGCACCCCTTCGGCCAAGAAGTACAAGGCTGGCAGCAAGGAAGCCGCCCAGGCGTTCGACGCGTGGCACGCCGAGTTCCGGACGTGCACGGCGAGGAAGGCGCAGCAGCAGGGCATCGACGTCGTGGAAGGCACCGGCAAGGACGAGGGCGAACTCAGGCCGAAGGACCAGAAGGAGTTCGTGCTCGGGGAGGACACGAAGGGCAATCCCACCTACAACAGTCCTCTCACCAAGCAATGGTTCGAGAAGGTGATCAGCCCGTGCCGCCAGGAGCACCCGCTGCCGGAGACCGACGACGACAAGAACGACGCCGCACACCTCGCGCAGCTGCGCAAGACGTACGAGTGCCTGCGCGGCGAGGGCCTGGACGGTCTGCACGAGCCGACGGCGGACGCCCCGGTGCTCTTCACCCAGGAGGGCACGAGCAAGTACTTCAGAGGCAACGCCGACCCCAAGGCCGAGGCGGCCATGGACAAGTGCGGAGCCGGCCGGGGCTGAGCGCCGCCGCGCCGGGGGCTGCACCGTACGGGCACCCGCGGCGTGGTGCGTCCCCCTCCGCTCCACAGCCACGGTACACACGAGGGCATGGCCCGACCGAGTATCCGCAGTGTTGCCGCTCAGATGTTCGCACTGCAGGTGGTGATCGTGCTGCTGCTCGTGGTGGCGGCCGTGACCACGCTGCTGCTGAAGGCCCGCGCGGACAGGTTCCAGTCGGCCCGCGACCGCTCGCTCGCCGGGGCCGAGGCCTTCGCCCACGGCCCCGGCCTGGCGGACGTGCTGGGCGGCCCCGACCCGACCGCGGTGCTGCAGCCGCTCACCGAGGCGGCCCGCAAGGAGGGCGAACTGTCCTTCGTCGCCGTGCTGAACCGCGACGGCATCCGCTACACCAACCCCGACCCCTCCCTGATCGGAAGGCCCTTCCGGGGCACCCTGGGGCCCGCGCTCAAGGGCGGCCGCACCGTCGAGACGGTCGAGGCCACGCAGGGCGAACGGGTCCAGGCGATCGTCCCGGTGAAGGACGCACGGGGCACCGTCGTCGGCCTGGTGGCGGCCGGCATCCAGGTCAGCCAGGTCAGCAGCACGGTCAACCGGCAGCTCCCGGTCGTCATCGGCGCCGGTGCCGTCGCGCTCGCCCTGGCGACGGGTGGCACGGCGCTGGTGAGCCGGCGGCTGCGGCGGCAGACCCGCGGCCTCGGCCCGGGCGAGATGACGCGGATGTACGAGCACCACGACGCGGTGCTGCACGCCGTCCGTGAAGGCGTGGTCATCGTCGACGGGGACGGAAGGGTCCTGCTGGCCAACGACGAGGCGCGCCGCCTGCTCGGCCTGCCCGAGGAGGTGGACGGGCGGCACGTCTCCGGACTCGGCCTCGACCCCCAGGTGGCAGAACTGCTGGCCTCCCGGCGCGTGGTCACCGACGAGGTGGTCCCGGTCGAGGACCGGCTGCTGGCGGTGAACACCCGGCGCACCGACCGCCGCGGCGGCCCGCCCGGCAGCGTGGCCACCCTGCGGGACACCACCGAGCTGCGCGCGCTCGCCGGCAAGGCCGAGGTCGCCCGCAGCCGGCTCGCGCTGCTGTACGAAGCGAGCGTGGCCGTCGGCACCACCCTCGACGTCGAGCGCACCGCAGCGGAGCTCACCCAGGTGGCCACCCGGGAATTCGCGGACTACGCGAGCGTCGACCTCGCCGAGCCGGTCCTGCACGGCGAGGAACCGCCGGCGCTGACATCGGGCACCCAACCGGCCGAGCTGTACCGCGTGGCGCTCAGCGGCGCCCGGGACGACCACCCCCTGTACCGCGCGGGCGGGCCGGTGAGATTCGCCGCGCCCTCTCCAGCAGCCGTGGGCTTCGTCAGCGGACGCCCCGTACTGGTCGCCGACCTGGAGACCGACTCCAGCTGGCGGACCCAGGGCGCCCAGCAGAACCAGGCCGTGCTGGACCACGGGCTGCGCTCGCTCATCACCGTTCCGCTGGCCGCGCGGGGCGTGATGCTGGGCATCACCACCTTCTGGCGCACCCGCGACAGCGAGCCCTTCGAGGAGGACGACCTGTCCCTGGCCGAGGAGCTGGCGGCCCGCGCCGCGGTGTGCATCGACAACGCGCGCCGCTTCACCCGCGAGCACGCCATGGTCGTGACCCTGCAACACAGCCTGCTGCCGCGCGGACTCCCCGAGCAGAACGCCCTCGACGCCGATCACCGCTATCTCCCCGCCCAGGCCGGTGTGGGTGGCGACTGGTTCGACGTCATCCCGCTGCCGGGCGCCCGCGTCGCGCTGGCCGTCGGCGACGTGGTCGGCCACGGCCTGCACGCCGCCGCCACCATGGGCCGCTTGCGCACCGCCGTGCAGAACTTCTCCTCCCTCGACCTGCCACCGGACGAACTGCTCAGCCACCTCGACGAGTTGGTCTCCCGCATCGACCAGGAGGCGGCATCGGCGGACGACGCGCCCCCCGTCGCGGGAGCCACCTGCCTGTACGCGATCTACGACCCGACCACCGGGACCTGCTCGATGGCCAGAGCGGGCCACCCACCGCCCGCGATCGTCCTGCCCGACGGCACGGTGGAGCTCCCCGACCTCCCCGCCGGACCACCGCTCGGCGTGGGCGGTCTGCCCTTCGAAGCGAAGGAACTGCAACTCCCCGAAGGCACCGGCCTGGTGCTCTACACCGACGGCCTCGTCGAGGACCGCGACCGCGAACCCGGCACGGGCCTGCGGACCTTGACAGCCGCGCTGTCCCGCCCCGGACGGACACCCCGGGAGGTCTGCGACGCCGTGCTCGAGGCGCTGCCCCCGGCGGACGACCGCCGGGACGACATCGTCCTGCTGGCCGCCTGCACCCGCGTCCTCCCGCCCGACCACATCGCCGGCTGGGACCTCCCCTCCGACCCCGCAGTAGTGGCCCAGGCCCGCGCCGACGTGACCCGACAGCTCACCGCATGGGGCCTGGACGAGGCCGTGTTCACCACCGAGCTCATCCTCAGCGAGCTCGTCACCAACGCCATCCGCTACGGCACCGAACCGATCCGGCTGCGCCTGCTCCTCGACCGCTCCCTGATCTGCGAAGTCTCCGACGGCAGCAGCACCTCCCCGCACCTGCGCTACGCGGCCGACGAGGACGAGGGCGGCCGCGGCCTCTTCCTCATCGCCCAGCTCGCCGACCGCTGGGGGACGCGCTACACAGCGCGGGGAAAAGTGATCTGGGCCGAGCAGGCGCTGCCCGTGTCACCCGAAGGATGATCCGCAAAATGGCACGTGCGGTGCAAAGATCTGCCGCTGCCGATTGACCATGGCTCTTCTGCGAGCACAACCACCGCCCCCGGCCATCGGCCCAGGGCGCTGGGCGAGGAGGGCCCTGCCCTCCGCCAAGTAGGCAAGAGCAGGCAAGCAGGCGCTCCTTCTGCGCACCGAGCGCCGGTGGCCAATGCACCCCGGTGCGGGCCGTCCCGCCGCCGGCGCTCTCTTGTCGCCCGTGCTGCGGACACCAGTCGCCAGAAGATGCGGGGAGACCATCCCATGACCTACGGCGTGGGCCGAGGGCGCCGCTTAGGTTCGCGACGTACCGCTCTTCCCGTGCCGCATCGGCCGGCCTCCAGAAAAGGCAGCGGAGGAAACACCATGCCCCTCGGTCTTCCCCACGGCGCCCCCCGCCACTCGGGCGGCGGCCCCGCGGCCGTCCTCTCCGGCCTGGGGTCGGCGCTGCCGTCCCGGAAGGTCACCAACGACGAGCTCTCCGAGCGGCTGGACACCTCGGACGCATGGATCCGGCAGCGCACGGGGGTCGAGCAGCGCTTCTGGGTGGACGGTGGGCAGTCCACAGGTGATCTCGCCGTGGAGGCGGGGCGCAAGGCGCTGGAGTCCGCAGTCGGCGAGGCCCGGGTACGGGTCGACACGCTCATCGTGGCGACCACCACACCGGATTACCGCTGCCCGGCCACCGCGCCCGCCGTGGCCGCCCGCCTGGGACTGGGGAACATTGCAGCCTTCGATGTGTCCGCGGTGTGCTCCGGCTTCGTCTACGCCCTGTCCGTGGGGGCATCGCTGATCACGTCCGGACAGTCCGCCCACGCACTGGTGATCGGCGCGGACACGTATTCGACGATTCTCGACCACACGGACAGGAGCACGGTCGTCATCTTCGGCGACGGAGCAGGAGCCGTACTCCTGTCCCGGGGCTCCCGGGGCGACGCGGGGGCCTTCTTCGGGTTCGACCTGGGATCCGACGGGCACCACGTGTCGCAGCGCGTGCTGAACAAGATCCGAGAACGCCAGGAGGGCGCTTCATGATCTCGCATGACGCGAGAGGCGTCCTTGCCGTCGGGGCGCATCCGGAGGACATCGAGCTGAGCTGCCGGGGGACGCTGCACGATCACGTGCCGGCCGACGACCGCGTGGTCATGCCGGTGTTCACCGACGGCGCTGCTGGCCCCGGCACCACGCATCTGAGCCATGCGGAACAGGAGTCGGCCGCGGGCATCATCGGAGCCCGACTCCGCTGGGGCATGCCGGCCGACGGCCGCAGCCGACGGTTCGTCTTCGAACTGCGCGAGAGAGCGGCTTCGAGGAGGGAAGTCGCCTCCGCGGTGAGTGCCGGCTCGAGGCCGGTATGACCTTGCCCCGCACGGCGGCCGCTCTCCAGCACGTCTGCGCGCGAAGGCAACAACCTGGAACAGAGGGCAAGGTGACGTGATCAGCAAGCTATTGGTGGACCGTCTGAAGGCGGTGGAGGAGCGGCTGGTGGCGCTGCACGCCGAGCGCGCGGGCACCGGCCACCGAGCATCCAGCGGTGCCGGGCCGGACCGCGAGCCGGAACCGGGCGTGCAACGGGCCGGGCAGTGGAGCCTCGCTCCTTGGGGCGAGGTGGATCGACTGGCGGTTCTCGCCCGGGACTTCGGGCTGAGCCCGATGGAAGTGGACCTGCTGGTCTGCGCGATGCTGCCCGAACTGAACCCTTTCTGCGGCGGGTTGATACGGCAGTTGACCGGTGCACAGCATTCGTCGCGGCCCACGGTCGCCCTTGCCCTGGACATGATGGGAATTTCGATGTCCGAGGGGCTCGTACGCGGCTTGCTGTGCGCGGAGTCGGCTCCGCTGGCTGCCGGGCTGCTGAAGTACGAGAACCCGGATGCGGTGCACCCCGGTCGTCTGCTGCGGATCCCGGACCGGGTCCTGGGACACCTCGTCGGTGCCCGGCAGAGTGTGGCGGCCGCGCTGGAACGTACCTGCGGACCATGCCTGCGGGCGGTCGTCGACAGCGGGGGGCCCGCTGTCCCATGGGCGATCGAGGCGTTGAGCAGGGCATGGGCCATCGCTGCGGGTTCACCGGTCTACGTACGGGAGCGTGCGGGCGGCGTGGCATTGCCTGCTGCCTGTGAGGCACTCCGGCGGGCCGGGACCCTGCCGCTGCTGGTCGACCCCGACGAACTGGAGCATTCCCCGGCCGACTTGCCGGAGGCGATGGTCCTGGAGGCCCGGCTGCTGCACGGCGGGATCATTGTTCCGGTCTTCACCGACCCGGACGTCCCGGCCGCCGGACTGCTGCGCCGCTTGATCGCGCGTCTGACAGCCTCGCGGGTGCCGGTCGTCCTGTACGGCAGCGGGGAGTGGGACCCCGAAGCCTGGGGGCCGACGCCGCACACAGCCATGGAGCTGACCGCGCCGCCCGCAGGTACCGCGGAGAGCCGGGGGACGGGCCGTGACGTGTATGCAGGGCTGGCACCCCTGCTGGACCAGGCTCAGCGCGAGGCCGCAGTGCGGGGGCGGCACCTCGCGGAGGGCGAGGTCCGACGGATCGTGCACAGCGGAGCCCTGCGCAACCTGGGGCGGCTTGCCCGGCAGGTGAGCCCGGCCGTCACCACGAACGATCTGGTGCTGGCGGAGGCCGCACGCGAGCGCCTGGACGCTCTGCTGATCCGGGCGCGTCACCGTGACGAGGTGCTGGACACGTGGCGCCTGCGCCGGGGCGGCGGCCGGGGCCGGGGGGTGACAGCGCTGTTCGCCGGCGATTCGGGTACCGGCAAGACGATGGCCGCCGAGGCGGTGGCGGCAGAGCTCGGCGTCCCCCTGTCCGTGGTGAGCCTGCCGTCGCTCGTGTCGAAGTACATCGGTGAGACGGAGAAGAACCTGGAACGGGTCTTCTCCGCCGCTGAAGTGCTGAACGGGGTGCTGCTCTTCGACGAAGCCGACGCAGTCTTCGCCAAGCGCGGCGAAGTACGAGGCTCCAACGACCGGCACGCCAACCTGCAGAGCGGGTACCTGCTGCAGCGGCTGGAATCCTTCGACGGTCTCGCCATTCTGACGACCAATCTGCGGGCCAACCTCGACAGCGCCTTCACCCGGCGCTTCGACGAGGTCATCGAGTTCGAGCGCCCCGGCACAGAGGTACGCGTCCGGCTGTGGCGGGGCTTTCTCGGCGACGGGGCCGCGGACTCCTGCGGCATCGAGGACATCGCCGCCCGCTTCGACCTCTGCGGCGGCAGCATCCGCGCGTGCGTGGAGACCGCGGCCTTCATGGCAGTGGCCCACGACCGACCACTGTGCCGCGCAGACCTGTTCAAGGGCATTGAGGTCGAATACCGCAAACTCGGGCGGCTCTTCGACGGCGAGTCCTGACCGCGGACACCGCCTCCGGCTCCCTCTCCCCCCAAGCGCGACGAATGGAAGACGACCATGGAAGCAGTACGGAAAGAGAAGCCGAAGACCAGGAACAGCACGAGGCCGTCCACCCCGCCGCCCCTCGCGCACGAGCCGGCACACGTGCCGGAACCGGAACCGGTCAACTGGGGTGCATCGACGTCAAACAGCCACACGAATGCAACCTCCGCTGCCTCGATCATGGAAGACATCGGCCTGAAGTACGAACACATCGCCGATGCATCACTTGCGAGTGCGGACATCGTCCACCGCTACCACGAGGTGGGGACAGCCGCCGAAGAGCAGATCCAACGGCTCCAGGAACTCCAGGAACAGGAGAACCAACGGCTGTTCGCCGCCATGGACAGCCTCCTCGACTCCATCGGCGTGGACGACCTGAAGCAGGAGGTCAAGGTGATCCTCCAGGAGGAGAAGAGGGAACGACACGTCGCCGCTGCCGCAGCATATGCACAGATCAGGGCCTATGCCCAGGCCCACGGCTACCTCGATGACCGCACGCGGAGCCAGGCGCCGGACACCTTCACGCGACACTTCGTCAGCTCCTTCCAGGAGAACGAGCGGCGCGCCGCCGTCTCCAGTGCCCAAAAAGACCTCGACGATCAGATCGCCAAAGAGCGGAAGGACGCAGAAATCTCGGCCAAGTACGCCCGCCGGGCTGCCGAGCTCGAGATCCACATCCAGAATCAGAAAATCCTCAACGAGCAACTCGAGGCGGAAAGAGTGCGGCTCCAGGCAGAGGAGAAGAGAAAGGAGCAGGAGAACAAGGCCTGGGTTGCCTCGCTCACCGCGCCCAGTCCAGAGGAAATGGCCGTACGGGCACTCCCGGCCGGGGCCTACAAGAACATCCAGCTCAAGCGCCAGGAAATAGAGAAAATCGAGAGCGGGATACGATCCGAAGAGCGCATCGTCGCGGACAGGATCCACGAGTACAGGATGGAATCCAGGAAGCAGGCCGTGATTCTTGCGAATTCGGCGATGGCGAATTACCTGAAACTCCAGGACGGTCTCGAGCGGGCGCGGGGTGAACTCGGCAACCTGCCCCAGGACGAGTTCGTGGCGAACCCGGAAGGATTCCTTCAGCACATCATCGTCTCCACAGGATTCGATCAAGGGCTGGCGAAGCTCTACCCGGAAGTGCCCAATAGCCTCCGAATGGAATTCATCAACGCCATGAAGAACTGGGACAGGCACTGGTTCCGCCTCGCCCCGCACCAGGAGCGCGAGCGGAGGGGCTACCCCTCCTTCATCCTGACGCCTGCCCTGGAGAAGTATGCAGAAGAATTCCCCCAGGATAAACTGCTCGCGCAACTCAGGGACTATTGCCCTGTATCACCGCAGCGTTCCTATGTATCCGCCGCGTACGTGCCTTACTTCACCGGGAAGCCGAGCCCCGGCGACTTCAAGGGCACGATCGGCAACGCACGCGTGCGACGGGAGCAGGACTCGAAGGGTCGGGAATTCAGCCCGGATTTTGTTTTCACTCCGGCAATGAACGGCTGCGCCTTCACTGTTACACGATCCGAAGATCCGGATTACTTCACCGCCTGGCATTTCCAGTCGCCGGGCGCCAACAGGGAACAGGTGGATGAATTTCTGCTGGGAGAAAAGCCGACGGATTGGTTCGGTGACGACAGGTATGAAAGCGCCGTGCAACTGGGCCTGTTCGAAACGACCAACATTTTGTGGCGCAGCCCTGAAGGCTGGAAGATTCTCAGCCAGGAAACAAAATACAGTCATCTCGACAGAGATGACGTTCACGGCATGAAGTTCGGCGAATGGGATTTGAAGCTCAGTGACTGAAAACTCGAATCGGAGTGGCGCCATCTCGAACACGGGAACAGCAGCACGCCGCGTCCGGGGCCGGGCGGCGGCCGCGCTGATCGCGGTCGCTTCACTGGCCCTGTCCCTCACCGGATGCGCGGACAATGCGATTTCGCCGCGTTCGGCACGCAACCTGGCGCTGGACGACAAGGATGCGGCCAGCGGCGTGACCCTCAAGGTCGACTGCCAGAAGGCCAAATGTATAGCCCTGACCTTCGACGGCGGGCCGGGCAAGGACACCCCCCGCCTGCTCGACACCCTCAAGGAAGAGAAGGTGCCCGCCACCTTCTTCCTGCTCGGCAAGAACCACGTCAAGAAGTACCCCGACACCGTGCGCCGTATCGCGGCGGAGGGACACGAAGTGGGCAACCACACCTGGTCCCACCCGCGCCTGGACAAGGAAAACAACGCCACGATACGCAGCGAACTCAGCCGGACCCAGGATGCCATCGCCGAACTCACCGGCATTAAACCGGTGTTGATGCGTCCGCCTCAGGGCCGCACCAATGCCGACGTCGGCGAGGTCTGCAAGGAGCTCGGGCTCTCGCAGATCCTGTGGAACGCAACCGCCAAGGACTATTCCACGAACGACAGCGCCCTGATCGAGAAACGAATCCTGGACCAGGCCGAGCGCGACGGCATCATTCTGCTGCACGACATCTACGACGGCACCGTCCCCGCGGTCCCCGGTATCATCGACGAACTGAAGAAGAGAGGCTTCACGTTCGTCACCGTGTCACAACTGCTCGCCCCAGCCGCGCCCGAGCCCGGGCAGCTCTACCGCCCTTAGGCGTGGTCGGTCGGCTGCGGCGCTACTCGTCACCGCTTGAATTCATACAGGTGGCACTCGTCCGGGTCGCCGGCGTACATGGCAATGTGAGGCTTCTGACGGCTGACGGACAGTGCTCTGTCGTGCCCGCGCCCGATTTCCGAGGCGTGGCCAACCAGGTGTGAGCCAGGGCATGGCGAACTTCCTGTTGCTGGTCGACTTTTCCGGATCTATGTGGAAAGAGTTTCGTGAACAGGTACACCTACTCCTGCCCGCTGCGATGGTCCGACGCTGATGCCAACGGGCACATCAACAACACAAATTTCCTCCGGTACATGGAGGAGGCGCGCATGCGTATGTTCCGGGAAGTGCTCGCCACCGATGAAGAGGGCCGCCGCCGGAAGACATTCGTCGTGGCGCGCGCTGCCGTCGATTACAAGGCCCCTCTGAACTACCGGGACGAACCCGTCGACGTGCGCGTCTGGGTCACCGAGGCCGCTGGCGCCAGTTTTGAACTCGCCTATGAGATCTGCGACGCCGACTGCCTGTACGTCGAGGCGACGACCATGATCGTTGCCTACAACTTCGAGACCGAACGGCCCCGTCGGCTCTCCGAGGCGGAACGCAACTTCGTGGCCCGATACATTCATTCTGCGCATCAGCCAATGCGACCTCGGAGTGCCCGCGCACGGTCGCTGGAGCGATCCGCGCCACCGATGCAGCCATGATGGCCGCACACTCGTGAAGGCCCTGTGGACCGGATACATGCCAAAGGCGTTGCCCGGTGTGCTCAACCCGCACACCAGACACGACCACCAGCATCAAACAGCCTCGTTCTGTCAGCCGTTGTCAGAGCGTCCGCCAGTAGGTCATGGCGGCGACAGCAAGGAGGCACGACGGAACCGAACCGGATGATCATAGAGTTCTCTACGCTCTGTGACCATCGGGAGAGTTCGTGTCCGCCGTGCCTGCGTCCATCATCGCCACCCCAACTCGCCACCTACTGGCGGACGCTCTCAGAGCGAGTTGGCCGTGTGATACAAGGTCTCGGCTTCCTTGCCCAGATGGGTACCGTATTCCCTGCCGTCACCTACGCCCTGAGAGTTGACGGCGACAATGGTGCCGGTGCCCGTCTTCTCGCTGAACCCTTTGAGGTGGGGGCCGCCGCTTGAACCCTTGCCCAGGTCGCAGGAGCCCCACAGCGCAGGCGCGAACTTGTACTTGTCAGGGGCCTTGGTGATCGGGTCGTGGCAGGACAGCAGACGCTGCCCCTGGTTACTGTCCCCGATCCGCCCCTGTCCCTCTTCGCGGCCGCCCTGATAGGGGTAGCCGAAGTTGTACAGCACCTCGCCGACCTTGGGCTCGTCCTGGAAGGAGATCGGCATCGCCCCCACGGCCTTGGCCGCGCTCTGGCCGTCCTTCCCCGAGTTCAGCACAAGCATCGCAGCATCATGCCCGTCATCGATGGGATTCTTGGCCGTGGTCCATTCCTTGGTGACGACGGCACGGCTGACGGTGTATCCGCCCAAGGGAGCCTTCCCGTCTTGGTAGCCGGGAACGAAGTACATGTTCGTGTTCCAGCCACCCGCGCGCTGGTCACCTCCCAGGCAGTGCGCCGCGGTCACGGCCGTGCTGCCCGACCCGCCGACGGTGACGGTCGCCGTGCAACTGCGGTCCTCTCCGTCCTCGGCCGAAGTGAAGAACAGCCGGCCCACAGCCTGGGAAACCAGGCCCTTGCCCTTCCACTCGGCGTCGGTCTCCTTGCGCGGATATTCGGGACCGGGGGTCTGCACCGCCTTCAGCTTCTCCGGTGGGTGGCCGGCCCGGGACGATGTCCCGGTTACTGGGGCATGCTCGTGAGGCAGGTGTGGAACTCGACGGCGAGGTTGCGCATCTCCTCGCCGGCTGCGTGCACAGTGGTGGTCTCGAAGTGCCATTCCTCGGACGGGGGCCGGTCGTGGATACCCCACGTCAGGTGGACATAGCCACCGGGGCGGTGTTCCGCAGAGAGAGTGAGATCCTGCTCCAGGGAGCACCAAGTACGCGCTCCTTCCCCGCCCGGAAATCCTCGGCCAGCGAGGAGAGGAAGCTGTCGAGGCCGTCGCCGTCCCAGGTCCGCACCAGGGTCTCGATACTCACCCATTGCCCGCGCGCCTTCACAAGGAAGTCGAGCGTCGGGTCGTTCCCGAACGGCCGTGACGGCTCGGAGAACAGCAGGTGGACGGGTCGCGGTCCGGGGTCTCCCACCCGGACCGTGGGACTGCCGGAGTCGTCGTAGTCGATCACGGGAACAGGGTAGAAGACCAGGCTGGGCAGCCCGACGTCGTGTTCGTCGCTGAGCTCGTCAAGGCCGATTTGCCCGTAGGGGCAGCGCGGGAAAGGATCGGCGGGCCGTCTCGATACGAGCGGCCGGCAATGCCCAGGGAAAACAAAGCGGGGTGGGATGAGCGAGCACGGCCGACGGCGGCATCACCGTACGGTGGACCGCGTCGTGTGGATTCTGGAGGCCGCTGCGCGGGCGCCGGGCGGGGTGACCGTGGCCGAGTTGGCGCGGGCGGTCCGGGCGCCGGCGAGTTCGGTGCAGGATCTGGTCAACGGCCTTGTCGCGACCGGGTTTCTGCTGGAACAGCACCGGCGCTTCAGGCTCGGGCCCGCCCCGCATGTCCTCAACCTCATCGCCGGCCGGGTCGTCCCGCGGATCAGCCAGGCCGAACTCGGCGAGATGAGCCGCGTCGCGGGTACCCCGGTGCTGCTCACGGTGCGGGTCGGGCTCGACGCCGTGTACCTCGCGCGCGGTGGCGAGGACCATATACCCCGCCTCGTGCCGATCGCCGACCAGCACGTCGCCCGGCCGCTGCTGCGCACCGCCGCGGGCCGACTGCTGCTGGCCTTCACTGACGAGGCGGAGCGTCGTGGGCTGCTCGACGAACTCGCCCGTCACGACCCCGAGGCGGTCGCCGAGTTCCGCTCCGCGCTTCCGGCGATCCGCGCGTCGCGGATCAGCCGCAGCGAGGGGCTGGCCGACCCCGAGGTCAGCGCACTCGCGATCCCCGTCACCGACGGCCCCGTTGTCACGGGAGCCCTCGCCCTGATCCACCAGCGTCGCGGTCGCTCGGAGCGGCTGCGCCTGGACCGGGCGGCGGCCCGGCTCCTTGCGCACCTCCAGGAGAGCCGGATGTGACGTCCGCATCGATTCACGGATATCCGTGAATCCGGGCGCTCGTGCAGGGCCGGGAACGAGCATCCCGGCATGACTTCGAACACTGCGCTGACTACAACCGTGCTGACCACGACCGGCGAGATCGTCTCCCGGCTGCTGCACACTCTCGGCGACCCCGATCCGGCCCGCGGGGCCGAGGACATCACCGTCGTCGGGGCCGACCCCCTGGTGCCCTCGGTGCACCGCCTCGCCGATGCCATGTCCGCCGCGATCGGCGTCTTCGGACGGCAGACGGCAGCGCTCGGCGAACAGCGCGGTCACCGCCGCCAGAAGGTGGAGGTGCAGGCCGGCGCCGCGATCGACCAGCTCATGGCGACGTATCACACGACGCTCTCGGGGCGCCCGCTCACTGCCCTCCTCGACGATCCGACCCTGCTCGGCAACAACGACTTCTACCGGGCCCGCGACGGCCGTTGGATCTTCATCATCACCACCTACCCGCATCTGCGGGACGCGGTCTGCTCCGTGCTCAGGTGCGGCCTCGACAAGGTGGGGATCGCCCAGGCCGCGGCCGACTGGGACGCCTTCACCCTGGAAGAGGCCATCTGCGCGCGCGGCGGCGTCGCCTGCGCGGTGCGCAGCCGGGAGGAGTGGCTCGCGCACCCTGCGGGGCGGTATGTCGCGCAGCGCCCGGTCGTCGAGATCGAACGCATCGGTGACGGACCGGCCCGCCCGCTGGAGCCGGTCGGCGAGGCCGCCGAGGCGCTCACGGGCGTACGGGTGCTCGATCTCACCCATGTCATCGCGGGTCCCGTATCGACGCGGCTCCTCGCCCAGTTCGGCGCCGATGTGCTGCACCTGACGCGTCCCGACCGCCCCGACCCGATCCCGATGATCGCGATGACCGGCGGCGGCAAGCGCAACGCCTACTGCGACTTGCGCGACGACAACGACCGGGCGGCCTTCCACGACGCGCTCCAGGACGCGGACGTCTTCGTGCACGCCTACCGGGGACTCGCCCGGCACGGGGCGTCGACCGAGGAACTCGTCCGGTGCCGCCCCGGGCTCGTCACCCTCGAGTACCACGCCTGGGGCGCCGACGGCCCCTGGGGCGAACGCGGCGGTTTCGACCAACTCGCCTGCTCGGCCACCGGATTCGCCGTCGAGGAGTGGACGGACCGGCCCTCGCTGCCGCCGACGTACCTGCTCAACGACTACCTCGCCGCCTACCTCGGGGCCGCCGCCGTCGCAACGGTCCTGCGCCGGCGTGCGGCGGAGGGCGGCTCATGGCGGATCCGCGTGACCTTGGCCGGGGTGTGCCACTGGGTACAGGAACTCGGGTTGCTGGCACGGGAGGACGTCCTCAACTTGCCCCTGCCTGGGCGTGCGCCGCTCGCCCCGCTGTCGACCACCGGGACCGACTTCGGCCCGCTCACCGAACCGGCGACGCCGTTCGCGTACAGCGGGCGCACGGTCCCGCAGCCCGGCCGGCGTTCCCCGCTCGGGTCCGCCGAGCTCCAGTGGCGCTGAGCGCTCCGCCGGAAGTGCAGTACGTCGACTGCGGGCTCGTCATGGCTGGTCGCGCAGTTCCCCGCGCCCCTTTGGGGCGCGATCACGCACCGCACTTCACCAAACTCACCCAATACCCCAGGAGGCACCGGAAGATGTCCGGAACACCGAGCGGCCCGTCCGGCCGCGGACTCCTCGCCGGAGTCCGCGTCATCGAACTGGCCGGCGTGATCATGGCCCCGTACGCCGCCCAGCAGCTCGGCGACCTGGGCGCCGACGTGATCAAGGTCGAGCCGCCCGCCGGTGACATGACGCGCCACTACCCGCCGCGGCGCCACCCCGGCATGGGCGGCACGGCACTCAACCTCAACCGCAACAAGCGCAGCGCCGTCATCGACCTCAAGGCCCCGCACGGCCGCGACGCCCTGCTCGCCCTGCTGCGCACCGCCGACGTCTTCATCACCAACCTGCGCCCGCAGGCCCTGGAGAAGCTCCGCCTCGGCTACGACGACGCCGCGGCCGTCAACCCCCGCTTGATCTACGCCAACGCCCAGGGATTCCGCAGCGACAGCCGCTACGGCACCCACGCCGCCTACGACGACATCATCCAGGCGGCCAGCGGCCTGGTCTGGCTCAACCACAAGGTCTCCGGCCAGCCGCACTACGTCCCCACCGTCCTCGCCGACAAGATCTGCGGCATGCAGATCGCCCAGTCGGTACTGGCCGCACTGCACTACCGGGAGCACGGCGGCAGCGGCCAGCACATCGAGGTCCCGATGGCCGACACCATGCTCGCCTTCAACCTGGTCGAACACCTGGGCGCGGCCACTCTGGAGCCCGACGGGGAGTTCGGCTCGGCCCGCTCGCTCAGCCCGCAGCGCCGCGCCCAGCGCACCGCGGACGGCTGGATGTGCATCCTGCCGCACAGCGACCGCAACTGGCGGGACTTCACCGTCTTCGTCGGCCGCCCCGACCTGGCCGACGACCCGCGCTTCGCCACCGGCCCCGAACGGGCCCGCAACGCCGACGTGTTCTATCCACTGCTCGCCGAACTGACACCACGTCACACCAGTGCCGAATGGCAGACGTTCTGCGACCGGGCGGGCATCGCCGCCGCCCCGGTGCTCGATCTGGAGTCCGCCGCCACCACCGCCTACGCCCGAGAGGGCGGCCTGCTGCGCGATGCCGAGCACCCCACCGAGGGCCCCTACCGGGTGATCGGCCGCCCGGTCCGCTACTCGGCCGACCCGGATCCGGAGCTGCGGCCCTGCCCGGGCATCGGCCAGCACACCGACGAGGTGCTCAGCGAAGTCGGCTTCGACCCTTCCCTGCTGCAGCCCACACACTGACGGAGCGCATCACTCATGTCTTCTTCGACGCTTTCACCGCTCGCATTCCCCGACGTCGCCCTGCCCGAATCGACGCGTCGGCTCCGCACCGAGGTCCGCGCCTTTCTCGACGAGGAACGCGCCCGCGGCACCGTACTCGGCCGCCCCGACTCCTGGCTCGCCGGCTGGGATGCCGGCTTCAGCCGCCGCCTCGCCGAGCGCGGCTGGGTCGGCATGGCGCTGCCCACCGAGTACGGCGGAGCGGGCCGCGGCTTCCTCGAGCGCTACGTGGTGATCGAGGAACTGCTCGCCGCGGGCGCCCCGGTCAGCGCCCACTGGGTCTCCGACCGGCAGGCCGGCCCGTCCGTCCTCCAGCACGGCACCGAGGAGCAGCGCCGCTTCTTCCTGCCCCGGATCGCCGCCGGGCAGTGCTTCTTCTCCATCGGCATGAGCGAGAAGAGCAGCGGCTCCGACCTCGCCTCGGTGCGCACCCGCGCCGAACGCACCGCCGACGGCTGGCGGTTGACCGGCACCAAGATGTGGACCGGCGGCGCCCACGTCAACGACTACGCCATCGTGCTGGCCCGCACCGACGACGCCGAGGACAAGCACGCCGGCCTCAGCCAGTTCATCGTCGACCTGCGCGCCCCGGGCGTACGCATCGAGCCGATCCGGCTGATGAGCGGCGAGCACCGCTTCAACGCCCTTCACCTCGAAGGCGTCGACGTCCCCGACGGCATGCTGCTCGGGCAGCGGGGCGACGGCTGGAAGCAGGTCACCGGTGAACTCGCCTTCGAACGCAGCGGCCCGGAACGCTACTTGTCCACCTTCCCCCTGCTGGTCTCCCTGCTCCGCGAACTCGAACACCGCTCTGCCACAGCCGAGCAGCTCACCCAGGTCGGCATCCTGACGGCCCGTCTGCACAGCATCCGCCGGCTCTCCCTCGGCGTGGCCGCCGCACTGGACGCCGGAGCCTCGCCCGACGTGCAGGCCGCCCTGGTCAAGGATCTCGGCACCCGCCTGGAGGGCACGCTGACCGACACCGTCCGCAGCGTCCTGCCGACCCCGGCCGACCCACACGCCACCCCCGGCAGCCACCCCGAACTGCTCGCCTTCGCCCTGCTGCACAGCCCCGGCTACACCCTGCGCGGCGGCACCAACGAAATCCTTCGCGGCATCATCACTCGTGGTCTGGAGCAGCGCTGATGAACACCCACACGATCGACACCAGCACCCCCGTCATCCCCGCCGACGCCTACGACACCACCGCCTTCTACGCCGACCCGGACGCCATCGCCGTCGTCGCCAACACCGCCGCCGCCGACGCCGTGGCCCTCCCGTCCCCGGACGCCTCCACCGCTGAACTCCTCACCGCCGCCCAGGAGGCGGGACGCCGCGCCGTACCCGCCCCGGTCGCCGAAACCGCCCTGGTGGCCCGCCCGTTGCTGCACCGCGCCGGAATCCCCGTCCCCGACGGCCCGCTCAGCTACGCCATCGCCCCCGACCTGACGATCCGCTACGCCCACCCGTCCGTCTCGGCCGTCGGCTCGGCCGGCTGCTCGGGCGAGGACGACACCCTGCTGGTCACCGGCACCCTGCGCCGCGTCCCCTGGGCCCGCGCCGCCAGTGCCGTGGTCGTCCTGGCGAACGCCCCCTTCGGACCCGTCCTATTCACCCTCACCCCGGACCGGGCCGTTCTCACCCCCGGCGGCAATCTCGCCGAGGAACCCCGCGACGACCTGCACCTCGCCGCCCTCGAAATTCCCGCCTCACAGGTCCGCCGGATCACCCCGGAGCTGCTGGAGGAGGCCGAACTCCGTGCGGCCCTGGCCCGGTCGGCCCTGATCGCCGGAGCCGCCGAACGCTGCGTCGAACTGACCGTGGCCCACACCACCGCCCGCACTCAATTCGGCCGCCCGCTCAGCCGTTTCCAGGCCGTCAAGCAGGAGGAGGCGCGGCTGATCGAGGAGACCGCTCTGGTACGTGCCGCCGTCCAGGCCGCCGCCGCACCGCTGGACACCGGCGGCCCGGCCGCGCGATTTGCCGTCGCCGCCGCCAAGACCCAGGCATCCGCCTCCGCCGCCGAGATCGCCCGCATCGCCCACCAACTCCACGGCGCCATCGGTATCACCCGGCTCCACCCGCTCCACCTCGCCACCACCCGCCTGTGGTCCTGGCGCGACGAGGACGGCGACGAAACCCACTGGGCACGCCGCCTGGCCCGGTCCGTCCATGCCGCCACCCTCTGGCCCGCCCTCACCACCGAGCCCTGATCCCTCGCCGCCGCCCCTCCTCACCCGCGTCATCGGCGGGCGTTGAGCCGGGCGGCCTGGCGGGTCAGGTGGTCGCGCTCGGCGAGGTTGGGCGCCTTGCGGGCCGCCTCGGCGTACAGCCGCGCCGCCGTCGCCAGGTCGCCGTCGCGCTCGTGGAGGTACGCCGCCACCGCGGCGTGGCGGGGGAGCGAGGCGTCCAGCGCGGCGAGTTCCGCCAGACCGGCGCGCGGTCCGTCGGCCTCGCCGACGGCCACTGCGCGGTTGAGCCGGACGACGGGGTTGTCGGTCAGGCGCGTGAGCTCGTCGTACCACTCGACGATCTGCACCCAGTCGGTCTCCTCGGCGGTGGGCGCGTCGGCGTGCAGGGCCGCGATGGCCGCCTGGGCCTGGAACTCGCCCAACCGGTCGCGGGCCAGGGCCTTCTGCAGGATCGCGACGCCCTCGGCGATCAACTCGGTCTCCCACCGGCCGCGGTCCTGCTCGGCGAGCGGCACCAGGCTGCCGTCGGGCGCGGTCCGGGCGGCGCGCCGGGCGTGGTGGAGCAGCATGAGGGCGAGCAGCCCCGCCGCCTCGGGGTGGTCGACATGGGCCGCGAGCTGCCGGGTGAGCCGGATGGCCTCGGCGGCGAGGTCGACGTCGCCGGAATAGCCCTCGTTGAAGACCAGGTAGAGGACACGCAGCACGGTGGCGACGTCGCCGGGCCGGTCCAACCTTCCCCAAGCTCTCGGCTTCGCTCGAGCAGGGGATACCCCAACCCCGGAGATCGTGCGCTTGGCCCGGCTGATGCGCTGCGCCATGGTCGCCTCGGGTACCAGGTAGGCCTGGGCGATCTGGCGGGTGGTCAGCCCGCCGACGGCGCGCAGCGTGAGCGCGACGGCGGACGACGGCGTCAACGACGGGTGGGCGCACAGGAAGTAGAGCTGGAGCGTGTCGTCCACCGCGGGTGCGGGACCGGGCGCCGGCTCCTCTTCGACGAGGTTCTCACGCCGCCGGCGGGCGGTGTCCGCCCGCACCGCGTCGAGGAACTTGCGCCAGGCCACGGTGACCAGCCAGCCCTTCGGGTCCCGCGGCCAGTCGGCGGGCCACACGCGGACCGCTTCGAGCAGCGCGTCCTGCACGGCGTCCTCGGCCGCCGCGAAGTCGGCTCCGCGGCGGACGAGGACGGCGAGCACGCTCGGCGTGAGGTTGCGCAGCAGGGCCTCGTCCATCGACGGGATCACTCCGTGATGGTGGGCGGGCAGGCCAGGAACGGGCGCACCTCGAGCCACTCGTGGATCGGGTTGCCGCCCGCTCCGGGGGCGGCTGACAGTTCCCCGGCCAGCTCGACGGCGCGCTCGTAGCTGTCGACGTCGATCACCATCCAGCCGGCGATGAGGTCCTTGGTCTCGGCGAACGGGCCGTCGGTGACCGGCGGGCGTCCCTCACCGTCGTAGCGGACCCACGCTCCCTCGGGGGCGAGCGCCTGACCGTCGACGAACTCGCCGTTCTTCTCGAGCCGGGCCGCGAAGTCGTTCATGAACTGCACGTGCGCCGAGATCTCCTCCGGCGTCCACTGGTCCATCGGCACGTTGTTCACCGGAGCCGGGGCGCCGCGGTAGTGCTTGAGCAACAGGTACTTGGCCATCGTGTTTCTCCTCGCTCGTGCGACCCATTGTGGTCGCGTTCACTGCAGGGACGGAGCCGGTCACCGGTTCTCGACATCGCCGTCCGATTTTTTTTGGCGGATCGTGAGGCCGTCCAGAGTGAGGTCGAGCAGACGCTCCGCCTGCTTCCGGTGTTCGGCACCCGCCGAGGTGAGGGCGATGCCCTCCAGAGCGGCGCCGATGTCGGTCGGCCGGATATCGGTACGGATCACCCCGGCGACCGCGCAGGCGTCCATGAGTGTGGTGATGGCGGCCTGGATCAGCTCCCGGCTGTGGCCGTAGGGGTTGCCTCCCGTCGCGGCGATGGCGCGCAGGGCGTCGATCATGCCGTATTTGGCGGTGACGTAGTCCAGGAAGAGGCGTGTCCATGCGCGCAGGGCCTCCTCCGGCGGGTTCTGCGCGAGCAGCGCCGGAACGGCGTCGCACAGGTGGGCCACCTCGTTGCGGTAGACCGCCTCGATCAGCGCCTCCCGGGTGGGGAAGTTGCGGTACAGGGTCCCGCTGCCCACGCCCGCCTCCTTGGCGATGCGCTCCAGGTGAGCGTCCAGCCCCTGCGTCGTGAACACGTGCACGGCGGCCTTGAGGATCTTCTCCCTGTTGCGCCGCGCGTCGGCCCGCAGCGGCCGCGGCGTTCCGTCGGTCATCGGTGCTCGCCATCTCTTCTCGTAGCGTCCGGACTTGCCAACCGGAGGCGCCTCCACTTAGCTTGGGATTAAGCGGGGACGTCTCCGCTTTCACTGTAGGTCAAGGCTCTGACCTGCGCACACTCCACCGCACACTCCGCGAAAGGAAGCCGGCCGTGTCGGGTATCCAGGGAAAGATCGTCGCGATCACGGGCGCCAGCAGCGGCATCGGCGAGGCGACAGCGACCCACCTCGCCGAGAAGGGCGCCCGGCTCGTGCTCGGAGCCCGGCGCGAGGACCGGCTGAACGCTGTCGTGGACGCCATCACGGCCCAGGGCGGCACGGCCACCGGAGTCGTCGTCGACGTCACGCGCCGGGAAGACCTCCAGCGCCTGACGGACACGGCCGTGGAACAGTACGGCCGGCTCGACGTCCTCGTCTCCAACGCGGGCACCATGGCCGTCTCACCGTTCGACGACCTGCGCCAGGACGACTGGGACGCCATGGTCGCCACCCACATCACCGGCCTGCTCAACGGCATCGGGGCAGCCCTGCCCGTCTTCCGCAGACAGCACTCCGGCCAGTTCGTCAACGTCGGCTCCACCGCGGCCTACGTCGTCAAGACCCCCCAGGCCGTCTACGCGGCCACCAAGACGGCGGTGAAGGTGCTCACCGAGGGCCTGCGGCAGGAAGCGGGACCCGACCTGCGCGTCACCCTCGTCTCGCCCGGCTTCACCCACACCGAAGGCGTCGGCAAGGGAGCCAGCCCCGCGGCCGCGGCCGCGATGACGCGGCAACGCGACGAGATCGCCATGCCGCCCAGCGCCGTCGCGTCCGCTATCGCCTACGCCATCGCACAGCCCGACGGCGTCGACGTCAGCGAGCTCGTCGTCCGCCCCACCGCACAAACCTGACCGCAGTGCCCCGGGCCGCAGCGGTCGCCGTCCGAGGCTCAGGCCCGGACGGCGACCGCCGCGTCGTGGGGGAGGGGCCAACGGAACGGTCAGGTCAGCCGCTTGCGGGCCCACCAGAAGACGAACGCGGTCAGAGCGCCCGCCAGCGCCAGGCAGACACCGGCTTCCACCCACTGCAGCGGCCACAGGTGGGACTGCGGGTGGTACTCGGCCCAGCGGCCGCCGATCCCGTGCCGGGCCAGGCACTGCGCCGCCTCGCCGGCCTCGGCGTTGGAGCACGCGGGAACCTCCGCCATCCGCGCCCCGCTCGCCGACAGCGGGCCCTCGCCCAGCACCCAGGCACCGTCCGGCGCCACCGAGGATGCGGGATCCCGCCCGCTGGCCGTGACCGCCGGCCAGAGCGAGCCGCGTATCCGGTCAAGGAGGTAGAGCAGGCCCGCACCGACCACGAGCGTCGCCCCCATGGCGGCCACCGTGCGCCGCAACACCAGGCTGAGCACGGCACCCACCATGAACAGCAGCAGCGACCGGCCCACCGCCGCAGGCCCCAGCGCGTCGTACGGCATCCAGCCGTACCAGGGGAACATGGGGCCCAGGACGTGGGCCACCGGATGCCACCAGGCCGTGACGGCCGCCGTCAGCAGACCGCAGAGGACCACGGTCATGACGGCCGGGACGGCCAGCTTCGCCGTGAACCAGCGGGTGCGGGTGACCGATTGGGACAGGGCGGTGCGGTAGGTGCCCGATTCCAGTTCGTGGGCGAAGAGCGGTGCGCCGAGGAAGAGCCCGACCAGCAGCGGGAGTCCGGCCAGCGCCTGGAGCAGCCGGCGCAGCGGGTGCTGATGGTCTGTCTGGAACGCGGGCACGCCCTGTGTGCAGTGGGCCGGCTGCTCGGCAACGGCCCGGGCACACCCTTCGAAGTGGCCACCGGCGAGGGCATCGAGGGCACCGGCGCGCATGAGCATCGCGTAGCCGCCCAGGGCGAGGACCCCGCCCAGGAACACCCAGAACGCCACCCGGTGCTGGCGCCAGACCAGCCAGGTCACGCCGCGCGGTCCGAAGCGGTTCAGGAGACCGGTCATGCCGGCACCTCGTTCCGGCCCGCGCGGGCCGCGTCGGTGACCAAGGCGGTGGTGGCGGGGGCGGCGAGGTAGGTCATCAACAGCTGCTCCAGGGTGGGACGGGAGCCGTGCGCCGTGCCGTGGTCGTCCACCCGCAGCACGGTGGCCGACATGCCGGGGACGGCCCCGACGGCGTGGCAGCCGTACGGCATGGAGCCGGGGCTGCCGGCCGGGTCCGTCACGATCCTGTGGGCGGCGAGGAGTTCCTCGATGCCGCCGGCCAGCCGGACCGAGCCCGCGCCGACCACGACGACGAAGTCGCAGGCGCCCTCCAGCTCGGAAACCATGTGCGACGAGAGGACGACGGTGGTGCCGTTCTCGGCCGCCTCCGTCAGGAGCGTGGTCGTCATCTCGTGCCGGACCAGCGGGTCCAGATCGGCCATCGGCTCGTCCAGGAGCAGCAGCCGGGGCCGCTTGCCCAGGGCGAGGGCGAGAGCGACGCGGGTGCGCTGGCCGCCGGAGAGGGAACCGGTCCGCGCATCGAGCGGGATCGAGCCCTTGGCGACCACCCGTTCGGCGACGGCCTGGTCCCAGCCGGGGTTCATCTCCCGGCCCATGCGCAGGATCTCACCGACCTTCAGACCGCGGTACAGCGGCTTGTCCTGGCTGAGCAGCGCCGTGGACCGACGCGCCGCCCGGGACCCGGGGGCCTTGCCGAACACGCGGATCGTGCCGGAGCTGGGGGCGAGCAGATCCGCGGCGAGGGAGAGCAACGTGCTCTTGCCCGCGCCGTTCGGGCCCACGAGCGCACACACCGTGCCCGCGGGTATACGGAAGGAGCAGTTCTGGAGGGCCCAGCCGCGCCGGTAACGGCGGCCGAGCCCGTCGACGTACAGGGCGGCGGGACCGGATCGGGGATCCGTGAAGCCTGTCGTGGTTGGCGTCATCGTCAGTTTCTCTGGTACGTGGATGTTGCGCACCGACGCTAGGCGGGGGGCTCGCCGCGCAGCCGTCGGCAAAGAGCCAGAGGGACGCCAACCAATGGTGACCGCCGTGCTGCGGGAAGTTGATTGCTGCTGTTCGTGAACTCGCGAACCGGCGAATCGAAACTCACCGTTCTCGTCGAGGATTTGGCAGTGGCGCGTCCTCTGCCGCCAAGTGGCGCAGGGCGTCCGAGAGCATGTCGGAGAGGGCGTCGAAGTCCCATTCGTCGCCGGCCGAAGCAGCGATGAAGGTCCCGTCGGAGAAGGCGAGGGTGAACTGCGCCAGGCGGCGGGCCAGCGCCGCGTTGTCCCGGCCGGTCTCGTCCGCCAGGACCGAAGACCACCATTGCGTCAGCAGGTTCAGCATCCGGCGCCGTACCTCCAGGAACCGCTGCCGGGCCGCCGAGTCCGCCATCCTGCGCTCCAGGGAGAGCAACAGGCCCAGACGCCAGAAGCCGTGGCTGAAATCCCCTGCGGCGAAGCGGTCGCGGACCACGCCGGCCAGGCCGCTCCGCTGCGGCGGCCCTGCGTCCGTGGTCCAGCCGGTCTGCTGCGCCCATTGCTCGAAGCTGTGCTCGATGAGTGCGGCGAAGAGCTTGTCCTTGTTCTCGAAGTGCCAGTAGACCGAGCCCGACGGCAGCCCGGAGCGCTTGCTGACCTGGGCGATCGTGGTGCCCTCGTAGCCCAGTTCGGAGGCGAGTTCCAGGGTTGCCTCAAGGATGCGGCGCTGCGACTCCGCACTGCGGCGGTGCCGGCTTCCGGCTGTCTTTGCCATGCGCTCTTGCTACCACATGCCGCCGACGCTACCGTCATGCCCAATTCTAGATTCACCATTCTAGATTGACTGTTCGAGAAGACGAAGACTCAGCGACCACACCGGATCGGCAGGTCACCGTGCTCCAATCCCTCGCCTACCTCGGCATCAACACCCCCACCTACGAGCAGTGGGCCGCACTCGGCACCGACATCCTGGGCATGGAACTCGCCCCCCGGCGCCCCGACGGCACCGTCCTGCTCCGCATGGACGACGCCGCCTGGCGGCTCGCCCTGCACCCGGGCGATCGGAACGACATCGCCTACATCGGATGGACCGTCACCGATGAAGCGGCAGCCCTCTCCATAGCCGGTCGGCTCGCCGAAGCGGGCATCGAAACAAATGCCGCCACACCGCAGTTGGCCGCCGAACGGGCCGCGGAGAACCTGCTGTGGTTCACCGACCCCTTCGGCCTGCGTCACGAACTGGCCTGGGGACGGCACTACGCGCCCGCCGCCTTCCGGCCGGGCCGGGCCCTGAGCGGCTTCAAGACCGCGGACCAGGGCATGGGGCACATCGTCCTGCTGCTCCCCGACCTGGCGCAGGCCGACGCCTTCTTCACCGGCGTACTCGGCTTCAGACTCTCCGACCGCATCACCGCAGACGGCCACCCCGGCCTGCGCTTCTACCACGTCAACGGACGCCACCACACCCTCGCCGTCGGCGAAGTGCCCGGCACGGTCGGGCTGCAGCACCTGATGCTGGAGGTCACCTCCCTCGACGACGTCGGCACCGCCCTGGACCTGTGCGAGCAGCACGACGTGCCCATCGCCCTCACCCTCGGCCGCCACGTCAACGACCTGATGACCTCCTTCTACCTGCACACCCCAGCCGGCTTCCAGATCGAGTACGGCTGGGGCGGCATCTCCGTCGACGACCGCCTGTGGGAGCCCCGCAGCTACGACCGCATCAGCATCTGGGGCCACCACCGCACCGAGGCCGCACGCGACTTGCCTCCGGCTCTCATCACCCGCACTCGCACCGATCGGCCCCACTAGGGCGTGTCCGACGGATCGGTATACATTCTCCCGACGCGCCCTGAAGACTGTCCCGCTAAATGCAGGTGAGCGCCGTCTGGCTTACGAGGCGCGTGAACGCCTTCGGCGGCGACCTGGGCGAGTGCGTCGAGTTCGCGGTCGTCGGGCAGGCGCAGGACGAGATCGGGGGTTGTGAGCGTGAGGTGGGACAGCGGCCAGTGGCGCATGGAGGCTCCCCTCTTGTGAGGGTTCAGGAGCCTTCGAGCCCGAAGATGGTGCCGAAGGGGTCGGTGAGCTGGCAGATCCGCCGTCCCTCTTCGACGTCGAGAGGGCCGCGGTGGTGGACGCATCCGGCGTCCAGCAGGCGCTGGCGGGCGGCGGTGAGGTCGTCGACCGCCCAGTACACGACGGGACTTCCCCCCTGCGGGTTGCGCTTGGGGGAGGCCGGATGGAAGCCGTACTCGATGCCGGCCACCATGAACCAGGCGTAGACGTTGTCGCCGTCAACGTCGACATGGACGTCGTCGGCGTTGAAGATGTCCGCCCACCAGCGGGCGGCTTTCTCGGGCTCGTTGACGAACATCATGACGGTGCGGATGTTGCGGAACATCACAGGCGGCTTCTCCGGGTTCACGCATCGGCGCCGTGCAGGGAGCGCAGGCCGGTGGCCTGGGCGAACGCCACGAGGACCGTCTTCAGACTGGTGCCGCTCCACTGCGTGCCGAGCTGGTTGATGTGATGACGGTAGAGGTGGCGGACCTCGGCCGGGGGCAGAATCCGGTGCTCGGCGGCAAGGTAGGCCAGGGTGATCAGGTCAGGAATGCCGATCAGGTCAGGGCGCAGCGTCTAGCTCCGTGTTTCGCAGGTCGCTTGATCAGGTTTGTGGCCAGCGGGTTCGTCTGATGTCGACGTCGAGCAGGTCGAGGAGGTGGAGTTGGATGCCTCGGGTGATCTGGATGGTGGGTGGGTCGGTGACGTGGCCGATGCGCAGGGTGAGTTCGGCGAGGTGGTAGAGGATCATCCGGCCGGTGGGGCGGGCCCGGCGGTTGTCCGGGTAGAGACCGGTCATGGTCTGCCCGGGGCCGAGGGCGCGTCTGACCTGCCGCTCGATCAGACAGAAGACGAGCAGGGCCAGGCAGATCACCTGGACGAGGGCGGCAGCGCGGCGGTTGTGCTGGACGAAGATCGGTGTGACCGCGAGCGGGCCCTTGAAGTCCGCGTAGCGCCGCTCGACTTCGCCCTGTCCCTTGTAGTGGAGCAGGACTTGGGCGGCGGTGGCCCGTTCGGGCGGGAGCGTGGTGATCAGGGCGTACCAGCCGTCGGCAGCGGCCAAGGCGAGCACGACTACGCGGCCCGCGTCATGTTCGCCGCGACCCGCGACTTCGAAGAGCTCGGCGAGCCGGACGACTGGTCCGTCGCCCACCAGAAACTTGCCCTCGCCCACCGGGGTACCGGCGACCTGAACAAAGCCCTGCACTTCATCGGCATTGCCCGCAGCAGCGGCGCCACCGACTCACCGATGCAGCGTGTGCGCCTGGACACCGCTCACGGACACATTCTGCTGTCCGACCCTGCCACCCGCGATGATGGCCTTTCGGCCCTCGATGCAGCTGCGAAGCTGGCTGCCCAGTACGGCATGAGCCACCAGCTGGCCAGCATCGAGAGCATCCGGAAGACCGCGGGGGCATCGAGCCCCTGACGGCGGTGACCAGGGAGAGAGACGCCAGTGACGACGGACATCCAGCGGGGCATCACTGACGACCAGCGCCAGCGGGCCAGGCTGATCTGGGACTACCACCAGATGGGCCACCAGCTGCGGCCGGCGGACGCCGCGATCGGCCTGGGCAGCCACGACTTGGGCGTCCCTGCCTTCTGCGCCGAGCTGTACCGGGCCGGGCTCTTCCCCGCCCTCGTCTTCTCCGGCGGGCCCAACCCGACCCACCCGGGCCGCTTCCCCCGCGGCGAGGCCGTGCACTTCCGCGAGCATGCGCTCGCCCTCGGCGTTCCGGACGAGGCGGTTCTGCTGGAGCCCCAGGCCCGGAACACCGGCCAGAACATCACATTCTCCCGCGACGTCCTGGCCGCCGCCGGGATCGCGGTGAGGACCGTGCTGCTGGTCTCCATGCCCTATATGGAGCGACGCGCGTTCGCCACTGCCCGCAAGGTCTGGCCCGAGGCGGAGGTGATCTGTGCCTCGGCGCCACTGGAGTTCCACGACTACCTGAAGACGATCGGCGACGAGAAGCTTGTCGTCGATCAGCTCGTGGGTGATCTGCAGCGGGTGATCGAGTATCCGAAGCTCGGCTTCGCCATCGAGCAGGACGTCCCGGAGGACGTGCATGCCGCCTACCGATCTCTCCTCGACGACGGCTTCGACAGCCGACTCCTCAGCAACTGACGACTCGTCGCCGGCCGGGGTGTGTGTTGTGCACCAGCCCAACTTCTTCCCCCGGCTCTCGACGCTGGCCAAGCTGCTCGCGGCGGACTGCTGGATCGTGCTGGACGACGTCCAGTTCACCCGCCGCGACTACCAGCACCGCACCCGCCTTGCATGCCTGGACGACCCCGCCGACCGCCGATGGCTCTCGATCCCCACGCACCTGCCCCTCGGCCGCCGCACCCCGGTCCGCGACGCAGTGATGGCCGAACCCGACCGGTCCCGGGAACGGACCGCCCGCGCGCTCCAGCAGCACTACAGGACCAGCCCCTTCTGGCCGGCGTTCCAGCAGGCCATAGTCCCGGTCCTCGACGCCTTCACCACCAGCGACCGGACCGCGGCCGTCGCCGAGGCATCCACCCGCGCCCTGCTGGACCACCTCGGCTGGCAGGGCCGCCTGCTCCACAGCAGCAGCCTCCCGGCCCGGTCGGGGCGCTCGCAACGACTCGCCGACCTCACCACCACCGTCGGAGCCCGCACATATCTCTGCGGAACAGGCGGCATGCGCTACCTCGACACGGCTCCCTTCACCACCAGCGGTATCGCCGTCATCCCGTTCACCACGCCCGCGGCTGGCGTCTGGGAGGCCGCCCGCGACATCAGCAGCATCCGGGCCCTGATGCGCACTGGCCCCCAGCGCTTGGCCAGCACCCTGCACACCACCGGCAGGCACGCAAGGGAATGGCACGCCCCGGTGAACATTTCTGGCCTGGCTGAATCGGCACGGTGACGGCAACGCGGAAACCCCGGCTGAACCGGCGGACCGGGGCTGACCCGCTGTGGGCGTAATGCTGGTGCGGGTGCGCCCCCGTCTCCCGGTCATCGCGAGCAAACACCGCCTGCAAATGCCCAGTTCAGCACTACTGTCAGGCCCGTCACCCATTCCATGTCCTCGATGAGGAGGAGCCCGATGGCACGAGGCGGTAAGGACGACGGCAAGCCCCCGGCACACGGGAAGCCCGGCGGCCCGTCGATCGGCAACAAGCCCCAGCCGGACCGGAGCGGACCTGCGAAGGGCCCGAAGCATGGAGGCGGCGGGAGCGACACGAAGTGAGTGAAGCCCAGAAGCTGTCCAGCAACGGCCCACACCACCTCGCCGACCTGCTGGCCGGGCAAGGCGTCCTCACCGAGCCGTGGCTTCGAGCCGCGTTCGCAAAGGTCCGCCGGCACGAGTTCCTTCCCGACCGGGTATGGCTCGACGACGACAACGCCGAAGGCGGCTACGCCCTGCTGGAACGGACCAAGAACCCGGACCGCTGGTTCCAGGCCGCCTACGGGGACGAGGCCGTCGTCACCCAGCTCGACGACGGAGGCCCGGACCGGCTCGACAGCTACTGGGCAACCCCCACCTCCTCGGCATCGATGCCCAGCACCGTCGCGCAAATGCTCACCGCCATCAGCCTCCCCGCCGACCCTCAGGCCCGCCGCCATGTCGAGATCATGGAGATCGGCGCAGCCACCGGATACAACGCCGCGCTCATGGCGGAACTCGTCGGGCCCCGGAACGTCACCACGATCGAGATCGACCCCGCCCTCGCCGCCGGCGCGCGCACAGCCCTCGACGGCGGCGGATACGGGACGGTCACCGTCGTCACCGGCGACGGCGAACTCGGCCACGCGGACAACGTGCCGTACGACCGGATCCTGTCCACCGCCTCGGTCCTCACCATCCCCTACCCGTGGGTGGAACAGACCGCGAACGGCGGTCTGATCGTGTCCCCGTTCGAGACAGCGTTCTGCCCTACCGGCATGGTCTGCTTGACCGTCCAGAATGGCACCGCGACCGGCCCGTTCAGCCTGCCGCTCCAGTTCATGCGAGTCCGTGGACAGCGCACCCCCGCCCGCTTCGAAGCCCTGTTCACTGACGAAGCGTGGGAAGCCAGGCGCACGAAGCCCCTCCGCTCCGACACCTCGTTCCTCGAAGACCCCGCCGCACAGTTCGCCGTCGGCCTGATGCTGCCCAGCGTCCACCACGGACGACGTGGCGAAGGGCAGTGGCTGTCCAGCGACGACTCGTGGGCATACGTCGACGAGGAGAACGCCTCCCAGTGGGGCCCCCGCGACCTGTTCAACGAAGCCACTGCCGCAGCCGAAGAGTGGCGTAGGCAGGGACAACCGGAGATGAGCAGGTACGGCCTGACGATCACACCCGCCGGACAGCACGCGTGGCTGGACCGTGAGGACAACATCGTCGGCACGACCCCCGCGACGGCCCGCGATCAGCCCTGAAGGGCCTCGCCGAAGGCGATGCCCCCATGAGCGCGCTGTGCGGTCGTCGCTCAGCTTAACTCTGTCCGTGATCTTGGCGGTGAAGGTCAGGTGCCGAGGGTTCGCCAGGACTTCGACCGCGGGATTCCGTGCTGTACCAGGTAGTTCTGGAAGGTGGTCGGCAGTCTCGGTTAGGGTTCCACGGTTCCCAGCAGGCGCGGCTGGAGTACGCCCTGTCGTCGGCAGACGGTCCGGGCGGCAGCGCGGACGTCCTGGTCCCTGTCGCTTGGTCCGCAAGGCCTCCAACGCAGGGAGGAAACTTGGTCGAGCAAGCCCGGCAGCAAAGAAAAGGTCCCGTCCGATCCATGGGATCGGACGGGACCTGGTTTACCGTTCCCGCATGTTCGCACGAGCGGCTGGGTGTGCGAGGGTGGGGCCGCTCGTCATCAGCATGCGTGCCCGGCGCCTACTGGTGTTGAGGGATGCCCTTGCACACCATGTACCAGCACTCGAATGTGACCGTCGCGCTGGGGGACTTCTCCACGGTGCCGTCGGGGTGCGTGTACTCGTAGTGGACGTCAATTACCGTCTGCTTAGACCCTTCCGCAATGGCGTCAATGACGTCCACGATGGGCGCGGTCCAGTTCTCGTTCTTGCCGTCTCGCGCCGGGTAGCGGAAATCCTGGTGGCCGCCTCGCTCCCGGGCCACCAGTTTCGTCTCCTCGGGCACGTCCTTGCCGTTGCTCCAGTAGATGCCGGCTTTCTTGCCGTCCCACGCGGCGTTGGCCGTGGCGCTCGGAGTCGGCAGCCTAAGCCGTCGGAGGCCGTCGACCTTGACGTAGCCGCCATTGGTGAACACGTAGGAGTCCAGGCCGGCACCGGGGCCCGGGATGAGGCCCTGGAGCTGGTTCTGTCCAGTTTCGGCGAAGAGCTTCGGCCATCCGTCAGAGATCCGCCGGGGTGGCACCACCTGAGAGTCGTTGAGGTCGCCGTCGAGGTGGATCGTGGTGAACCAGGAACCGGAGAACACCAGGTACTCGCCGGGGTTGTCGTCGCCGGGAACGGCCTGCACGGCGTCTACCCGTGTGACTCCGGACTTGGCGAACAGGTCCTTCAGGGCGGACCACTTGTCCGGCAGGCTCCGCGGCTTCTCGAACCCGCCCACTGCGGTGTCCTTGAGGTCGTCGTCGATGTGGATGCGGGTGTACTGGTCGCCGGAGAAGAAATAGATCTGCCCGTCCCTGCCGGGGACGGGCATGGACGCATCGATCCTGCCGGTCTTCGACGCGTCCAGCAGCGCCTCCAGCGACTTCCAATTGCCCTTGATCGACGTGGGCTTGCCCTTTCCGGTGAGGGTCGCGGAGAGCTTTTTGCCGTCGGCGTCGATGTCCACGCTGATGCGTACGTACTGCTCGCCGGAGAACACCCAGTACTGGTGGTCCGTACCGGGTACGGGCAGGACTGCGTCCACCTGGCCTGAGGCCCCTTCCGCGGCGAGCAGGCTGGCGAGCGCGGTGTCCTTCTGCGGCAGCGCGGGGCCGCCCATGCCCAGACTCTTGAGGATGTCCTCGACCTCGGCCGCTGTCACGCCGGGCGGAGCCTTCTCCAGCTTGGCGAGAGCCTCCCGCTGAAGGCGATCTACCCGCTCCGCGCAGAGGCCGCCAGGGTCGGGGCTGGGGCACCAGTCGGCGTTGTTGACCTTGTCGATGAACTGCTGGTTGAACTTCTTCCCGCTCTCGTGCTCCCATGCGGCGTTCATGCCCTTGGCCAGCGACGTGGCCAGGGAAGTACGCATCTGCGCGGGGAGCTTGCCGGTCAGGGCATCGACCTTGGCATCGGCTTCAGCGAACTGTTCAGGAGCAGACCACTTCTTGCTGCCGGTCTCGGCGGTCTGCACCGTGCCCGAGCCGGTCGCGGTGCTCGCGACGTGGGCCAGGCCCTTGACCGCGGCACGCTGCATCTCCGCCGCCTGCACCAGTCCGATCCCGGCCGCGACCGCCTCGGTTCCGCCCCCCTTCGCCAGCCACCCCTCCTTCGGATCCTGCAGGTACTTCAGCAACGCGTCATGCCACGCCTTGTCCCGCACCTCCGGCACAGTCTCCACGGTCTTGTCCAGCTGCTCGCCGATATCACTCATGATCTTCGCCAGGTGGTAGACCATCGCCACCGCGAACGCCGGCCCGGCGGCGGCCGACTCCACACCTGCCAGCTCCAGGCCCTCCATCAGCAGAGCGAAGCCATCGAGACCGGCCCCGGCGAAGTCCTTGTCCTGGACATCCACCCCCACCTGCAGCAGGCTGCCCACCACGGGGACCAGCGCGTTGATGGCGGCGGCCTTGTCCAGATCGGTCGACTCACCCGCGAACGCTGCCGCGACCCCGGCCCCCCACACCACTGCGCCGCCGGCCTTGGCGACGTTGTCCCAGTTGAAGAGTTCGCCACCGAGCTTGGCACGCGTCTTGTCGTAGGGCACGTAGAACGCCGACGGGTCTTTCAACACCGCGTCGAGATCCTTCACCAGCCGGGCCTCCCCGACGTTCTCCAGCCCGGCCAGCTTCAGCTCCGTCCCCCGCTCGGCCTTGGCCCGCGCCTGCTCACGCACCTCCTTCCAGTCCACCCCCTTCAGACACGACGCCTGTCCGGACTTGGCACACAGCTTCTTGGCCTGCTCCCGCGCCCAGCCCGGCAGTGTCTCCGCCTCCGCGACCGCCGCCGCACGCGCCTTCTCCCGCGTGTTCCGAGCCGCGGAGTCATCGGCCGACGGGAGCTTCACCTGCGCGTCCGGGTGCTCCTTCAAGAACTCCTCGACCTCGCCGATCCGCTTCTTCGTCTCCGCCGAGACCTCCTTCAGATCGCCGTCCGGGCGGCACACCGCCGGGCGGCCGAACTTCAAGAGCCGTGAGCAGACCTGTGCAACGACGCCCTTGGTCTTCCCGGCGCCCTCCAGCCGCTTCTGCAGACGGTCGGGATCCCGCAGATCAGCGTCGGTGACCTTCTCCCCGGGGGACACCTTGACGAAATCACCGCCCAGCTTCTCCACGGTGATACCCAATTCCTTCGCAAGCTCCGGGGGGTTCGCGTAGTGGTCTCGCACGGACCAGCCGCGCTCGGCCGCCAGGGTGCTCTCGGTGACGGGGTACGTCTCGACGCGGGCCAGCTGCACACGCGCCAAAGTCTCCTGGACGGCTTCCGGGTGAGAGCCTCGCAGCTCCTTCTGAACAGCCTCCATCGACTGCTTGAAGTGCGCCTGCTCGAGCTCCGCCCCTTCCACATGGGAGAGGTACCTCCGGGCGTCATCCCCGCCCATCGTCCCGACTTCCTCGGCCGGAATCATGACCACCGCAGTCTTCTCCGAGCCGTCGGCAGCCTTGAACTTCACCACCACCGGGACCTTCTCATCGAGCAGCGCCCCCTGCAGGAAGTGCGCGGTGTGCACCAGCTCGTGCCCGACCAGCTGCGACTCCTTGATCGCGACCCGCGTCCCGTCCGACAGGTAGCCGAAATACACCGACTCCACCTCGGACATGGAGACCATGCCCTGGGAACCGATGCCGTTGCGGGCACGCACCTCACGGTCGTAGGCCATCGCCATCGGCTCGGCACCGGACAGCTCGCTGCGCATCAAGTCGGCATCCCCGGGTTCCCCTTCCTTGAGCTCACCCTGCTCCCTGCGCCAGTCGTCGTCCTTCTTCGCGTCCTTCCACCGGTTCTTCAGATCCTCGGGCCACTGCTCTGGGTCGTCGGACAGCTCCCGGTGGAACACCACGTTGACATCGGCCAGTCCGGTTGCCGGCTGCGCACTGCCCACCGCCACATCAAGCGGCTGCATGCGGCTGATGTCCTCCAGGAACTTCATGCCCCCGGGCTTGCTGGCGAGATCCGCAACGATCGCCTCGACTCGCTGGACGAACGCCTCGGCCTTCGCCCATTCCGCCCCGCCCCGCTCGACAGACAGCGTGCCCTTGTTGGCGCGGGCGGCGTACCGGTCCGTCAGGGCCACAATCCCCGACTGTGTCTCCGAGCCCGGGATCGGGATACGGTATCCGGTGGCCTGTTTCCCGTCAGGCATGGTGACCCGCACGGGTTCACTCGCGAGTGCCTTGCTACGGTCGACGGGTCCTGCGGCAGGCACTGAATGTGCTGCTGCGGCTGCCTGGAGGAGGTCCAGACCTGCGGGCTGCGGTGCGGCCAGCGCCGCTGGCGCAGCCATGCCCACCACGGTGGCCGTGGCCAGCGTGCCGGCCAGCGCCACTCGTATCGATCTCTTGAAAACTGGGCTCATCTTCTTTCTCGGTGTGGGCAGGCCAGTCCGCCGGCGCCGCCCGCGCCACCCGTGGACGGGGCAAAGCGGTGAGCGGCGCCAGTGGGGATGGCGAAGCGTTTCTTGGGGCGAGGCTGCGAGACGTGTAGTCGCGGTACGAGGAGAGTCGGGGCGCCCCTGGATGCCCCGGGGTGCCAACGCGTTGGTCTGACCACGCAGGCCGGCCCCTGTATCTCACTCGATCTTTAGATGCAACCGTTTCGCGCGGCACGTGGCCAAATATTAGCAAAATAATAGTTGTTCATTGCTCAATTGATGCTTGTCTGGAGCCGCACGACCCCGAGGGCGCCGGGCGCCCGCCGGTCATCGACGGTCGGTTCGCCGACTGCGGCCGCGCCCAGGGCTGCACCGGGGCGTGCCTGCGGGAGTTGCAGGTGCTGGCCCGCTACGCGAGGGACAGCGGTCGGCGCGTCACTTGGGGCTGAGTCCCTCGCCCGCCCCTGGCCGGGGCTGCGCCGCCCCTCCCGACGGTGGGGGAGTGGCACCCCGCTCCGTCCGAAGACGCGCGTTTGCTGCTGAGGAGAAGAACCATTGTCCGTCATCAGCCCCGTTCCTGAGCTTGGCACTTAGTGGGTGTTCGGTGATATTTCGGCGGCCTTCAGGTTGAGTTGGGGGCCGGGGTGGCCGGTGCGGGCTGGGCGGGGGTGAGCAGGCCGGGTTCGGGCTCGGTGAGGAGTGCGATCTGCTCACGCAGGTGCCCGGCCATCTCGCGTACCAGCTGTTGCCGGGCCTCGATCTTGTCCAGGAGGTGCTTCGTCGAGCTGCTCTCGTAGTCACGCGAGAGACGCCTGCGCAGCATGAGGGTGCCGAGAGGCTGCTCGACCACCCACCGCTTCGGCTCGGGGGTGAACCCTTTCGTCCCCGGATCGCGCCGATCTCCACATGGATGCCGAGGCGGGCGCCGTGCTCCACGACGGTCTCCTTGAACCCGGCGTCCACCCACGCCCTCGTCACCGCCGGCGCGGTGCGATGGCCAGGCCGAGGACATCTGTGGCGATGCCTCTTTTCCGCCCCGGGCTCTTGCCCGGCTCCAGCCCGGTCGTCTCCTTCGACGCGTTCACCGAGGCCCGCACCGTCTGCGAGTCCAGCACGACAGCGGTGGGATCCTCGCGTCGTCGGTGCATCTCCCGGGCCAGGCAGCGCAGAAGCTCGTGGATGGTCTCGACGGTCCCGTCATCACGCCACAGACCGAAGTAGCAGTACACCGCGCTCGTGGGCGGCAGTTCGTGGGGCAGGTAACGCCACTGGCAGCCGGTCCGGGCCTGGTACAGCAGCGCGTTGACGATCTCCCGCATCGCGTACTGGCCCTGGTGCCCGCTGACCGAGGGATGCTTCCCCTTCCACGCAGCGATCACCGGCCGGACCAGCTCCCAGGCCTCGTCCGACAGGTTGCTCGGGTACGGCTCACGTCCTCCCACCCCCACAGAGCACCGCGTTCCCGGCCAACGGTGAAGCCCCCGAACCGGACAACCCACCTTCAAGCACTACCAGGACCGCTGAAACTCGCAGAACGCCCACTGAGACCCCCTGGTCCAGAGCCCGAGGAGCCCGCCACCGGCCCCTGAGCGGTGAGTGATTGGGGCGCGGCGCCGTGGTCAAGTGCTGCGCGATCGGGGCGATCGGCGACTACTGTAAAGCCTCACGCGATTACGCTGAGCTTCCATCTGGGTTGCGTCAGGCTCAATGGGTGCAGATCGTCACGAGGGCCGCACGGAGGCAGGCATGACCGAGCTTGAGGTATCGAACGCCGCACATGGCACCCTGGGAGATGTGCGGCAGAGGGGTGCCAAGGCCTCGGGCGATGAGACGCTGCCGGGCACACCCCGAGTGCTGACCGGGTCCGCCCGGGAGATCTCCAAGGCCACTCTGGTGCAGCTGCAACTCCCCCAGCCCTCAACAGGGCAGGCGATGATCAAGGCTGCGTACGTCCGGCAACTCCAACTGCGGCCAGGCGAGACGCACATCGTGCGCGATCTCCTCCGCGACGCCACCGCCGACGGCGCTGAGCGGACGGGCTCCAGAGCCCCGGTGGCTGAGCTCTCGGGCGGGGCGCCCGACGGGGTTTCGGATGAGCTGATCGATCTGCTCGCGGAGTTCGAGCGGTCGGCGCCGCCTTCGCTTCTCCCGCCGCCAGGTGCATTCGCCGGCATTCCCGTTGCTGCGCTGAAGGCGTTCGGGGATGCGTTGATCGAGCTGAGGCAACGGCGGGTCGAAAGTCTCGCTGCCGACGGTGCGGCAGCCGAGGCGCCGTCGGCGGGCGTGCAGGGGTGGGCGCAGCAGGATGTGCGGAATGCTGTCGTGGCGGTCAGGGCGCTGGCGGCCAATATGCGGGCGACTCCACTGGGGATGCTGAATCTGGAGCGTCTGGAGATGGCGCCGGCCGGGTTGGAGCGGGGTGAGCTCGTCGCCACCATTCCGCTGGCGCCGTTGGAGGAGACGGCGGTCAGTCACAAGGAATGGTCGGTGCAGAGCAAGGAGTTCACGTCGATTGTGACCGACTCGCTGGAGACGGTCAGCGAGACCGGGGTGACCGACAATACCGAGTTGACCCAGTCGACGGCATCGCAGGCTCAGCACTCCAACCAGTTCAATGTCACGGCGACGGTCACCGGTGGAATCCCGGTGATCAATGGTTCGGCCCAGTCGGGTTTCACCTCGCAGGACTCCACGTCGCAGTCTGCCTCCGACAGCACCAAGCACGCGAGCGGACTGACCAGGAAGGCTTCGGCGCGGGCGAAGCAGGAACACAAGATCACCATCTCCACGACCACCGTCTCGGGTACCGAGGAGACCTCGACCCGGAAGCTGAAGAACCCGAGTACGAGCCAGGCGATGCGGATCGACTACTTCAGCCTGATGCGCAAGTGGCAGGTGCGGCTGTACCGGTACGGACTGCGGATGACCTACGACCTGGTGATCCCGGAGCCGGGGGCCGCGCTGCGCCGGATGCACAAGGAACTCGCCGATCTCAAGGGCCAGCTGGGCCCGTTCCAGTTCAGCCTGCCGCACTCGGAGATCACCGATGCGATCTGGCCGAACGAGACGCAGCCGCACTACCGGGTGCTGGCCGAGCAGTACGGGGCCGTGGTGCCGGATCTGCCGCTGCCGCCCTCGGCTCCGCAGTTCAGCGTGAGTGCCCCCTCGCAGGAAGAAGGGTGGCACATCTTCACCCCGGACCCACTGGAAGTGCCCGCCGGATACCGCATCAAGACGCTGAACCTGTGGTTCGCCACCACGAGCAAGACGGGCAGCGAGAACAAGTTCAGTTTCAAGGTGCTGGGCACACCGCTCTACATCAAGGACCAGGACCAGGGCGAGTACGGGCCGATGGAACTGACCTCCGGCGCATACGGCAACTTCATGCTGCACGCGACCGGCAAGGTCTCCATCTCGTTCGAGATGGTGAACAACCGCAACACCACAATCAGAGTCGCCTCCGAGATCGAGGAGATTCCCACCCAGCCCGACCCGGACCCGGCCAAGTCCGCGAGGAGCAACCGTATCCGGGACCAGTGGCAGTCCGATGTCTGGAACCTCCTGCGCGACGCAGCGCAGAGCCAGCACTACGAGCGCCAGCAGGATATTGCCGCCAAAGCCGCAGCGTTGCAGGAGCAGATCCAACAGGTCGACACGCTCACCCTCCGCCGCGAGGAGAGCGAAGAGATCATGAAAGGCGTACTGCGCTTCCTCCTCGGCCCGGACTTCGCGGTCATGCCCCAGCCGGTCGTCGACGCGTTCATCAAGGCCAAGGTCGATCTGGACCACGGGATCGGCTTCGACGAGAACACCCTCGGCCTGGACGCCACAGCATGGGCCACCGTACGCGAACACGAGGACGTCGTCCGCTTCATCAACCAGGCCATCGAGTGGGAAAACGTCGTCACGTTCCTGTACTCGTACTTCTGGGACGTGCCGCAGAGCTGGAACTTCATCCGCCGGCTCAGGCACCCCGACGCCAACCGGCAGGCGTTCCTGCGCTCCGGCAGCGCGCGCGTCGTCCTGACGGTCCGCAAGGGCTGGGAAGAGGACTGGGTGAACTTCGCCGAGGGAGGCTTCAAGACCCCGCCGACGACCCCGAATTCCCAGTACCTCAGCATCGCCAGGGAGATCGCGGCGTACGACGACCGCAACTACCCGGGCATCCCGCCCGCCAACCCGGCCCGCAGCGCGGTCCGTCTCGAAGAGGCCGTCTACACGACCTCCGGCGCCGTCCTGGCCAAGACCTCCAGCCCGGTGAACATCAGGGTCGAATCGTCCCAGGACTTCCTGGTCGGCGCCCAGATCGTCATCGACTCCGCCGACAAGGTCGACCCCGCCGACGGCAGAGTGGTCCAGGAAACCCAGACCATCACCGCGATCCCCGACCCCTTCCACCTCACGGTCGGCCGCCTGGAGCGGGCACACGACGGCTCGGTGACCCCGTTCGCCGTGCTGCAGCCCGGCACCAAGGGCGCGCTGATCGCCGAGTGGCACGAGTACACCCCCTCCTCGGGCACCGACATCGAGATCGGCTCCGACCTCGGTAGCGGGGCCTGAGCCATGGCGGTCCAGCCCGGGACGGACGTCCGCTGGGGACTGGTCGCCGAGACACTCACCGCCTTCAAGCACGCGGTGATGCTCGCCCGCGGCATCGACTCGGCACAGCAGGCACAGCTCGACCAGGAGCACGACACCGGCAAACTACGGGAGAGGGAGTCCCGTACGGTGGCGCGCGAGGACATGGAGGCGGCACACGCGATAGCCGCTGAGGTCCGGCGCCTGTTCACGGAATGGCACAACCGCTACTCCACAGTTCGGTGGCCCGGCAGGCTGGAGTTCGCGGTCCGCGCGACCATGAACGCCGCGTCCGACGCCACCAAACGCCTGGACGAGGAGACCCGGCAGATCCTGGAGGCATCCCCTCCCGGCTCGGGCCGGGTCAGGTCACTGCTCGGCGGATGGCCGCTGGTGTGGATCCAGTACCTCTACCTGGCCTACGAACCGCTGCAGATCATCGAGGGCGAGCTCCCCCTGCCCGAATCGGGCCTCGCCAAGGCCGGCGAACTGGTCGCCGAATTCGATGACTTCGTGGTGACCATGTTCCCCGTGGCCGGTGAAGCCGTGCTGGCGTACGAGGCCGCCTCCGGCTCCCAACTGCTGGGCAACCGCAAACTGGGCACACTCGAACGTGTGCTGACCGCCGTCGCCCTCGTCATCCCGTATGCGTTGGGAGCACTGGTCAAAGAGGCACCGAGGGCTGGAATCGCCGTTCGGAACTTCCGTGTCAACCTGGCGAGACTCATCCCGAAGTCCACCGCCGCGCAACTCGACCGCTTCACGGCCGACATGGTGATCGGCCTGCGCTCGCTCCCCAAGGAAACGTTCGACAAGTTCCTCCGCATCATCCGCGTCACCGGGCCGCTCACCCCCGATCAGGCCAAAAGCGTCAACTTCATCATGTCCCGCATCGACTACGCCTCACGTCTCGCCCAGTGGCTGCAGATCATCGAGAAGCGTCTGGGGAAGGAACTCGAAGGGGTCCACGTGCTCCTTCGTCCTGCCAAGGTCGCCCTCAAACCACATGAGCAGGCCATGATGGAAAAGCTGAGCCAACTGACCGGAAAGCCGGTCGTGGCCATTCCCGAGATGCACCCCCGGGACTACGAGGAGCTGTTGCGGAACATGGCCGCCAGCCCCAACGCGACCATGCCCCAGACCGTGGGCGTCAAGTACCCCGACACGGTCTGGAACAACGAACTCACGGAGCTCTACCAAGTCGAAGGACGCAGTTCCGAGAAAGCCCTTCGGAGCGCCGTCGCGGACAAGGGCAGACAGGCTTCCACGCTCGTGGTGTCCAACGGGCCGAAGTCGAATTTCGACCTGCCCGCTCTGTTCGGTCAACGATTCTGGGCCTGGCCGGACAGCCACTACATCAACAAGGTCGTCATCCTCCTCGACCACAGCGTCCAGATCATCGAACGCCCCGCCCGCTACATCACCATCGACCCCAAGACCTACCTCATCACTCGCTTCCTCACCGGCAACCCCGCACACCTCGTCAGGACGACCGAAGATGTCAACCGAGCCCAAGAAGAAGAAAACCAGGGCGTCAAACGTTGAGTGAGGAAGGAGTCCACCGCTGACCAGCTGCGGGACTTCGGTAACTACCTGAAGAACCCGCAGCTCATCATCGTCTCCGAGCCCTCCAACAGTGCCAAGGCGACTCCGGTCCGGATGCCTGGAAGCCGCCGAACCGGGCGTTCTGGTGCACGTACGCCGAGGACTACACCCACGTGAAAGCGAAGTGGAAGCTCACCACAACCACCGCCGAGAAGAAAGCCCTCGGGAGCATGTTGAATGCATGTGCCAATTAGTCGGCGAACGTCCTTAGGGCTGAGACCGGCAGAGATGCAGGTCGAGCAATAACACGAGGCATTGAACCAGTTCTCGCTGTTGTTCGAGGACCGGATCAACGCTACGTGAAAGAAGAGGACTTGCACTAAGCACCGGACACATCCCGAAGAGCGCGGTCACGTCCTAGCGCTGCTGCGGCGCCGCGGGACGTCCTCGTGTGCGCACCGATTTCCAGCTTCGCCGATACCCCCGGCTGACGATGAGGCCTCAGCTGTGGCTGCTGGGGGCCCTGCCCCTCTATCTGCGGGAGGGGCAGGGCATGCGCTGTGTCAGCCGAATTCCGGCTTTGACACCTCTACCTCCGCGGACGAGTCACGCAGGAGCTTGTCCTTGCGGGAGGTGAGCTCTTCCAGTGAGGTCTCCAGCTTCTTGCGCTGCGGGCCCGATGAGTCACCAAGCTGGCGGTGGGTTTCAGTGATATCCTTCTGAACCTTCCGGGCCTCGGTCATCATGGGGGTATTCTGATCCACGGTCTTAACGAGAAACCTCGTGACGGGCGGGACATTTCCCTCCGCCTTGACTGTGGTAGTCATCGGGATGACGTGCAGACCATGTAGGTTTTCGAATTGCTTGAACCTGGGATGCGTCAGATTGATCACGAAGAATCCGGTGTACTTGGCGGCGGCGGCGCGGACCTCCTCGTAGCCCCAGTACCCCTCGGGGACGGTCCGCTTCAGCGTGCGGCTTTGGGTCTGGGAATATTGCTGGGTGTCCGTGGTCTTGTTTGAGTAGGTGAAGTTCATGCTTCCCCCTGCGCTGGGCTTGCTTGTCACCTCACCGGATTTCGTGTCCTGCCCATAGCCGAAGTTGAGAGACCCTCCGACGCTCCAGCCCTCTTCCTTGACCCGGGTATGGGTATTGGTGCTGGACATTGTTGTGGTGAATTCGGTCGGTCCCTGGATGTTGTCGGACTGGCCGATGATCGGGGCCCTTTCGGTCACCGTCCCAACGAAGCCGCACGACACGTCAGGATTGGAGCACAGATAGGCCACCCCGGAGCCTTTGTCGCCCGTTCCTCTCCCCATATTTACGGCTGTGTCGAGCTCCCGGGCCTCGTCGAAATTTTCGTAGCGATGGATATTTTCGGAAATGCTACGCGGTGCGGCATCTGGCAGGTCGTCCTGGAGCCGCATTCGGAGACGGTTGAGTGCGAAATCGTCGGGATCTTCATCGTCGGGTTTACCGTCGTTGAATGCTGCTTGCGCCTTCTTCCACCCGACTTCCCAGTCGTTCCCGTCCAGGCCGGGGAATCCGGCAAACGAGGTGTTCGTCGGCATTTTCTTGTAAGGGAGCTTGAACTCCTGGCCGGTGTGGAGTGTGACCACTTCGGGGTCGGATATACCTTGTGCGGCGAGTGCCTGGGGTGCTGTTCCGGGGGCGGTGCTGAGTCCTGCCAGGAGAGCGGTGGTCAGTACTGCGGCTGAGGCTGCCTTCCTTGCATACGAGGGGGCTCCTCGCTTCCCCGTTGCGGGATGCTGCTGTGTCATCTCATTCCTTTGTTCATACGCAGCGCCGGGCGCTACGTGCTTGGGCGTTTGTGTTGGCGACGGTGTGTTTGCTCATGGGCCGGACGGCCAGCGGCCGGGGGTTGCCTGCACTCGCAGTGCAGTTGTGGGGGCCACGTCTTGGCGTTGTCTCACCGGCTGATCGAGCCGGCTGTGCCGTCCGGGCACGCAGAACGGTTGGGTGAGGGTCCCGGGCGGTCTGTCACAGTGCGGCCGGGGCTTACATCTTGGTGCTGCCTGGTCGCCTGGCCCGGCGTCGAGACGGGCGCCGTCTTCGCGTGCATGGTGCCCGCTGGCGCCTTTGGCCAGGACGGTTTCGAGTTTGCCGAACGTGCTCGCTCTCCGCTGGACCCGCGTTTTCGCCCCCCGCTGGGGGCGGCGACGGGCATGTGTGTTCACCGGGCCGTTGGCTGGGCCGGATGTGAGGAGCCGTTCCGGGCCATTCGCCACAGTTCCTTCGGTGCCGCTCGCCATCCCCCGGCCCGGATCGTGCGCACCGTTTCCCTGCCGACCAGCACCACTCCGAGCAGCTTCACCGCCCAGCCGAGCAGGGCGAGCAGCACCAGCAGGCCGAGCACAGCCAGATCCAGCTCCGCCTGGTCACCAAGGGCCGATGCGGCAAGGACAACCAGGGCGGCGGCTTCGAACACATACGACATGGCCAATCCGCCGAGCACACACAGTGCTCCTACTCGCACTCGGTTCATCACTCCGTCTTTCAGTGGCTGCGCCGGCCATTGGTCACCCGGCGCGGATCCCTCGATCCGCAGCGGGCTCAGCTCCAGACGCCGGTTGCTGCGGTTGCCTTCACGTAGTCCTCGAAGGCGCGGGGCGCGCGGCCGAGGGCGTCCTGGATGCCGGTGCTGAGGTAGTCGTCCTCGCCCTGGCGGATCTGGTCCAGGAAGGCGGCGATGGCCGCGGCGTCCGCGGCCAGGTGGCCGTGGGCGACCTGGTCCCGCATGTAGTCGCCGGGGGGCTGGTAGTGGTGGCGCAGGGTGCGGCCCGTCGCGGCGCCGATGATGCCGAGCGCCTCGGCGAAGGTGAGCGCGCGGGGCCCGGACAGGTCGTACGCCTTCCCGGTGTGCCCGGCCTCGGTCAGGGCGGCCACCGCCACGTCGGCGATGTCCTGCGCGTCGATGAAGGGTTCGCGGCCGTCACCGGCGGGGGTTGCAAGGACACCCTCGCGTACCCCGGTGAGGAAGAAGTCCGGGGCGGCGAAGTCCTGGGCGAACCAGCACGGCCGCAGCATGGTCCACTCCAGTCCGCAGCCGCGGACCGCCGCCTCCGTCGCGGGCACACCACCCTCACCATCCAGGCCGCGCACGGACAGCTGAACGATGCGGCGCACTCCTGCCCTCCGGGCCGCGTCGGCGAACGCGGCGCGCTCGGGCAGCCCGAGCGTTTCAGTGGGCACCATGTACACCGCTTCCGCCCCGGCCAGGGCCGGCTCCCACGTGGACGGGGCGTTCCAGTCGAAGGGGACGGGACCGGAGCGGGACGCACAACGGACGCTGTGCCCCAGCGCCTTCAGGCGCGGGACGATCAGACGTCCGGTCTTGCCGGTGGCGCCGGTCACGAGGATCTCTGTCATGCCCTTCAGTCAACCGGCCAGGAACAGCATGATCCATGGGTGAACATGCCGAATCCATATACAATCGTCCCAACATGGATCTTCTGGACGACTACCTCGCCGGTGTGCGGGCACGCGGAGCCGTGTTCTGCAGCACCGTGAGCACACCCCCCTGGGGCCTTCGCTTCACCGGACCAGCTCCCCTCGCCCTCGTCGCACCGCCCCGCGGCAACGCCTGGATCGTCCCCGACGACGACGCCCCGGTCCAGGTCCGGCAAGGCGGGGTTGCACTGGTACGGATCCAGCACCCCTACACGGTGGCCGACCAGCCCGACAGCGCGCCGCAAGTCCTGGTCGACGGCAACGACCACTGCACCCTGACCGCCAGCCCTGGTGAACACGGACACAACTGGCGGATGGCCGGACGCACCCTCGGCCAGCCCGCAACCAGCCACACCGACCTGCTGATCACCGCCAGCTACCGCATCGACGGCGATTTGAGCGCACCACTCCTCGACGCACTCCCCCCGATCGCCGTCCTCCAGCCCGACGACACCAGCACCACCGACACACAGCCTCACCCAGGGCCAGCCGCACTGCTCGACCTGATCGCCACCGAAGTCGAGCACGACGCCCCCGGCCAGCAAGTCGTCCTCGACCGCTTCCTCGATCTGATCCTCGTGCGGACCCTGCGCGCCTGGTTCGACCGCCCCGACACCGCCGCACCCACCGGATACCGCGCCCTGGCCGACCCCGACATCGGACACGTCCTGCGCCGGGTCCACGAAGACCCCGCCCGCCCCTGGACCCTCGCCTCACTCGCCAGCGAGGCCGCCATGTCCCGCACCACCTTCGTACGCCGCTTCTCCACGCTCGTCGGCCGCCCGCCCCTGGCCTACGTGACCGACTGGCGCATGGCCCTGGCCGCCGACCGGCTGCGCGCCCCGGGCAGCACCATCGCCACAGTGGCCCAGGAAGTCGGCTACGCAGACGCATTTGCCTTCAGCACCGCCTTCAAACGCGTACGGGGCATCAGCCCCTCCACCCACCGCGTTCTCAACGCGCCGCAGGCCAGCGTCGGCACGGCAGGAGAAACGAGGACCTGAGCAGGCGCAGCGACCCGGAGCCGGTCGCGCGACTCCGGCCCCGACAGCTGGAAGCCGCCGGACAGGGCGTTAGGGTGCACGTACGCCGAGGACTTCACTCACGTGAAGGCGAAGTGGCGGCTCACCGCAACTGCCAGCGAGAAGAAGGCCCTCGGGGGCATGCTGGACACCTGCACCAACTGATCGGTGCCAGGGCGCGGTGCGAGCCGTCCGCGACGGGAAGATCTACGAGGCCGGGGCGCGCTGGGCATCCTCCTCGCTGCCCGTCCCCCTCCGCTCCATAGGTGCCTGTCCGGAGGCATTTGCCGCGGCCTCCGGACAAGCCCTGAAGAACGACGGGACTCCCGGGGCGATCAGCCTTGGGGCTTGCCCCACATCGGGGCTATGACCGGATTCACGGTACGCCCATTCTTGAGTGCGAACGTCTTGTCGACTCCGCCGTGATCCGTGGACAGCCAGACCCCGACCACGGTGCGCTTGTTCTTGTCCCGCAAGGAGGGAACCGTCACAGCGTCGCTGTCGGCCGGGAGTTCGGCATCCCAGAAGTCACCCGTATCCGCTATGGGGACCGCTCCGGCCACTCGGAGGCTTCCTTGGTATTTATCGGGATGAATCTGACACCTGCCCAAGCACCATCCGGGCCAGGCTCCGCTGTTGTCGTGGAAGAACCGGACCTGCCGCAGAGCACCGATGTCGTCGATCGTGACGGTGTAGACGCCCTGGGAGCCCGCCTCAAAGTCGTTCCCAGCGTTGTTGAGCTCGAATTCCCCGCTCTTGCCCTTGTCGCCGATCAGTTGCACACGCACCGTCGCGTCCGTTCCCGCATCAGGAACGGCGGCAGTGCCGACAAGCAGGCGATAGGTGATCTGTGCTGTCACGCGCAAGCCCCTCTGGTCGGTTACTGGATGCGTGTGAACATATGCAGTCTGTGTCTCCGAGGGCCAGTGACGGTCAGGCCACGGAGTAAAGGCTCGATCCGCGCCCACTGCGCATCTGTTAGCGGCACGCTCTGACCAACGACCGACCGATCCAAACGAAACCGCCTAGTCGGTCTGCCTGAGCGCCAATGCGTCAATTCCGCCCGCATGAAGGTGACTTGCTTACATTTCGGACGTCAGGCGGGTGGCCTGTTGCTCGTCCACGCCGCCCAGCCGGTCCGACAGGCGTTGTCCGAAAGATGCTTTCAAGCCCTCTACCTGCGAGATTTACCCGTCCTGGCCCTTTCGGGTCCTCCTTGCGGAGGCCTGTCGCGATTTCGTCCTGGACAGTCCCGCGGTCGAGCGGCAGGGTGGGCACCCGTGGCAGTGAGCCCCGTCACACCGGACGGGCCGCTCGGGCTCGTCGGTCGGACGTGCCGTTGCCCCGCATACTCTGCCCCCCACATCGCCCCAGCGAACAGCACCGCAGCATGCACAGCAGCAGCGTTGATCGACGAATGGGGAGCAGTGGAACGATGGCCGACTCGATACAGCCTGGTGACGTGGCCGGTACTCAGGACCCGGGACCGGACGGAGCCGGATTCACGTATCAGCCCGCGGCACGTGAAGTGATCGTCATCGCCCGGCCCGAAGCCGGCCTGCGCGCCGACGCCTCGGGCGGTGTGCACTCCACCACGGAGGCCGACGCCTCGGCATTGAGCGTGTTCCTCGCGGACGAACAGCTCACGCTGGAGCCGCTGTTCGGTGATGAGCAGCGCGTTCGCGAGGCCGTCGCGGGACTCCCGCGGGGCCAGGGGCACGAACAGGTGCCGGACCTCACGCTCTTCTACCGCCTGCGTGACGGCGGGGAGCGCAGTGACGAACTCGCGTCCCGTCTCGCCGCGCTCCCCGAGGTCGAGACCGCGTACGTCAAACCGTCCGCGCTCCCTGCCGATGGTGGCGGTGGCGGGATCGAGGACGAGCGCCGCAAGAAGGCGGACGTGATCACCCCGGACTTCAGCGGACGGCAGGGGTATCTCGGCCCCGCTCCGGCCGGCGTCGACGCGTTGTGGGCCTGGCAACAGGCCGGCGGTTCCGGCGAGCACGTGGCCGTAGCCGACGTCGAGGGCGCCTGGCAGCCCGACCATCAGGACCTGGGCCACAGGTGGGCCAGGATTGTCGCGGGCACGCCCGTTGAGGACCTGGCCTGGCGCAACCACGGCACCAACGTGCTCGGCGTCATCGGTGCGGCCCGCAGTGGCTCCGGCACCGTCGGTATCGTCCCCGACGCAGTGACCGCGGCGGCCTCGCTCCACGGCATCGGCACCGCCCGTGCCATCTCGACCGCCGCCGGCAGGCTCTCGCCCGGCGACGTTTTGCTGATCCCGCTGCACCGCCCCGGCCCGCGCTTCGAGTACGCCGTACGCGACGACCAGCGCGGCCACATCCCGCTGGAGTGGTGGCCCGACGACTACGCGGCCATCCGCTATGCCACGGCGAAGGGCGTGACGGTCGTGGAGGCGGCGGGCAACGGCGCGGACAGTCTGGACGACGCGCTGTACGAGGCCCGCCCGCAGGGCTTCCCGTCCTGGTGGCGCAACCCGTTCAGCCCCTCGACCCCAGTCTCCGGCGCGATCGTCGCCGGCGCGGGCGCCCCGCCGCCCGGCACCCATGGCCACGACCACGGCCCGGACCGCTCCCGCCTGCTGTTCTCCAACTTCGGCACGCGGGTGGACGTCCAGGGCTGGGGCCACGAGGTCACCACCACCGGCGGTTCCTGGGACCGGGCCGGTGATCTCCAGGGCGGCGCGGAGGAGGACGTCTGGTACACGGACACGTTCTCCGGCACCTCGCCGGCCGTGGCCATGGTGGCGGGCGTGGTCGCCTCCCTGCAGAGCATGCTTCGCAGGGCCGGGCTGCCTGCGCTGTCCCCGGACCGGGTCCGCGACCTTCTTCGCGCAACCGGCTCGCCCCAGCAGGACGCGCTCGGCCGCCCGGCCTCCCAGCGCATCGGCAACCGGCCCGATCTCCGGTCCGCCGTGGCTCACTTGGTGCCTAGGCAGGTCGCCGAGGGCGTCGCCGAACGCTTCTGGGACGAACTGCTCCCGTACCCGCGCGAGCGCGCCCCCAGGCTCCGCCTGTACGTGAACGGGGCATGGCGCTCGCTGGACCGCCCCGAGCCGGACGTCCGGCAGGCGGTGCACGCCGCGTTCACGCTCACGGGCGGACGGCGCGCGGTGCGCGTGTGGTACGCGGACGAGGAGGTCGTCGGGCTGGTCGTCACCGACGGCACGTGAGCCCGACGGCCGTCCTGCACGTACGTCACGGCCCGCCGACAGCATCCGAACGGAAAGGGGGATCACGCATGTCCAGCCACGTACCGATGGGCCACGGAGGCTTCGGTACGGACCCACCGCCGCAGCAGTCCGGCGCGCTGCCGATGCAGCCGCCCGGGCACCAGTTGCCGCAACCCCTGGAGCAACTCCACCAGCTGGGACAGCAGCAGCCGTTCCAGTCCCTGCTGAGGCAGTTCCCGCCGCAGCCAGGCCCTACCTCAAGCCCCGAACCGAAAGGTGGACCAGCAATGACCACAGCCTTCGCACCCATGTCCCCGGCCGGCATCGGCATGGCGCCGCAGTACGTGCCGCAGCCCCAGTTCGCCCCGCCGGCGGCACCGTTCGCCCCCCAGCAGGCCCAGTTCGCGCCGCAGCAGGTCCAGCAGTTCCCGCAGCCGGGCATCGGTACGGAGCGCTACCTCATCACCGAGGCGCGGATCACCGTCCCGGCGCGGCACGGCGAGCCCGTTCTGCACGCCTCCGTGCCGGCGCCCTTCCGGTACGTGCAGACGCCGCTGAGCCCGATCGCACTGGACGCGGTGCAGCGGGCCTTCTCGCAGGGCCAGCCCGTCTACGTCCACGTCATGCCGTACGCGACCGGGCCGGTGATCGTGTCCTTCGAGATCGAGGTCCGGCACCGGTAGGTCCGCCGTGCCGCCCGCGGGACGGGCGGCACCAGAGCGAAAGGAAGCCGCGCATGACCACGTACGCACCAGTGGGTTCGGCCGGAATCGGCACCGCACCCAACCTTCTCCCCCCGCAACTCCAGCAGCAGCCCCAGCAGTTCGGCCAGCAGGCGGGTGTCCTGCCCGCCGCCGTGCCCGGCGCGTTGACCCCGCAGCCGGCCGCCGCGCCCGGTCAGTTGATCACGGACGCCGCCGTCTCCGCGCAGTTCACGGTCAGGCGCATCCCGGACCTCGAGACGACCATGGTCCTCCAGCTGCGCAACGGTCACCAGGTGAACCTCGTGGCGCCGACCAACTTCGAGATCGAGCGCGTGCAGTTCGCGTTCGCCCACGGCCAGGCCGTCAACGTCAGCTACGATGCGCGGATGCAGGTCATCGGCATCAACATCGCGACGATGCCGCCGGTGAGCCCGCGCACGATCGTCTGAACCGGCCCGGGGCCCAGGCCACGTGAGACGGCCTGGGCCCCCGCACGGCAATGCGGGACGTTCACCTGCTCGCCACGGGCGACGGCGCGCGGCTCGCACAACTTGGGAATCGTTGGCTGTACACGCCCTCTACCACCATCGTCGGCAGCGCCCTCGCGGGATGTCTCCCGACGGACGGGGCTACCGGGCCACCGACACGCCGGGACCGTCGTGCACGCTGCGAAAGATTCCGGCCTGCGCTCGGGGGCCGGCCGGAGGCCAGGGAATTGGCGCGGAGCTGACGCGGCAAATGAGGGGACGAGGGTGGAGGACTTCCGGGGCTGTGGTCCGCGGATCTTCGTGCTGCCGCAGTGGACCGTCGAGAAGACCCGGGTGTGCGACAACACGCTGTGCAGGAACCGGTTCGTGGCGGGTCTGTGCCAGGAACTCGCCCCGGACCGGCGGACCGTGGTCCCGCTCAAGCCGATCTCGACGGAGGACCTTCACAGCCTCCTGCGGGCGCACGGCTTGGGAGAAGGGGACGTGTGGGTGTACGGCTCCTGGGCACCTGCCGAGCTGCTTCCCCGGTTGAACAACAAGATCCAGGTGCATCCGCCCGCCGGTGAGGAGAGCGTACCGTCGTGGTACGACCGGGAGTTCGCGCACCGGATCCGGCCGGCCACGCTCCCCGGGTACAGCTGCTTCGGCACGGCGGCGTTCGAAGTGGCCTGCCAAGAGCTCCTGGACCGGTATGTGAGCATCAGGATCAAAGACCCGAGCCAGAACAGCGGGGCCGGTCAGACCGTGGTGGCCTCGGCGGGAGACCTCGCCGCCTTGAGGGAGGGGTACCGCCGGAGGTCCGGTGTGGAATTCGCCGCGGCATTGCACGAGCACGGCCTGGTCGTGGAGGCGAATCTGATCGATGCCGACACCTGGGGTGTCTGCGTGACGCACACCCCCGTAGGCGATTTCACCACTCTCGGCCGGAACGTGACGCAGGAAGTGGAGCTGCCCGACGGGCGGCGCGAGCACCGGTACGCCGGCATGTCGGGCGTCGTCGTCCGCGGAGGGCTCGAGCAATTGGCGAGCATCCCCGACGAGGGCGTCTCCATCAGCGACCCCGTCCGTGGCGAAACCTACGCCATCCACACCCGCCGGTCCGTCCTTGCAGTGGCCCGCCACTACTTCTCGGCGCTGTCGGCCTGGCACCGTCAAGGACTCACCGGCAGCCGTATCAGCCTCGACATCGTGTGCGGATGCCTGCAACGGCGCGGCGGGCGGACGACGACCACTCGCGTCGTGGAGGAGACCCAGCGTGCGGGCGGAGGATCGCCCCTCGACCTCTGCGGAATCCTCCGCCTTCACACTACTCCCGACGCCGCATACGCAGTGCGCAGCGCACGGATCGCCTTCACACGGAAGACGGCACAGGCATACGAGAAGCACATGACAGCCGTCGAGCACGGAGTCGTTCTCTGGAACGGATTCGACGCGTCCGAGGGGCGCCACGTGCTGCAGGGCATGTACTGAAAGAGGACATGCTCACCACGGCTGAGGTACGGGACCGCACGGTCACGGGCGCGTACCAGGGGGCTCACGGAGACTGGTCCAGCGGTGAGGCAGTCGTCGACGGTCTGGTGCGGATCGGGGTTGAACCCGCCGGCCTCACCGTCTGGCAACCGCCGAGACGCGCCACCGGCGGTGTCTTCGTCGGGGAAGCCGCCGCGACGGACAGTGCGGTGGCCGGGTGTGGGGGAGGGGAGGCCGACGGCGACGGTCCAGACACCGTGGTCACGGTTGGTTGCGAGGTGTGGGCAGCGGGTGCGCAGTTGCCGTCGGTGTTGGTCATGGCAGCCGCACCGTCGGTGGACGCGCCCCCGCATGGCGGTGGAGCGAATGGAGATCACTTCCGGAAGATCGAACAGGTCCTACACGTTCATGCTGAACCTCAAGACCGGTGATCCGCGATCACCTATGCGACCACACCGAGGCTGACGACCGTCTGGCCTGTGGATTTCTGTTGGCGGGGTGACAGGCGCAGTGCATGTGGCTGTCATGGTGGATGTCTGGATGTGACGCAAGCCTGTCATTGCGGTCACAGGTCCTGGGCCGGACGATGGACGCATGTCAAGGAACGCCCGCCATGTCGTGATCGCGGTCTTCCCCGACGTCGATCTTCTCGACGTCACGGGGCCGGCCGAGGTCTTTGCGCTGGCCAACCGGGAAACAGGCGGTGCCGGCGGCTACCGGGTCCGTCTGGCCGGCCCTGGCGCGGCGGGCGATGCGGTGACGACCTCGGCGGGGGTGCGGCTGGTGACCGACCTGTCCTTCGACGAGGTCGGTGCAGGGGTGGACACGGTGCTGGTGCCCGGCGCCGTCGATCTGGAACCCTGCGGGCCCAGGGCCCGTATCGACCAGGATGTCGTGGAGTGGATCAAGGGGCTGTCTCCCGGGGTCCGGCGGATCGCGTCGGTGTGCGTGGGAGCGCACTTGCTGGCGGCGGCCGGGCTGCTGGACGGCAGGACGGCCACCACGCACTGGTCGACGGCCGCTCAACTGGCCGCCGACCACCCACAGGTCACCGTGGACGCCGACCCGATCTTCGTCCGCTCCGGGCGGGTGTGGACCGGAGCGGGGATCAGCGCCTGCCTGGACCTGTCGCTGGCCCTGGTGGCCGAGGACCTGGGTGAGGAGGTGGCGCTGGCGGTGGCCCGGCAACTGGTGGTCTACCTCAGACGCCAGGGCGGACAGAGCCAGTTCAGTGTGCCGCTGTCCCGCCCGGCCTCCTCCCGGCGGGACATCGACGAGCTGCGCCTGTACATCGGTGAGCACCCGGAGGATGACTTGTCGGCCGCTGCACTGGCCGAGCGGATGTGTCTGAGCGAGCGGCACTTCGCCCGGATCTTCAAGCAGGAGACGGGCAGTACTCCGGCCGCCTACGTCGAGGCAGCCCGGGTGGAGGCGGCGCGCCGCCTGCTGGAGACCACCGACCTGCCGCTGGAGCAGATCGCCCGGACTGCCGGGCTGCGGTCGGTGGAGACGCTGCAGCGGGCCTTCCGCCGGCAGCTGGGCACCAGCCCGGCCGCCTACCGCCGCCGCTTCCGCACCGCTGCCTGAACACCCCTCTCACGGGCGCCCTGCCGTGCCCGTACACCCCACCTGACTGTTTTATCCCTTATGGAAAGGATGTTGAGCCATGCCTGCTTCGACTACTCTGCGTCAGGTGATCGGTCTGAACGACCGGCTCCCGGATCTGGCGGACACCACATTGATCATGGTCGACTTCCAGAACACGTACCGTCAGGGCGTCATGGCGCTGGAGGGGGCCGAGGAGGCACTGGCTGCCGGTGCTCGTCTGCTGGCCGCTGCCCGTGCTGCGGGTGTGACGGTGGTGCATGTCGTCAACGACGGTGGCGAGGGCACCCCGTACGACGTCCGGGCCGAGATCGGTTCGATCAGTGACGAAGTCGCACCCGTCGACGGGGAGCCGGTGGTGGTCAAGCAGTTCCCCAACGCCTTCCACCAGACCGATCTGGAGAAGACTCTCCAAACGCTGGGCGCAGGGCAGGAGTTGCTGCTGGCCGGGTTCATGACCCACATGTGTGTGACCTTCACCGCTCAGGGCGCCTTCGCTCTCGGCTACCGCCCCACGGTCGTCGCCGAGGCCACGGCCACTCGTTCCCTCCCGGGACCTGACGGCACGATCCTGCCCGCCGCGACACTCCAGGCCGCAGCGCTGACCACGATCAGCGACTTGTTCGGGCCCGTCGCGCCCCGGGTGGACGACCTCACGGGCTGACCTCATGCGCGCCGGTGGTGCAGTTCCGTGTGCCCGGACGGCCGGCAGGCAGTCCGGGCACACGGGCGCTGGACCGGGACGGAAGCTTCTCAGATCGAGGCACCGGAGGGACACGGCGCCGTTCGGCACTGGTCCAACGCCACGGCCGACACCGCACTCACGACGCACCGGCGTTCGGGGCTGGTCGTGACAGAGTCGAGGCGGGCCTGAGGGTAGTGGCGAGCCATGAACTCCGCCGCGGGGTGGCGGCGGGCATCGGTCAAGGTCGTGACCAGTCGGTAGGTGCCGGTGAAGATGGTGCCGTCGGTGCAGGTCACCGTGATCTGAGCATCGACGATCCGCACGCGTACCGTGCCGACGACCGACAGGTACGAGCCGTCGGAAAGATGGGCCAGCACCGGAGTGCGGCGGTTGCTGCGGAGCCGGCCCAGCACCTGAGCACCGGTCGCGCACGTCTTTGCAAGGAAGTCGTTGCTGTCGAATCCCTTGTCCCACAGGACCAGCATGTCCGGCCGCAGCAGGTGCAGCAGGCGGGACGCGTAGCCGGTCTCACCCTCGGCAGTGGGGCCGAACACCGCGCCGATCAGGGCCCGCGTTCCGCTCTCCACCAGCGTCATCAGCTCTAGCATCGGGTATCCGCCGCGGCCTCCAGGACCGAACCACTGCACGTTGCGCTCCGTGTCGGGCAGTCTGATCGAGCTGCAGCCGTCGAAGGAGACCGTACGGAAGCGTCCGAAGCGGACACCGGAGGTGGCCGGCTGCGTGAGGGGCCCGGCCAGCACCTCGAACAGGCACCGCACCGGTGCCGGAGCGACACGGCGTCGCAGGTCACGCAGGGCCTTCGCGGTCGGCCAGGCGACCTCCAGGCCGTTGCCCACCAGCCCCGCGGTGAGTTTGTTCCAGACCAGCCGGTAGCCGACTTCCGGGAACAGGCACATCGCCAGCAGGAAGTAGACCCCGACCCGCGAGGGCAGGTCGCGCAGCCGACGCTCCGCACAGCGGGTCTCCTCCAGCACGGCATCGACGAGCTCGAAAGGAACGACCCTCGTCAGCTCGCCCAGATGACCGGGCGCGAACCGCCCCGCGGCCACGGTGAATACGCGGGAGAACATCATCAGACCGGGCAGCGGAGCACAATGGCGTGCAGGCAACGGGGCACCTCGAAGATCAGCAGTCTTGGCGTACTGCCTGATCAACGACACCCCGTTGCCCGCGTTCCAGCCGGGCCGTCAAACCCCTTGCCGCCAGCGGAAATCCGTTTACTACCCGGCCTTGGGGCTGGGCCCGGATTCTCGGGTCGGTGGCGAGCTTGCTGGGCATGCAGGGCAGGCTCGGCGTGGTCGAGCCGGGCGCGCTGGCGGACCTCACCGCCGTCGACGACGATCCGTTGACCGACATCGCGCTGCTGACCGACCCGGACCACCGGCTGCGCCTGGTGATGTGCCGGGGCCGCCTGCACAAGATGCCACGGGACTGAAGGCCGTCTATGGACACCACGGAACCCGAGGACGCGTTGGGGGAGTTCCTGCGGCGGGCAGGGGCGCAACTGTGCGACGCGGGCGACGTGATCAGCCGGATCACCGACCGGCTGCAACGCGTCGCCGCAGCCCAAGGAGCCCCGGACGCCCGCATTTTCGTGCTGCCCACCGGCGTGTTCGTCCGCGTCCCCCCGGGACACACCGACGTCATGCAGGCCTACGGACACCCCCCGGCGCTGGACCGGATCCTGGCCCTGAAGCACCTGCTCGACGCCATGCAGACGGGCCGGTACACGGCCGCCCAGGCCAACGCAAACTCACCGCCATCGCACGCCACCCGCCCCGTTACGGACCGGTCATGACGGTTGTGGGGCACGCTCTGTTCGGCAGCGGGCTGGGACTGCTGCTGAACCCCACCCCGCGCGCGGTACTCGCCCAGGCCGTCCTCGCCGTGTTCGTCGGCCTGGCAGGGAAGACGGTCGCCCGCAACCGGGGGCTGTCGGCGGCCTTCCCGTTCCTGGCGGCCTTCGTCGTGACGCTGATCGCCAACCGCATCGCCGGCTCCTGGCTGGGCGTCGCCTCCACCGTTGTGCTCGTGCCCGCGCTCGTCTCCCTGCTGCCGGCCGCGAAACTGACCACCGTGGCCATCGACCTGGCCACCGGCGAAACCATCGCCGGCTCCGCACGCCTGCGGGGCAGCGAACTGTCCACGGGATCACTGGTCTCCTGTCCATCTGTGGGAGATTTCCCGTGTCCGCCCACAAGATGGTGCAGGTCGCGCCGGGCGGCGGTAGGCAGTACGCCCTGTCCCAGCGCTGCTGACAGTTCCTGGCGCACCATGCTCAGCTGACGGCGTCGTGACGTGCCGGCCGAGATGGGGAGGGCGTCGAGAGCTGCGAGAGATGGGTGGCACACATGGCGATTGTCCTGCATGGCAGGTTCCGCGCGGTGCAGCCTTGGGCGAGGGCGAAAGCGGATCTGCGCCATGACCGTCGCGCCCGGGGAGGGTCAAGCCGTACGGATGGTACGTCCGTTGACCTCACTTGGAACGATGCGGATCCAGAGATCCCGCACTCCGCCCGCCCAGGACTGCGCCCCCGGTCGCTCCGACAGCGTGTGAACCGCCTTGGGGTCGGTGACGTGGTCCGTGGTTCCGGTCACGAGGACGCTCCAGCCGTTGCGTCGGTGTTCGTCGATGTGGTCGGTTTCGAAGGCCAGCCGGTCTCCGGCGCTTACAGCCGCTGCACCGCCTGGATCGGTGCGGTAGATGATCGTGTGGGCGTCCACCACGAAGTTGACTGGGAACACGACAGGTCCGGCGTCGGCTGACAGGCCGAGTCGGCCGATGCCGTGGGTGCCCAGCCTCTCCCAGCACTCGCGTTCCGACAGTCGCATGAGCATGGGGTGGGATGCTGCTGCTAGCTGACCGGGCGGTGCTTCGCTGCGGCCTCCCACCAGTTCTTCGTAGGGCATTTCCAGAGCGGCGGCGAGCCGCAAGAGGGCGGCGGAGTCGAAGGCGCCCTCGAATTTCTCCAGTTGGCGCAGGTAGGCGACGGACATGCCGGCATGGTGGGCCAGCTCGCCCTGCGTCAATCCGAGCTGTCGGCGGCGCAGAGAGGCGCGGGTGGCCATGGAGTCGCCACGGGGCGAGGCTCCGGTCGGGTCGTCTGGTGGCATTCCTTCGCCGTGCACGGTCGCTCCTCCGTATGTTCGCCCACCGGTGGGCATCGTCGACGCCGCCGGTTCTCACTTTCCAGGTGATCAGACGGGGCGGTGTCGTGCAGCTCGGAGCGGCCGGCCGGAAGAAGCGTCAGAACTGCGGGCCGACGACCGGTGGCTCCGGGACCTTCGACTTGGCGGTGGGTGCGGTGAGCTGGAGTTCGACGTTCACGACCCCTTCCACCGCGCGTACGAGCCGTGCCACCAGGGGGACCATGGCCGCATCGGCAAGCGAGCCGGTAAGGGTGACGACGCCTTCGTTCACATGGATCTTTACGGTCGGTCGCCGGTGGGGGAAGAGACGGGCGACGATCTCTTCGCGTACCTCCCGGGCGATGTCCTCGTCGTCACGGAGGTAGACCTTGAGCAGGTCGCTGCGGCTGACGATGCCGGTCAGCTTGCCCTCCGCGTCCACGACGGGGAGGCGCTTGACGCCCTTGCGGACCATCACCCGGGCGGCTTCGGCCACGGGTGCCCACGCGTGGATCGTGATCGCCGGCGTGCTCATCAGGTCCTCGGCGGTTCCCGCACCGGCCTTCACCAGGTCGTCGAGGCGGCGGAGCTGTTCCATGCGGGACGGATCCCGGTCCTTGTACTCCTCTTTCGGCAGCAGGTCGGCTTCGGAGACGACTCCGATGACGCGGCCTTCCCCTTCGAGTACCGGTACCGCGCTGACCTTCCACTCCGCGAGTGTTTTGACGATTTCCTTGTAGAGGGCGGTGCGGCCGACGGCCACGACAGTCTGTGTCATGACGTTACTGACGGTGCGCTGGGTGTCGTTCATCGTTGACTCCTTGCGAGCCAGACGGGTCGGTCGGGGTGTGTCGCCCTACCTCATGGGGCCGGGAAGCGGCCGCCGGTGTCGTCGTTCGTATACGTGAGGCGCTGATGGACCCCGACTACGCCGTCCACGGAGCGGCACAGCCGCTCGATGACCGGGATCATGCTCCGCGCCGCGACCGTCCCGGCGAGCGTGACCTGTCCTTTCGAGACCTTGACGGTCACAGCTGACGGGGCCAGACCCAGGGTGTGCTGCAGCAGGTCACGACGGATCTCTTCGCGGATGGCGCTGTCCTCGCGCAGGAAGACCCGCAGGATGTCGGCCCGGCTGATGATGCCCACCAGCTTGTCCGTCTCGTCGACCACCGGGAGCCGTTTGATGCCCTGGACCGTCATGAGCCGGGCCGTCTCCACGACGTTCCAGTCGGGCCGGGCGCACACGGCCGGCGCGGACATCAGCTCTTCCGCTCTGGCGCCCTCGGCCTTGGCACGCTCCCACGCCTCGAGGTTCGGGACGGGGACGAGGCCGAAGGGATCGGGCTGGTCGGCCGATTTGCGCATCAGATCCGCCTCGGACACCACGCCGACCACCCGTCCGTCCCGGGCCACGACCGGCACGGCGGTGACGTCGTTCTCCGCGAGCTCCTGGACGATCTCCTTGAACGGTGTGTCCGGACGTACCTGGACCACTTTCCAGGTCATGAGCTCGCTGACTGTTCGGTGCTGCAGCATGGTCCCGCTCCTTCTCTCGAAGTCCTGGGGTCCTGTTTCCAGGATGACAGCCCGTGGCCGTCCTCGATTGAGCCGGTCGGCCCGGGCCGGGGACCGCACAGCCCTCCCCGCGACATGTGGCGGCGGGGCGACCATGGAAGAGGACCCCTGACCGGGCCCAGCGCTTCCGGAAGGGAGATTCCGGTGACTGCTTCACTCACGATGGACGACGCACGTGTGGCCGAGCTGGTGCGTGAAGCGGCTGCTGCCCCGTCCATGCACAACGCGCAGCCGTGGCGGTTCCGCTACGCACGGGGGAGTCGCACGTTCCGGCTGAACGCCGACCTCGAGCGGGTCATGCCGCACTCCGACCCCGACGCCCGCGCCCTGCACCTGGGGTGCGGTGCTGCCCTGTTCAACCTCCGGGTCGCCATCGCGAACGCCGGCTTCCACCCGGACGTCACGCTCCTGCCGGATCCCGCCGACCCGGCCCGGCTGGCGACCGTGCAGCTCGCCGGGCCCAGCACGGACGATGTCCCCCTCGCGCGGCTCCACCCGGCGATCGACCGGCGGCACACCAGCCGGTACCCGTTCTCCGAGACCGGGATCCCCGCGAACCTCCGGACCGCCTTGACCGACGCCGCCCGGCAGGAAGGTGCCACGCTGGCCTTCCCCGTTTCCTGGCACCTGCGGTGGATCCAGGAGCTCGCCGAAGAGGCCGAGGCCCGCAACCTCTCCGACAACGGCAGCGAAGAAGACCTCGCCCGATGGACGCGCATCGGGACTGCCGAAGCCGACACGGCCACCGACGGCGTCCCCGACTACGCCTTCGGGCCCCGAAAACGCGGGGGCAGAGCACCCGTGCGCGACTTCTCGGGCGGACGGCCCACCACCGACTTCGGAACGACTCCCTTTGAGAACGACCCCCACCTGGCCTTGCTGAGCACCGATGGTGACGGGCCCCGCGACTGGCTGATCGCGGGCCAGGCCATGGAACGCGTCCTGCTCCTGGCCACGCTGGAGGGGCTGGCCACCTCGTTCTCCACCCAGGCCCTCGAATGGCCCGACCTGCGCTGGCCCCTGCGGGACCCGGCCTCCGGGACCGGCCAGGTGCAGATGATGCTGCGCCTCGGGTACGGCCCGAAGGGCCCCAAGACGCCGCGTCGCCCCGTGGAGGACGTCCTGGTGACAGAGGACTAGCCGGTCCGTCCGAGCTTCCTCAGCCGTGCGGGACGACCGCCACAGGGCACGGCGTGTGGTGCAGCACGGCGTGGGCCACGGGCCCGATCCGCACGCCCAACGCAGGCTTGTACTTGTGCCGGCCGACCACGAGTAGGTCGGCATGCGCGGCTGATTCCACCAGGAGCCGTGCCGCGGACCCGCTCGTCAGCAGTTCGTCCACCTCGACGGCTGGCCATCGCTCCTGCGAGCGGCGCAGAGCTTCGGCCAATGTTCCGGTACTGCGCACTTCCCGATGCTCGGCGGCGGAGGTTCCGCCTCTGACCTCGATGATGCGCAGAACTGCGCCCCGGAGGGCGGCAGCCTCGAAGGCGAAGTCGAGCAGCGGATCGTACGGTCCGTCGTACCCGAGTCCGAGGACCACCGGGTTTCCTCCGGCCGAACCGGACGGTACCTCTGGTTCGTTTACCACCACGACGGGCCGGGACGCGTGAGCAATCACCGGCAGACTCACGGATCCCAGCAGGAACCCCTGCACGACACCGAGCCCGCGTGAGCCCAGGACCAGGACCTCCGATGCGCGGGCGGCGTCGACTAGAGCCTTCGCCGGCGGATCCGGCACTTGCTTCACGTTGATCGCCAAACCTGGGTGCGCCTTGGTGAGCTCCTCTTCCGCCACCTCGAGTCGGCTCTCGACCCATTCCCGCTGGGCCGAGGCCCCGGGGGAGAACTGCAGGTTGCTCGCACGCCACTCCACGGCGTGCATGAGGCGCAGCGGCCTCCGACGCAATACAGCCTCCCGGCCTGCCCAGGCGGTCGCGGCCAGGCTCTCTGCGGACCCGTCGAACCCGACGGTCACTGGTCGCACCACGGAACGCCACCTCCATGATCGATGCAGGGTCGGTGTGTACTGCCTTCTCTCGTCATGCCGTCGTCGTCTGTGCTTCGGATCGCGCGGCGCCGGTGCCCCTCGCACCGATCCGCGCCCGGGAAATGCCTTCGCAACAGTCAGGGTGCCGTCCATGGCCCGACCGCGGGGCCATGATGTGCGTGGCTGGCCAGTTTTCGGCCGGGCGCCGACGGTCTCAACCCCGTCTGGGCTTCACTCGGGGAAGGGCGGGGGAACTCGGAGCGCAACATGACGTGGGAGAGGACGTTGACGCCGGAGCCGTGCGGGACCGGGGGCCTGGCCCAGGAGGAGGCGGTGCGCCGACTGGCCCGATACGGGCCCAACGTCGTTCTGGCCGGCCGCCCCACCCCTGTGTGGCGCCGGGTGGTGGCCCAGCTGCGCGATCCGCTGATCCTGGTGCTGCTGGTGGCCGTAGTCCTGACCGTCGCCACGGGCGACTTCGTGGACACCGCGATTATCGCCGTGGTCATCGTGGTCAACAGCGCCGTTGGTGTCGCTCAGGAAATGAGGGCCGAGCGGGCCGTCGCGGCACTGCGAGCGCTCAGCGCCCCGGTCGCCAGAGTGGTGCGTGACGGCACCGAGCGGGAAGTGAACTCGGCCGACATCGTCCCCGGTGACCTGGTGCTGCTGCGGGAGGGCGACATCGTGCCCGCCGACGGCAACGTTGTGGACGCAGCCGTGCTCCTCGTCGACGAGTCTTCACTCACCGGTGAACCGATACCGGTCGACAAGACGGAGCCCACGGTGGTCGGCACTCCGGCGACGGCGTGGTCCGGCACTGTGGTTGTACGCGGTCACGGTCGGGTCGAGGTCACGGCCACGGGAGCCGACAGCGCCACCGGGCGGATCGCCGCCCTGCTTGCCGAAGTCCCCGGGCCCACGCCCATGCAGCGTCGGCTGGCCCGCTTCGGGCGGGTGCTGGCCGCCGTCGCCGTCGCTCTGTGCGCTGTGGTGCTGGCAACGGGACTGATACGGGGCCAGCCGGTCGAGCTCATGGTGGTGACGGCGATCAGCCTGGTCGTCGCGGCCGTACCGGAATCCCTGCCGGCCGTGGTGACCCTCGCCCTCGCACTGGGTGCACGGCGGATGGCCGAACGCCACGCGATCGTCCGGCGCCTGCCGGCGGTGGAGACCCTGGGGTCGGTCACCGTGCTCGCCACGGACAAGACGGGGACGCTCACCGAGGGCAGGATGGCGGTCCAACAGCTTTGGACGCCGCAGGGCGAGGCCACCGTGTCGGGCACCGGGTACGCCCCGCACGGGAAGGTCGTGCGGGGCGGGAGGACAGTCGTCACGGATGACGCCCCCGACCTCGCGGACCTGCTGGCCGTCGCGATGCTCTGCAACGACGCGGCCCTGCAGCCGCCGGACAGTGACGACGGCTCCTGGCTCGCGCTCGGCGATCCGACCGAAGCCGCGTTGCTGGCCGCGGGTGGCGGACTCGGCCTGGACCGGTCGGAGCTGCACCGGTGGCTGCCGCGCGTGGAGGAGATCCCGTTCACCAGCGAGCGCAAACGCATGACCACCGTGCACCGCCGCCCCGACGGCGGGCTCCGTGTCTGCTGCAAAGGCGCGCCGGAGTCGGTCTTCCGCTCAGGGCTCCTCGCCGCGCCCGTCGTGGGGGAGGGCGAGGCCGCCCGGCGGGCTCAGGAACTCGCTCGGCAGGGATACCGGGTGCTGGCCGTCGCCGCCGCCGACCGGGCCGGGCCCCCTGCTCCGCCCGAGACCTGGGAGTCCGGTCTGAGCCTGCTGGGTCTCATCGCCATTGCCGATCCGCCGCGCGAGGCCGCCGCGAGTACGTTGGCCGCCTGCCGCGAGGCCGGCATCACACCCGTGCTCATCACCGGCGACCACCCGCTGACCGCCCTGGTCGTGGCCCGGCGCCTGGGCATCGCCACAGCCCACGACCAGGTCACCACGGGCGACCGCATCCGCGACGGCTCTGCCGGCGATCTCACCGCGGCCCGCGTCTTCGCCCGGACGACCCCGGAGCAGAAAGTGGGCATCGTCCAGGCGTGGCGCCGTGCCGGACACGTCGTCGCCATGACGGGCGACGGCGTCAACGACGGCCCGGCACTGCGCCGGGCCGACATCGGAGTGGCCATGGGGCGACGCGGCACAGAGGTCGCCCGCCAGGCCGCCGACCTGGTCCTGGCCGACGACGACCTCGCCACGCTGGTGGCCGCCGTCGAGGAGGGGCGTCGGGTCTATGCCAATGTGCGGCGCTTTCTCCTGTACGGGCTGGCGGGCGGAAGCGCGGAGATCCTGGTCATGCTCCTGGGACCGGCGCTCGGGATGGAACTGCCCCTGCTTCCCGCCCAGATTCTGTGGATCAACTTGCTCACTCACGGCTTGCCGGGCGTGGCCCTCGGCGCCGAGCCCGCGGCCGAGGACTCGATGCGGCGACCACCGCGACCTCCGAAGGAGAGCGTCCTGGGCACCGGCCTGTGGGCGCGGATCCTCGGCATGGGCACCCTGATCGCTACGCTCACCTTGGCCACCGGCGTCTGGGCACACGGGACCGGACGGCCGTGGCAGACCCTGGTCTTCCTGGTGCTCGGCGCCACTCAACTCGGCGCGGGCCTGGGGTCCCGCGCCCGCCCCGGCACCCTGGCCAACCCGTTCCTGCCGATCGCCCTGGCATCGGCGTTCGCCCTGCAGGTAGCCGGGGCATACGTGCCGGTGCTGCAGGAACTGCTCACCACCCGCACCCCGGCCCTCGCAGAACTTGGCATCGCCTGCGGCGCATTCATCGTGGGATACGGGGTGATGCGCCTGCAGTCGCGAATGTTCCTGGACTTCCGGGTCGGCTGAGCGGTACCCGGGCGGATGGTCAGCGCACCAGCACGCGCTCGCCGGAACGGGGGACGACGGCAGTCCAGCCCAGGCTGCGGTCGATCCGGTCCCGCAGCGCTTCCGCAGACTCGGGCTCGCCGTGCACCAGGTACGTCGCGTTCGGCGCCGGCGCCCCGTGGAGCCAGCCGAGGATCTCGTCGGCGTCCGCGTGGGCGGAGAAGCCCGGAACATCGACGACCTCGGCGCGTACGGGCATGTACTCGCCGAACATCTTGAGCGTCCGTGCGCCGTCGACGAGGTCGCGTGCCCGGGTGCCCTGAGCGGCGAACCCGACGACGATCACGGTGTTCCGGGAGTCCGGCAGCAACCGGTACAGGTGGTGCAGGACCCGGCCACCGGTCGCCATCCCGGAGGCGGAGACGATGACACAGGGCTCCCGGACGTTGTTGATCTCGATCGACTCGGCGACCGAGCAGGCAGCTGAGAACGGGGCCGGGTCCAGGGCCGATGAGCCCGCCTCCAGCACCTCCGGGCGGAATTCGGGATCCCGGTCGGACAGCGCCTCTTCATAGATGCGCAGCGCGGCGAGTGCCATTGGGCTGTCGACATAGATGGGCACGTTCACGGACAGTTGCCCCGACGCCCGGAGTTGGGCCAGCTCGTGGAGGACCACCTCGGTGCGGTCGACCGCGAAGGACGGGATCACCACCAGTCCGCCGCGCCGGAATGTCCGGTGCAAGGCGTCGGCGAAGTCCGTACGGCTGGTGCCGGTGTCGTGCCGTCGATTGCCGTACGTGGATTCGAGCAGCAGCAGGTCGGCACCGGTGAAGGGCTCCGGTGGGCGCAGCAGCGGGTGGACGGGCCGGCCGAGGTCGCCGCTCGAGGCCAGGGTGTGCCCGTCCTCCAGGGTGAGACGGGCCCAGGCCGAGCCGAGGATGTGGCCGGCGCGGTGCAACTGCAGCCGTGTGTCCAGGGCGATCTCGGTGTCCTCGCCGGGAGGGACGGGCCGGAACAGCCTCATCGTGCGGTTGACGTCCATGTCGTCGTAGAGGGGTTCGGCGGGGCGGTGCTTGGAGTGGCCGTGGCGGTTGCTGTGTTCGGCCTGTTCCTGCTGCAGCCGGGCGCTGTCGCGCAGCACGATCTCCGCGAGCCGGGCCGTGTACGGGGTACAGAAGACGTCCCCGTGGAAGCCCTGCCGGACCAGCCGGGGCAGATAGCCGCAGTGGTCCAGGTGAGCATGGGTGAGGACGATCGCGTGGATCGTCGACGCCTCGGCGGGCAGCCGCCGCCAGTTCTTGCGGCGCAGGTCCGCGAGCCCCTGGAAGAGCCCGCAGTCCACCATGATCCGCACATGATCGGTTTCGACCATGAACTTGCTCCCGGTCACGGTCCCCACACCGCCGAGGAACGTCAGCAGGCCGGGCCTGCTCGTACCGGTCATGCCGCAACCTCCGGGATTCCCGTGGCGAACTCCCTTTCTGCGTCCGCCACATGCTGTTTCACCGTCACGAAGCTGTCTGGGGCCACCGAGACCGAGTCGATTCCCGCCTGTACCAGGAATGCGGCGAACCCCGGGTCGTCGCTCGGACGTTGGCCGCACAGCCCGACCGGCCGGTCGGCCTTGTGCGCGGTGGTGATGAGGTGCTCGATACTGCGGGTCACGGCCGGGTCGGTCTCGTCGAAGAGGTGGGCGAGGTCCTCCGAGTCGCGGTCGACGCCGAGGGTGAGCTGGGTGAGGTCGTTGCTGCCGATGGAGAAGCCGTCGAAGCGCTCGGCGAACTCCTCGGCCAGGACGATGTTGGCGGGGATCTCCGCCATCACGTACACCTTCAGCCCGTTGCGCCCGCGCTCCAGGCCCTCCTGGGTCATGACCTCCAGTACCCGGTCCGCCTCGTGCGGGGTGCGGCAGAACGGGATCATCACCACGACGTTGGTCAGCCCGAACTCCTCACGCACCCGCGAGATCGCCCGGCATTCGAGGGCGAAGCCGTCCCGGTAACCGTCGCTGTAGTAGCGGCTGGCACCGCGCCACCCGATCATCGGGTTGGCCTCGGCCGGCTCGAACGGCCCGCCGCCGACGAGCTTGGCGTACTCGTTGGTCTTGAAGTCGCTGGTCCGCAAGATCACCGGTGCGGGCCAGCGGGACGCGGCGATGGTGGCCACGCCGCGTGCGAGCCGGTCGGTGAAGTACTCGGCGGGGTCGGGGTAGCCCTCGGCGAGCCGGTCGACCTGGCGTCGCACGTACCGGACCAGCTGCTCGGGGTGGACCAAGGCCATCGGGTGCACCTTGACCTGGTGGGCCACCATGAACTCCATCCGGGCCAACCCGACGCCGTCCGCCGGGAGTTGCCACCAGCGGAAGGCGGCGGACGGATCCGCCAGGTTCAGCATGACCCGGGTCCTGGTGCGCGGCAGCTCCGCCAGGTCGACCTCGGTCACCTCGTGGCCGACCAGCCCGGCGTAGACGCGGCCTTCCGCGCCCTCGGCGCAGGAGACGGTGACCGCGCGCCCGTCGGCCAGGACTGCGGTCGCGTCGCCGGTGCCGACCACGGCCGGTACGCCCAGCTCACGGCTGACGATGGCGGCGTGCGAGGTGCGTCCGCCGTGGTCGGTGACGATCGCGGCGGCGCGCTTCATCAGCGGCTCCCAGCCCGGGTCGGTGATCGGGGTGACGAGCACCGAGCCGGCCGGGAAGCGCTCCAGCCCCACCGGTTCCGCCAGGGTGCACACGGGCCCGGCGCCCACCGCCTCGCCCACGGCGATTCCGGTGACCAGTCGCTCGCCGGTGCCGGTGAGGCGGTAGCGGCGCAGCACGGTGGCGCTGCGCCGGGAACGCACGGTCTCGGGCCGGGCCTGTACCAGGAACATCTCGCCGGTACGGCCGTCCTTGGCCCACTCCACGTCCATCGGTGTCCCGTAGTGCTTCTCGACCACGCCGGCCCATTCGGCGAGCCGGCGCACCTCGGCGTCGCTCAGCACGCGTGCCGCCTGCTCCGCGGGCGTGGTGTCCACGACGCGGGTACGGCCGCCCTCCGCGTAGACGACCTTGCGGCTCTTGCGCCCGGTCTCGGCCCGGATGACCGGGTTCAGGGCCGGATCGTCGAGCAGGGGCTTGAACACCACGTACTCGTCGGGGTCGACCTGGCCGCTGACCACGCTCTCGCCGAGTCCCCAGGCCGCGCTGACGACGACGGCTCCCGGGAAGCCGGATTCCGTGTCCAGGGTGAAGGCGACCCCCGCGCCGCCGAGGTCGGAGCGCACCATCAGCTGTACGCCGACGGACAGCGCCACTGCGAGGTGGTCGAAGTCCATGCGCTCGCGGTAGTCGATGGCCCGGTCGGTGAACAGCGAGGCATAGCAGCTGTGGCATGCGGCCAGCAGGGCCCTGCGGCCGCTCACGTTGAGGAATGTCTCCTGCTGTCCCGCGAAGCTTGCCTCGGGCAGGTCCTCGGCTGTAGCGCTGCTGCGCACCGCGACGTCGGGGTCGGTACGCCCGGCCTCGTGAGCGAGCCGGGCGTACGCTTCGGTGACCTCGTCCGCGAGTGAGGGCGGCAGCGGGGTGGCGAGGATGTCAGCGCGGATGGCGGTGCCGACCTCGGAAAGTGGTGCGCCCCCGTGCAGCCGGGCTATATGCCCGGCGACGTGGTGGCGCAACGAGTCGGTGTCGAGGAGCTCCCGGTAGGCGTCCGCGGTGGTGGCGAAGCCGTCGGGCACTTTGATGCCGGCAGGGGCGAGGTGGGTGATCAGTTCGCCGAGCGAGGCATTCTTGCCGCCGACGAGGCCGACGTCTCCACATCCCAGTTCGGCGAAGGGGATGACGCGTCGTTTCGGGGACATCGCTGCCTCCCTGGGTGGTGCCCTGTGCGGCCGCTCAGTACGGCGGAAGTCGGCCGGACGGTGTGCGCAGGTCCATGGGCGCAGGCTTGCGCCGGTCGGCGGGGCGTCTGCCGATTCTGCCCCGGATCATGGCCGCCACCTCCTGCTTGCGGTGCCCGCGGGGCATCCGGCTTCGCGCGCGTGCCCAGTAGCGCAGACCGCCCGCGCCCGCGGGCGGTCTGGACGGGAAGGGCCCATCCGCTTCTCGCGGATCCCGATTGCGCGGTGCGCGGTCTCTTACCGCTTCTCTGCGTCTCACAGGTCCTTCCCGCCACCTCCAGCACACCACTCACCCAGGTGCTCCGCCAGGGCCGGGCGGCCCTCGCAGGGTCCCGACCGGCCCATGACGACGAGACGCGCAGGCCCGACGCTGGAAGGAGCCCGCAAACCGCCGGCCGGCGCGGTCCTGCCGGCCGGGGAGCGCAAGAGCCGGAGAGCGGTGATGCCCCATGCGTGCGTACCTCGGAGACCGCCTCATCGTCGAGGGCCCGACGACGGGGGCGACCAAGCGGGACGGGGAGATCGTCGGCCTCCACCACACCGACGGCACGCCTCCCTACGACGTGCGCTGGTCGGACAACGACAGGGTGACCCTGGTCTACCCCGGGCCCGACGCCCATGTCCACCACCTCGGACACAAGGCCGCGGCGCCGCGGTCCGGCTGACGCCGGGCGATCACCCTCATGCATGGGGGACGACGGCGACCGGACAGGCCGAACAGTGCAGTGCAGCGTGGCTCACGCGGCCGAGTTGGAGGCCGAAGTGTCCTTGCCGCTTGGCGGATCCGAGGACCAGGAGGTCGGCGTCGGACGACATGTCGATAAGCACCTTGTGCGGGGGGCCCTCGACGACCATGCACTGGACAACGACCTTCGGGTACTCGCTCTGCAGCTCGCCCAGCGTCTCGTCCAGGAAATCGGCAGCCCGTTCCTCGTGCGCGTAGGCGGTGTCGCCCGCCACCCCGGTGCGGTCCGCGGGGCGCTGCTCGGCGCACTGCCATGCCCGTACGGCCTGGACCTCGCACCCGCGCGCTGCGGCTTCCCGGAAGGCGAACCGCGCAGCGGCTGTGGACTCATCGGGGTGGCCGGCGCCGAAGACGACCCGGCGGCACTTGCCCTGTACGTTCCGTTCCTCACCGCGCACCACGACGACCGGGCAGTGAGCGCGACCGGCCACGGACAGGCTCACAGACCCCAGCAGCAGCCCTTTGACAGCTCCGCGTCCCCTGGAACCCGTCACCAAAGCGGCGGCCGCGCGCGATTCCTGCAGGAGAACGGCCACGGCGTCCGCGGGCACCACCACGGGGTGCACCTTCACGTCCGGGGCCCGCTTGCGGGCCCGTTGCTCGGCCGAGGCGATGACCCGCTCGGTCATGACCTTGTCCGTGGGGCGTTCGCGGCTGAAGGACGGAACCGGCCCCTCGTAGCGTTCCCACAGCGGTGCGTGGACGATCCGCAGGGGCAGACCGAGGCGAGCCGCCTCGTCCACCGCCCAGTCCAGGGCCATGAGGCTGTCGTCGGATCCGTCGATGCCTACAACCAGGGGAAGCACCATCTCTCCCACCACCTTGCCTTGCGTGCCGTCTCGGCAGGGGCCGGGCCCCCGTGGGCGGTCCGGCCCCGCTGTCATCCCAGGTGCTTGCCGTTCAATCGGCGCGCTGGACGGGAACGGTGCGAGTGGCCGGTGCTTCTTTGGCCGCCCGCGGGACGGTCACGGTGAGGATGCCGTCGCGGTAATCGGCCGTAGGGCCCTCTTCCGGGATCGGGGCCGGCAGCCGGACGGACCGTTCGAATGAGCCGTAGCGGAATTCCGAGTGCCGCTTGTCCTCCGTGCTCTCGGTGTGCTCGGCCCGGACGGTCAGGGTGTCACCCTCGACCGTGATCTCGATGTCCTTCTCCGGGTCCATACCGGGCAGCTCGGCACGCAGCACGTACTGTCCGCCGCCTTCCGTCACCTCGATCGGGATCACATGGGAGTTCTGGCGGCCCCAGAGGACCGGTACGTTGGGGAATCCTGCCCCCAGCCACTCCATCAGGTCCGGCAGTCCCTACCGGTGCCTGGATATCGATGAGCCTGCCATGACGGGCCTCCTTGTCCCGGCGGTGCTTCACCGTCTTTCACGTGCTGTCTCCCTATCCACTCTCCCGCGCGGGGGAGGACCCGTCATGGGTCACCCGGCCCCGTGACCGGGGCCGGACGGGACAAGGCCCCGCCGAGTGGTTGTGTGGTTTGTACCCTCAGGGCCGTTTGTCACCGGTTACGGACCGTTCGACCCACGTCATAGAGGGCATCACGTGATCATGCTCGAGTGAGCCTCGTAGGAGTACGACCGCGTGCCGATCGTCTGCAGGGAGCCGGTTGTGGATCAGGCAAGGACCTTCTCGCCGGAGCGGTCGGCCACGGCTGAGCGAGCGGCAAGCACCACCGTAAGGAGCGCAGGAACATGGCGGGAATCGTCGCGTACGGAGTGACCACCGATGAGCGACCGCTGCTGGAGCGGGCGCTCGGCCGCGAGCACGACCTGCGGTGCCTGGACCTCATCCTCAACGCGGACACGGTGGCGACGGCCACCGGCCGCAGCATCGTCTGCAGCAGCGTCAACGACGTCCTCGACGAGAACGTCCTGCGGACCCTCGCCGAAGGCGGCACCGAACTGATCACCCAACGGGCCACGGGATACAACAACATCGACCTGGCCGCGGCCCGGAAGCTGGGCCTGGCCGTTGCCCGGGTGTCCTTCTACTCCCCGTATTCCGTCGCCGAGTTCGCGTGGGCACTCGCCCTCGCAGTCGACCGCAGGATCCCGCGGGCCGTCACTCGCACCCGTGACTTCGATTTCCGCCTCAACGGGCTGATGGGCCGGGACTTTCACGGCCGCACCGCCGGCGTGCTCGGCACCGGCAAGATCGGCACCGCATTCGCCCGTATCGCGGCGGGATTCGGGATGCGGCTCCTCGGCCACGATGTCGCACCGAGCGGCGAATGCCGGGCACTGGGAATGGAGTATGTCGACCGCAAGCGCCTGTTCGCCGAATCCGATCTGCTCAGCCTGCACGCGCCGTTGGTGCCCGAGACGTATCACGTCATCGACGCCGAGGCGCTGGCGCTCATGAAGGACGACGCCATTCTGATCAACACCAGCCGGGGCGGCCTTCTGGACGCCCCGGCGCTGGTGGACGCCCTGCGAGCCGGGCGGCTGGAGGGCGTCGGGCTGGACGTGTACGAGGAGGAGGCGGGCGTCTTCTTCTTCGACAAGTCCCTTGAGGTCATCACCGATGACACCCTCGCCCGGTTGATGACCTTCAGGAACGTGCTGATCAGCTCGCACCAGGCGTACTTCACCCGGGACGCGGTCGGCCAGATCGTGCAGACCACGGCGGACAACATCGCCGACCATCTCGCCGGGCGGACCAGTGACAACACGCTGGTGGCGCGCCCGTCATCCGTGTGAGGCGGCCGCGGGACGTCTGAGGGCGTCCAGGGACAAGGTGCCCGCGCCGACGATGAGAAGGAAGAGGCTGCCGCACAACTGCGCGAAATCGAGGCGGGCTTCGTGCGCGAAGTCCCACCAGCCGGATTCCCCGTGGAACAGCCCGGAACCGCCCCACAGGATCGGCACCTTCGTGATCAGCAGCGCGCCGAGCATGTCCACCACCATGGGCACCGCGGCGAGCCTGGTGAGCAGCCCGATCAGGATCAGCCCACCGCAGGCGATCTCGAACACCCCGTCCAGCGCTGCGAAGAACCCCGGGGCGGGAATGCCGGCCTTGTCGAACCGGCCCGTTCCCAGCGCGTGGGAGCGCAGGAACTTCAGGATCCCCTCGACCAGGAAGACGGCCCCCACGTACAGGCGGATGAGGACGACTGATCGCGGTGCCGTGGTCCCGATCAGCTTCGCCGCCCAGGTGCTCGGCTGCGCCATGCCCTCGGCCCCTTCCCAGTCGACGACGTGCCGGATTCCGACATCGTCCCGCGAGCGGGCCGCGACCGGGCGGTTTGTGCGCCCGTTCGGGCTACTGCCGCCGGGCGCCGAGCGCCTGGCGGGTCCCGTGGACCACGGCGCCTGCTGCCAGGACCGCCGCGCCCCAGATCACCGAGGAGACGGGCAGGGCGACGGCGAGCACCAGGCAACCGGCCAGGCCGGCGGCGGGAACAATGCGCGGTGGGCGGCCCTCGTCGGGGGCGAGGGTCCAGGCGGAGGCGTTGGCGACGGCGTAGTAGACCAGCACCCCGAAGGAGGAGAAGCCGATCGCCCCGCGCACGTCCACGGTCGCCGCGACCACGGCCACCACGGCGCCGACGGCGAGTTCGGCCCGGTGCGGCACCGCATAGCGGGCGTGCACGGTGGACAGGGCGTGCGGTAGACGCCGGTCGCGGGCCATGGCCAGGGTGGTTCGGGAGACACCCAGGATCAGCGCCAGCAGCGAGCCGAGCGCGGCTGCCGCGGCACCGGCGCGGACCACGGGCACCAGCCACTCCGCGCCCGCCGCACGCACGGCCTCCGACAGCGGAGCGGCGGTGCCCGCGAGCCCCTCCGGGCCGAGTACCGCCAGGGCGGCGACGGCGACCACGGCGTACAGGGCGAGGGTGATGCCGAGCGCGAGGGAGACGGCGCGGGGGATGGTGCGCGCCGGGTCGCGCACCTCCTCGCCGAGGGTGGCGATGCGCGCGTACCCGGCGAAGGCGAAGAACAGCAGCCCCGCGGCCTGCAGCACCCCGCCGACGGTGGCGTCCGCACCGACGTCCAGCCGCCCGGCGTCGGCGCCGGGTGCAGCGAGGGCGGTCACCACGACGGCTACGAGCACCGCCAGTACGACGGAGACGATCACGCGGGTGAGCCAGGCGGACTTCTGAACTCCCGCGTAGTTCACGGCGGTCAGCGCCACCACTGACGCGACCGCCACCGCGTGCGCCTGGCCGGGCCACACGTACGAGCCGACGGTGAGGGCCATCGCGGCGCAGGATGCGGTCTTGCCGACCACGAAGCCCCACCCGGCCAGGTAGCCCCAGAAGCCGCCGAGGCGTTCGCGGCCGTAGACGTAGGTGCCGCCGGAGGCCGGGTAGCGGGCCGCCAGCCGGGCGGAGGAGGTCGCGTTGCAGTAGGCGACCACGGCGGCCAGGGCCAGGCCGGCCAACAGTCCGGAGCCGGCCGCGCGAGCGGCCGGAGCGAGGGCGGCGAAGATGCCCGCGCCGATCATCGACCCCAGACCGATCACCACCGCGTCGAACACACCCAGTCGCCGGTGCAGTTCGTCCGGAACCCCAGTGGTGTTCGACGGCCCGCTCATGGCACAGCACCCTCAGTTCCTCTTGCGGTTCTCGGTACCGGAAGACGATAGACGCACGGAGAGCCGGAGCCGCCGGGGCCGGCGCGATCCTGCTCACCGGCCGTCTCCGCCGGTCCTGGAGGCATGGTGAGCGGGACCCGCCGGATCAGGTGTCGTGCCGCCGTCGTCCGGGGCCGTCGGGCGCAGTTCCCCGCCATGGCGTCCGGTTCAGCAGATACGGGGAAGCTGTTCGCCGAGGGGCATGTCCACCACCCGGCGTGCGCCGACGACCGTCCGCATGACGACGCGTCCGGGGTGCCCGTCGGCAGGGGTCACCTCTCCGATCCTTGCGGCACCGCTGCCTTCGGGCAAGGAGCGCATGGCCGCCAGGGCCTCGTCGGCCGCGTCGGACGACACAAAAGCGACCATGCAGCCCTCATTGGCCACATGCAGCGGGTCGAGGCCGAGGATGTCGCAGGCTGCCGCCACCTGCTCCGGTACCGGGACCATGCTCTCGTCGATCTCCATGGCTACGCCCGAGTCGCGCGCGACCTCGTTGAGCGCTGCTGCGAGGCCGCCCCGGGTGGGGTCGCGCAGAGCGTGGATCGCGCTGCCGAGGCCGGCGAGCGCGGCCACGACACGGTGCAGGGGACGGGTGTCGGAGGCGAAGTCGGCCTCGAAGCCGAGCCCTTCGCGGGTGCTGAGCACGGCGGTGCCGTGAAGCCCGATCGGTCCGGACAGCAGGACTGCATCCCCGGGACGCGCGGCTGCCGCGGAGATGGAGAGCCCGCGGAGACGCCTGCCGATGCCGGTCGTGGTGATGAAGACCTTGTCGGCCGCGCCCACGCCGACGACCTTGGTGTCGCCCGTGATCACGGGCACACCGACCTCTTGGGCTGCCTTGCCCAGTGAGCCGAGCACGGCCTCCAGCTCTGTGAACTCCAGTCCTTCCTCCAGGAGCAGCGCCACGGACAGGGCCACGGGTTCGGCGCCGCGCATGGCCAGGTCGTTGACCGTGCCGTGGACAGCCAGCGACCCGATGTCGCCTCCGGGGAAGAACAGGGGGCTGACGACGAAGCCGTCCGTGCTCATGACCAGGTTCGGGTGGCCCGGCACGAGCGCGGCGTCCTCCAACGGGCCCTCCCGGACATCACCGATGGCCGGGAGGACCAGAGATTCCAGCAGTTCGGCGGTGAGCCGTCCGCCGGCTCCGTGACCGAGCAGGACGCGTTCGCTCTCCGAGTACGGCAGAGGACATCCGGTCGTCATGCGGGGCTGCCTTTCACGGTTGCGGTGGCGGTTCGCCCGGCGGAGTGGAAGGCCGCGCAGGTGCCCTCGGTGGAGACCATGGGGGCGCCGAGGGGATGACGGGGGGTGCAGCGGGTGCCGTAGGCGGTGCAGTCGGTGGGCAGCTTGGCGCCGGCGAGGATGCCGCCCGCGATGCACTCGGGATGCTCCGCGGAGTGCAGGGTGTCCACGTCGTAACGGTGTGCGGCATCGAATGCGGCGAATTCCGGGCGGAGTTCGAGGCCGCTGCGAGGGAGTTCGCCGACACCCCGCCAGGCGCGGTCGGTGATGCGGAAGACGCGGGCGACGGCGGACTGCGCCTCGTCGTTGCCCGTGCGGCGTACGGCCCGCACGTACTGGTTCTCGACCTCGGCCCGGCCCTCTTCCAGTTGCCGGACGGCCATCAGGATGCCCTCGAGCAGGTCGAGAGGTTCGAATCCGGTGACGACGATGGGCACGTGGTACCGGGCGGCGATGGGTTCGTACTCGGTCCATCCCATGACCGCGCACACGTGGCCGGCGGCGAGGAATGCCTGGACCTCGCACTCGGGGGAGTCCAGCAGTGCCGTCATGGCGGGCGGTACGAGGACGTGGCTGACGAGCATGCTGAAGTTCCGCAGCTCCAGGCGGGAGGCGTGCAGGACGGCCATCGCGTTGGCCGGTGCGGTCGTCTCGAAGCCGACTGCGAGGAAGACGACGTCGCGCTCGGGGTGTTCCTCCGCCAGCTTCACGGCGTCCATGGGGGAGTAGACGACACGTACGTCCGCGCCGCGTGCGCGCAGCGCGAGGAGGTCGGTGTGTGATCCGGGGACGCGCAGCATGTCGCCGAAGCTGGCGAGGGTCACGCCGGGGCGGGCGGCGATGGCCATGGCCCGGTCGAGGGTTTCCAGCGGGGTGACGCAGACCGGGCAGCCGGGGCCGTGGATCATGCGCATATCGGCGGGCAGGAGTTCGTCGATGCCCTGGCGGACGAGGGTGTGGGTCTGGCCGCCGCAGACCTCCATGATCTGCCACGGACGCGTGGCCGTGCGGTGCAGTTCCTCCAGGAGACGCCGGGCGAGCTGTGGATCGCGGTATTCGTCGAGGTACTTCACGCGGCGTTCCTCACGCTCGTTCGACGGTCAGGTCGAGGAAGTGGGCCGAACAGGAGATGCAGGGATCGTGATTGCGGATGGCCCGCTCGCACAGGCGGGTCAGCTCGGCGTCGGTGGTATCGCCGCGGGTGAGCTGCTCCTGGACGATCCGCCGCAGGTCCTCCTCGATGGCCCCCTGGTTCTGGGAGGTCGGCGGCACGAGACGGGCGTCGGCGACCAGTCCTTCGCCGTCGAGGACGTAGCGGTGGTAGAGCGTGCCGCGCGGAGCCTCGGTGGCTCCGTGGCCGGTACCGGCCCGTGGGGTGACGTCCACGGCCGGACGGGGCGGCCGTTCGTAGGCGTCGATCAAGCGCAGAGCCTCTTCCACCGCATACACAACTTCGACGGCGCGGACGACGATGCTGCGGAAGGGGTTGCGGCACACGCCGTCGAGGCCCGCGGCGCGGGCGACCTCCTGCACGGAGGGCGGTAGCAGACGGCCGCTGATGGCGTACCGGGCGAGGGAGCCCGTCAGGTGTCGGCGACCGTCCAGCCTTGCCTGGAGGGCGGTGGAGTAGGGCACCTGCTCCTCGACTACGTGGGCAGTGAAGTCCCGCACCGGGAAGGTGTGGCGGTTATGCCCGTCTCCGTAGGGAAGGACGGTGGGGGTGCCGCCGTCGATGGCGTAGGTGTCCGGTTCGGCGAGGGCGAGCAGGTCGGCGTCGCACTCGGCATCGGGGAAGTCGAAGCCGGACACCCAGCGGACGGTCTCCTGCGCATCGTCACGGGCTCGCCGCAGTTGCTCGGCCAGCGGGCGGAGTTCGGCGCGGGTGGGGGTGCGGTGGAAGCCGCCGACGCGGACGTTGACGGGGTGGATGGAGCGGCCGCCGAGGAGTTCCAGGATGGCGTTCCCGGCCTGTTTGAGCCGCAGGCCCCGTTCGACGTCCGCGCGGCGGTCGCGGGAGAGGTGGATGGCGCTGTCGTAGCCGAGGAAGTCGGGGGCGTGGAGCAGGTAGATGTGGAGGGTCTGGCTCTCGATCCACTCGCCGCAGTACAGCAATCGGCGCAGTGAGGCCAGTTGGCCGTCGACGGTGACGCCGCAGACGTCCTCGATGGCCCGGCAGGCACTCATCTGGTAGGCGACCGGGCAGATCCCGCACACCCGGGAGGTGATGTCGGGCGGCTCGGTGTGCCGACGGCCGCGCAGGAACGCCTCGAAGAAGCGCGGCGGTTCGTAGATCCTGAGCTGGGCCGCAGTGACCTCGCCGTCGTCGATACTCAGGTGCAGCGCTCCCTCGCCCTCCACCCGCGCGAGGGAGCCGACATGCAGGATGCGCGAGCCGCGGTGCGTCACGGCTGCGCCCCGTGCTCGGTGCCGGGCTCGCCGGTGCTTCCTTCGCGGTGCGGCGGTGCGGCCCAGCGGTGTGGCGCCTCCTCCGTGGTCTCGATCTCGGCAAACTTCGCGGCGTTGAAGGTGTGGAGGATCCGCAGGACGTCGTCGTCGCTCAGGCCGTCGCTGCGCAGCAGCGGGATCATCGCGGGCATGTTGGTCGAGCCGGACGGTCCGAAGCAGCCGTAGCAGCCGCGTCCGTAGGACGGGCACAGGGCGCCGCACCCGGCGTGGGTGATCGGCCCGAGGCAGGGGGTGCCGTGGGCGACGGTCACGCAGGGTGTGCCGCGCCGTTTGCAGGCGAAGCAGACGCTGTGCCGGGGGATGTCCGGCCTGCGCCCGGCGAGGAACGCGGTGATGACTTCCAGCAGTTGCCCGCGGTCGATGGGGCAGCCCTGGAGTTCGAGGTCGACGGGGACGTGAGCGGCGATGGGGGTGGAGGTGGCGAGGGTCTCGATGTACTCGGGCCTGGCGTACACGATTTCGCGGAACTCGTCGACGTCCGCGAAGTTGCGCAGCGCCTGGACGCCTCCGGCTGTGGCGCAGGCGCCGATGGTGACGAGTGTGCGGGATTCGGCGCGGATACGTCGGATGCGTTCGGCGTCCTCGGCCGTGGTGACCGACCCCTCGACGAGCGACAGGTCGTAGGGGCCGGGCTCGACCGCGCTGGATGCCTCCAGGAAGTGGGAGATGTCCACTTGGGCGGCCAGCCCGAGGAGTTCGTCCTCGCAGTCGAGCAGGGTGAGCTGACAGCCGTCGCACGAGGCGAACTTGAAGACACCGAGCCGGGGGCGCGTGGGTTGCGGGGTGCCCATGTCACAGCTCCCGTACGGCCAGCAGCCGTTCGGCGCGGTCGTAGCCGACGACGGGGCCGTCCCGGCACAGCAGCAGCGGCCCGAGCTGGCAGTGGCCGCAGTGGCCGGTGGCGCAGCGCATATTGCGTTCGAGGGAGACCAGGATGCGGTCGGCGCGCACGCCGCGGTGCAGCAGCTCGCGGGCCGTGGCGCGGATCATGACCTCGGGGCCGCAGATGAAGGCGGTGGTGCCGGCGGGGGAGAAGAGCGCCTCGTCGAGCAGGGTGGTGACGACGCCCACCCGGCCCTGCCAGCCCGGTCCCGGCCGGTCCACGGTGATGCCGCAGTACGGCCTGCCCCAGTTTCCGAGCTCGTCCCGGTAGAGCAGATCGTCCGGAGACCGGGCGCCGACGAGGACGTTGAGCCGGCCGTGGCCTTGCGGTGCGGCCAGGGCGGCGAGGACGAGCGGCCGCAGGGGCGCGAGTCCGATGCCGCCCGCGACGACGAGCAGGTCGTCTCCGGCGGCCAGGGCCAGGTCCCAGCTGGTACCGAACGGGCCGCGCATCCCGACCGACGTGCCCGGCCGGAGTCTGCACAGGGCCCCGGACACCGCGCCGGCACCCCGGATCGTGTGCAGGAGCCCGCCGTCGGGGAGGATGCCGGCGACGGAGACCGGGATCTCGCCCACCCCGAACGCGTAGATCATGGCGAACTGGCCCGGCACGAAAGGCGGCAGGGCCTCGTGGACCGGCTCCAGGCGGACGGTGACGGTATCGGCGGTCTCGGGACGGTTCTCCACCACGCGGTACGGCAGAGGCACGGTCGTCATCGAGGACCCCCGCTCCCAGCAGGGCCGTAAAGGTCGAGAAGCCGGGTGCGAGTGGACCGCAGCCGGTGGCCGACGGTCCCGAGGACGTAGGTGAGCAGCGCGTGGTCGACCATGGGGTCGTGCTCGCACAGGTCCAGGACCTTCTGGGCGTTGAACTCCCAGGCACGCACCGGACTGATGGCTTCGGCCCCCAGGTGCCACTGCCGGGGCGGGCAGACCCAGGACCAGCCCAGCAGTTCGCCCGAGCCGATGGTCTCGACGACGGCGGGTCGTCGGCCGGGCACGTGCAGGTCGAGGGAGACGCCGCCGGTGTGGATGACCCAGAAACGGTCAGCTTTGGAACCCTCTTCGAAGATGCGCGCCCCGGCGGGGAACGACACCTCCTTGGCGAGAGCCATCAACCGGTCACGATGGTCCGCGGGGATGCTCGGGAAAAGGCCGGTCCTGATCATGATGATTGGTCCTTCGCGAGTGCCTCCCGGTGGAGGGCATGGGCCTCCTCGGTGATATCGATGGCGACCGGGCACCATACGATGCACCGGCCGCAGCCCACACAGCCCGAGCTGCCGAACTGGTCGTGCCAGGTGCCGAGTTTGTGGGTGAGCCACTGGCGGTAGCGACTGTGCCCGGTGGCCCGGACGGGGCCGCCGCCGGACAGATGGGAAAAGTCGAGGTCGTAGCAGGAGTCCCAGCGGCTCCAGCGCTCGGCGTGGTCGCCGGTGAGGTCGGTGACGTCCTCAGTGGTGGTGCAAAAGCACGTGGGGCAGGCCATGGTGCAGTTGCCGCAGGTCAGGCAGCGGGCGGCGACGTCGTCCCAGCGTTCGGCGTTCAGGCTGCCGGCCATCAGCGTCTGGAGACTCACCGGTGGCATGCTGCGGCCCATGCGGCCCGCCGCGTCCTCGACCGCCTCGGCTGCCGCGGTGCGAGTAGCAGCGTCGGCCGGCTGGTGCGGCAACTCCGCGAGGACCTCAGCCCCTTCGGTGGTGCCGGCGCGCGCCAGGAAGCGGTGCCCGGCGTCGTCCAGGACCTCGGTCATGGCGATGTCGTACCCGGGCCCGGCAGCGGGGCCGGTGCCCATGGAGACGCAGAAGCACGTCGCACCCGGCTCGGTGCACTCCATGGCGATCAGGAAGGCGCCGTTGCGCCGGGCCCGATAGGCATCGTCCTGGTGCCGACCGCCGATCAGTACCCGGTCCTGGATGGCGATGGCCCGCAGATCGCAGGGGCGCACCCCGAGAAAGGCATACGAGGCCGGATCGTGCCGCTCGGGACGGACCGTCATCTCGCCGTCCGGTCCGCGGTCGGCGGTCCACTGGCGCACTCGTTCGGGCAGCAGGTAGTTCTTCCAGGACTGGGGGCCGGCGCTGTGGGCGAACGCGGCCCCGTCGTCGCGCGGGATCACCCGGTAGTGGCCGCCCTCCAGCTCCACGCCCCGGCCGTAGGGCAGTTCGTCGGCGGACTCCAGCTCGGCCAGGACGATGGCCCCGTCCCGCTCCATGGGGCCGATCACCGTGCGTCCCCGCGCACGGAGGACCTGCACGAGCGCATCAAGACCGGCACGGTCGAGGACACAGACCATGTTCTCGTCGTCGCGCGCCATGGACATTCTCCTGTCCGGTCGTATGCAGCGGCGGATCAGTCCTCAACGAGGCCGAGCAACGTCTGCTCGGCGGGCCGCGCCGGACGCGTGTCGTCCACGCGGTACGTCAGCTCGTCGATCACCGAGACGACCCCGTCGATCTGCTCCGTCAGCCGCAGCAGCACCGGAACCTCGCTGCGCCGCTCCAGCTGCCCTTTCAGCGTGACCACACCGTCCTGGACCTGCACGCCGAGCGTGGCGGGAGTGAGCCACATGGTGCCCACGATCACATCGGAGATCACTTCGCGGCGGATGGCCGGGTCCTGCCGGAGGAACACCTGCAGCAGGTCGCGGCGGGTGACAATGCCGACCAGCCGGTCCTCTTCGTCGACCACCGGGAGCCGTTCGACGCGGTGGCGCGCCATGGTCCGGGCGGCCTCGGCGATGGTGTCGTCGGTGTGCACGGTGATCGCCGGGCTGGACATCAGCCCTGCCGCGGTCCTGGCCGGAGCCCGTGCGGGCGCATCGTCGTGCCTCAGGTGCCACCGGCGACGGCGCGGGGCAGCAGGTTCGGCGGGGACGCGGCCCTGGTGCAGCACGAGATCGCTCTCGGAGATCACTCCCAGGACCTTCGTCGTCCACCACGGGCAGACCGCTGATGCAGTGCTCCGCGAGGTGCCCGGCGACCTCCTTGAAGGATGCAGAGGGAAGCACAGAGACGACATCGTGTGTCATCAGATTCCCGACCTTGCTCTGCCTCATGATCATCGTGACCTTTCGTGCCGACCACGCCGGTGTCAGCGCAGTCGCCGCAGGTATGGGTCGTGGGCACGGCGCGGCAGCAGCCGGATCCGCGCATCGAGCGCCATGACGCCGTCCGGGCTCGTCACCACCGGGTTGAGGTCTGCTTCTGAGAGTTGGGGCAGGTCGCAGGCCATCCGGGAGAGACGGAGGAGCAGCTGCTCCAGTGCGCCGAGGTCGACCGGGGCGCCACCCGCGTGGCCGGCCAGCAGGCGCGAGCAGCGCGGTGCCGTGATCAGGTCGTCCACATCGTAGGCGGTGAGCGGGGCGAGCCGGGCGGCGTGGTCGGCCAGGACGTCTGTCGCGGTGCCGCCCTGGCCGAAGAGCACGAGCGGGCCGAAGACCTCGTCCTGGACCACGCCGGCCACCAGTTCCAGCACATGGGGTGCCTGCGGCTGGACGACGACTCCGGAGAGCTTGTCGCCGAAGCGGGCGGCGAGGTCGCGATAGGCGGCCCGTACCTCCGCCTCGCCCTGGAGGTCCAGGCGGACGGCTCCTTCGGCGGTCTTGTGCACCAGCCCCGGCCGGTGGGCCTTCAGCACCACGCGGCCGTGAGGCCCGGCGAGCCGCCGCGCAGCTGCGGCAGCAGTGTCCTCGCCGCACACCCACTCCCAGGCGATCTGGGGGATGCGGTAGTGCTCCAGGAGTCGCGCACACGTGATCGGGTCCAGCCAGCCGCCCTCGGAGTGGTCGTCGAGCCAGGAGGCCACGCAGGCCCGGGCGCCTTCCGCATCGGCATCGGGCGGTTCCGCTGCTTCCTCCTGCGGACGCGCACGCCACCGGGCGTACGTCACAGCGCAGGAAAGAGCGCGGGCGGCATCCTGCGGGTCGGCATAGGCCGGTACGGTGCCGCTGCCCCCGACATCCAACAGTCGGACGCGCGCGGGCTGTTCGAGGAGCACGGCCAACGTCGCACACGGCGCCCGGCCCGGACTGTGCGTGATGGCCCGCACCAGGTCGTCACCCGTGGCTGCCGCGAGGGCCGTGGGGACGAACACGCCCAGCACGGCATCGACATCGCGGTGGGCAGCCACACGATCGAGACAGGCGCGGAGCTGCTCCTCGGATACAGCCGCCGTGGCATCGACAGGATTACCGGCGATCGCCCCTTCCGGCAGCAACGTCGCCAGCTCGTTTGTCAGTTGGTCCTGCAGCGGTCGTACGCTCAGCCCGGCCTCGCTGCAGGCATCCGCCGCGAGCACTCCGACGCCACCCGCGTTGGTGACCACGACCACCGAGTTACCGGTCGGCAGCGGCTGGGAGTGCAACAGGGCTGCGGCATCGAGCAGTTCACCGATGCTCCGGGTGGCGATGACACCGGCCTGCGTGAAGAGCGCGCGCCGGGTCATGGTGGGCGTAGCGGCCGCGGCCGTGTGCGAGGCCGCGGCGCGGCGGCCGGCCTCGGAACGGCCCGCGTCGACGGTGAGGACCGGCATCCGATGGCCGACCCGCCGGGCGGTGCGGGAGAAGGCCCGAGGGTTGCCGAAGGACTCCAGGTGCAGGAGGGCGAGGCCGGTGCGCCCGTCGCTCTCCCACCACTGGAGCAGGTCGTTGCCGCTGACGTCGTACTTGTCGCCGAGCGAGACGAATGTGGACACCCCGATGCCGAGCCGGGAGAGCCCGTCCAGCAGCGCGATGCCCACGCCGCCCGACTGCACCGCCACGCCGGCCGTGCCGGCCAGCGGCAAGCAGGCCGCGAAGGTCGCGTCCAGCCGGATGTCCCGCTCCGTGTTGGCCAGCCCCAGGCAGTTGGGGCCGACGAGCCGCATTCCGTACCTGCGGCATGTCGCTCGCAGCGCTGTGGCCTGTGCGGCATCCAGGCCCGAGGTCACCACCAGCAGTGCCCGTACTCCGCTTCTGCCGCATTCCTCGGCGACGGTGGGCACCGCGCCAGCGGGTACTGCGAGCACGGCCAGCTCGGGTGCACGGGGCAGGTCGGCGACGGTGGGGCGGCTGGGGACGCGCTCGATGACCTGGGCATGCGGATTGACCACATCGACGTGCCCGGTGTACCCGGCGGCCCGCAGGTTGCGCAGAATGGCCCGGCCCACCGACCCGGGCCTGCGGCCGGCTCCGATGACGGCGACGGACTCCGGCCGCAGCAGTGGCCGCAGGCTGGCGACGTCTGCAGTACGGCCCCGGCCTTCCACGGCGGACAGATACGTCTCATCCGGCGTGAGTCCCACGGTGACGCGCACTTCCGGGCCGTCGTAGCGGCGCCGGAGCGGCAGGCCCAGGTCTCGGAACACCTGGAGGACCGGGAGGTTCTCGGCCAGCGCGTCAGCAGTGAAGGTGTCCAGACCATCGGCACGGGCGGCGTCCACCAGATGCTCCAGGAGCAGGGTGCCGACGCCCCGGTGGTGCCACGGATCGGCCACGGCCAGGGCGACCTCGGCCCGGCTCGGGAGCAGCGGGTCCGCGTGGTACTCGGCGATGCCCACGACCTCGCCGTCTGTCCGGGCAAGCAGCACCCGCTCGCCAGGTCGCCCAGCGGCGCATGCCCGGTCGGCTGCTTGTTCCCCGTTCCAGGAACCCGCCGAGAAGAACCGCAGGCGCAGGTTCTCCGGGGACATGTGCTCGTACAACCGCAGGACAGCCGGCCGGTCCGCGGGCATGACCTGTCGGACCTGGACGGTCGTGCCGTCCGCCAGCAAGGCGTGCACGGGCGGAACCAAGGTGTCGGGCACCTTCCCGTCACCTCCCTCGGTCGTCTCCAGTCTTTGCCGCGGTCGGCTCGGGCGGATGGGCTGACCGGTGCAGGGCGATGGGCCGACCGGCCCTGCCCGGGGATGCCTAGGAGCGTTCGGGGAGCGGTTCGCCGAGCTCGCCCTCCACGGTGTCGGCCATGGCCCGCAGCACATCGAGGGTGCGTTGCGCCTCGGCCTCGTCGACCGTGGTGATCGCGAATCCGACGTGGACGACGACGTACGTGCCGACGTCCGCCTCGGGGGTGTAGGCCAGGTACGCCTCGCGGCGCACCCCGCCGAAATCGACCGTGGCCAGCCGCAGCCCGGCACGGTTGCGGATCTCCAGAATCTTGCCCGGAATGCCCAGGCACATCGCACTCACTCTCCTTCGATGCGGGCTGTGGCGACGGCCGCCTGCCCGTAGCTGATACCGCCGTCATTGACCGGCACGGCACTGCCGACCAGGACCCGGAGCCCCTGGGACCGCAGGAGCGTGCCGACCTCGGTCAGCAGCCGGGCGTTCTGGAAGCAGCCGCCGGACAGACACACCGTGCGCGGGGCTCCTGCCTCGACGGCTCGTTCCACGAGGGCGCCGGTCACTTCGGCGACCGTCCGGTGGAAGGCGGCCGCGAGCCGGTCCACGTCCTCTCCGTCGGCGGCTCCTTCGAGCAAGGTGGTGAGGGTGGGCACGGGGTCGTAGGCCCAGAGGCCCTCGGCGGGTACCAGACGCCAGGGCAGTGCTTCGGCGCGCACATTCCCCGCAACGGTCTCCAGAGCGACGGCCGCTTGGCCCTCATAGCTCACCTCGTCTCCGAGGCCCAGCAGCGCCGCCGCGGCGTCGAAGAGCCGCCCCGCGCTGGACGCGCGGGGGCAGTTGACGCCTCGCTCGACCATCGCCCCGACCACGCGCGCCTCGCGCGGGTCGAGACGTCCGGTGAACGAGCGGACCAGCGAAGAGGGCGGGAGCGGCGTGCCCAACGGTTCGGCACCGCAGAGGTATCCCAGGGCCATCCGCGCGGGCCGGCGGACGGCCGCCGCACCTCCGGGCATCGGCGCGGTGCCGAAACGGCCCACCCGGCGGTACCGGGCCAGGTCGGCGACGAGGATCTCGCCGCCCCACAGCGTGCCGTCGTCACCGAAGCCCAGCCCGTCATAGGCGACGCCGAGGAACGGTTCGCGGACTCCGTGCTCGGCGGCGCAGGCCGCGACATGTGCGTGGTGGTGCTGCACAGCGATCCGCCGTGCCACCGGGAGCTCCTTGGCCCATTGGGCGGACAGGTAGCCGGGGTGCAGATCGTGGGCCACCGCGCGCGGCTCGATTCCGGTCAACCGGACCAGGTCGGCGTACGACGCCTCGAATGCTTCGAATGTGCCCGCATCCTCCAAGTCCCCGGTGTGCGGCCCGAGGAAGACCTTCGCCCCCTCGGCGAGCGCGAAGGTGTGCTTGAGCTGCGCGCCGGCCGCCGCGATCGGCACCGTGGCGGCCATGGGCAGTGGCAGAGGCGCCGGCGCGAACCCGCGGGCCCGGCGGATGGTGAGGACCGTACGCCCCGCCGGACGGACCACCGAATCGTCGTAGCGCGCGCGAATCGGCCGGTCGTGGCAGAGGAACCCGTCGGCGACGTCGCCCAGTGTGCTCCTGGCTGCCGCGTCGTCGATCGCGATGGGCTCGCCCGAGACGTTGCCGCTGGTGACGACCAGTGGCCTGGCGAGCTCGTGCAGCAGCAGATGATGCAGGCCCGTGGTGGGCAGGAACAGCCCGATGTGATCGGTGCCTGGGTGGATGCCGGGCACGACGGCAGTCCGGAGCCGTGCCTTGAGCAGCACGACCGGCCGGGCCGGCGACGTCAGCGCGGTCTGCGCGGTGCGCGGCACCTGGGCCAGTCGCCGGACGGACGGGACGTCACGGGCCATGACGGCCAACGGCTTTGCGGGGCGCCGCTTGCGCTCACGCAACCGGGCCACGGCTTCGGCGTTCGTGGCGTCGCACACCAGCTGGTAGCCGCCGAGCCCCTTGACCGCGACAACGGCACCTTCGGCCACCGCGGTCACGGCTGCGCGGAGAGCGGCTTCCCCGGTGAGCCCGTCCCAGGACAATCGCGGCCCGCAGTCGGGGCAGGCGACCGGTTCGGCGTGGAAACGCCGGTCGCGGGGATTCGCGTATTCCGCAGCACATGGCGCGCACAGGGCGAAGTGCCGCATGGTGGTCCGCTCACGGTCGTACGGCAGGTCCTCGACGACGGTCGCGCGCGGGCCGCAGTCGGTGCAGTTGATGAAGGGGTAGCGATAGCGGCGGTCGGCCGGGTCGAACAGCTCTTTGAGGCACGCCGCGCACGTGGCGACATCCGGGGCGATCTCCCGGTGGACGGTCCTGCCCGAAGCGGCGGTGCTGCCACGGACGGTGAAGCCCGAGCCGGGAGTCGGGAAGGGGCCCGCAAGCGATGCAGTGTGCACGTCGCGCACCTCGGCCAGGGGCGGTGCGTCGTTCCGCAGCACCTCGACCAGCGTGCTCAGAGCCTGCCGCGATCCGGCCACGGACAGTTCCACATGGCCACCGGCGTTGAGGACCCACCCGTCCAGCCCCAGGCGCGTGGCGACGCGGTGGACGAAGGGGCGGAAGCCCACACCCTGAACCCGCCCCGAGACCGTGATCGTGCACGCGAACCGCTCGCTCACCGGCCGGGGCTCCCGCCGCGGGCGATGGCATCACGGTGCCGCGCGATGTCCCCCTCGACGCGCTCCGCCAGCGGTTCCACCACCGCGGCGACGGCTGGGGTCAGCCCTGTGCCCAGGGTGCTGTCCGCGCCCTCGACCGCATACACGATCATGTGCCGGGGCATCCGGCCGAGCGTCCGCGACAGCTCCACGGCCTCACCGAGGCCGAGCCCGTGGGTGCTGGCGGCTCCCGACTGCCAGGTCTCGTGCTTGTCCAGCTCCAGCCGGTGCACACGTCCCGGGTCGCCCGGATGGGCGTGGGCCGCGTCCACGACCACGGCCAGCTCGGCGTTCTCCCACAGGCCGATCAGGCGTCCGGGATCACCGTCGCTCGACGACAACGCGGTCCCGGCCGGCAGCGGCCGGGACGCGGCACGTTCCAGCAGCCGGGCGACGACAGCGGGGCCCACGCCGTCGTCCCGCCGGAACTCGTTGCCGACCCCGATGACCGCGATGCGGGTGGCGACCGCCATGGCTCACTCCCTGTCCTGAGCCCCCGTTTCCGATGATCTCCACAACGCGCGGATCCTGCTCGGGGCCGCAGCGTACAGACGTGCGTCCGGACGGGCCACGATGCGCCCGGGAGGGTGACAAGGGTCTCCGGGCAGCGGCAAGGTTTGTTCTCCTGAACGGGAGACGGAAGCGAGGCCGACCATGCCGGAGTGGACCTGGGAGTACGAGGGCTACGACCCGGCCACGGAAGGGCTGCGGGAATCCCTGTGCACGCTCGGCAACGGCTACTTCGCCACGCGCGGGGCGGCGCCCGAGAGCAGGGCCGGGCACGGTCACTACCCGGGGATGTACGCGGCGGGCTGCTACGACCGTCTTGTATCAACCGTGGTCGGCCGCGAAGTCGAGAACGAGGACATCGTCAACCTCCCCAACTGGCTGCTGCTGCGCTTCCGGCTGCTGCCGGACGACGGCGCGCCCGGGCCGTGGTTCACGATGGACGACGGCGGGGTCATCGGCCACCGGCTGGTTCTCCACCTGCGGCACGGCACGCTCACCCGGACGTTCCGGTACCGGGCGGCCGACGGCCGGGTACTGGGAGTGGAGCAGAGCAGACTGGTCCACATGGGGGATCCACACCTGGCGGCGTTGCGGACCATTTTCACTCCCGAGGGGTGGTCCGGGCGGATCGAGGTGGAGTCCGGCCTCGACGGGGACGTCGTCAACGCCAACGTGCCCCGCTACCGTGCCCTCGAGCGACGCCATCTCACGGGCTTCCACACTGGCACGGCCGAGCCGGACAAGGTCTGGCTGCGCTGCCGCACCAGGACGTCGGACACGGCCATCGGCATGGCCCAGAGAACTACCGTGACCGGTGGTACAGCGACGTTCACGGCCAGGGACGGGGGCGGTCACCGGGCCGTGCACCGTCTTGAACTCGCCGTGTCCGACGGGCAGTCCGTCACGGTCGACAAGACCGTGGCGCTGCACACCTCTCACGACCGGGCGATCAGCGACCCGTTCACGGCGGCCGTCGAACGCGTCGCGGTGGCACCGGACTTCCCGGCACTCATGCTGTCCCACACCGCCGCCTGGGAGCAGCTGTGGCGGCAAGCGGATCTGTACGTACCGGGAGAGGCGGGCCGCGTTCTGCGGCTGCACCTCTTCCACGTCCTGCAGACGCTCTCACCGCACACCGCGGACCTGGATGTCGGGGTGCCGGCGCGGGGCCTGCACGGCGAGGCGTACCGGGGCCATGTCTTCTGGGACGAACTGTTCGTCCTGCCTTACCTCAACCTGCACTTCCCGGATGTCTCCCGGGCCCTGCTGAATTACCGTCACCGCCGCTTGCCCAAGGCGCTGCAGGCGGCGCGGCAGGAGGGGCGGGCCGGGGCCCGGTACCCGTGGCAGAGCGGCAGTGACGGCCGCGACGAGACCCAGATGCTCCACCTCAACCCGAGGTCCGGCCGCTGGGTGCCGGACCGCTCCCGGCTGCAGCACCACGTCGGTTCGGCGGTGGCGTACAACGTGTGGCAGTACTGCCAGGCGACGGGCGACACCACCTACCTGCACACCAGCGGCGCGGAGATGCTGCTGCAGATCGCCCGCTTCTGGGCGGACAGTGCCGTCCTCGACCCCGCGAGCGACCGCTATCGCATCCGCGGAGTCGTCGGCCCCGACGAGTACCACGACGCCTACCCCGGCGCTGAACGAGTGGGAATCGACGACAACGCCTATACCAACGTCACCGCGGCCTGGGTCCTCACCCGAGCCCTTGAGCTGACGCGGAGCCTGCCCACTCGGCGGCGGCAGGAGCTGTTCGAGCACGGCGTGCTGGACGCGGGGCAGTTGCCGCTGTGGGAAGAGATCTCCCGACGGCTCCGGGTGCCGTTCCACCGGGGCGTCATCAGCCAATTCGACGGCTACGAGGAGCTGACCGAACTGGACTGGGACGGCTACCGCAAGCGATACGGTGACATCAGGAGGCTGGACCGCGTCCTGGAGGCGGAAGGCGACTCGGTCAACCGGTACAAGGCGTCGAAGCAGGCCGATGTGCTGATGCTCGGCTACCTCTTCTCTTCGGGCGAACTGTCCACCATCTTCGGACGGTTGGGATACGAGCTCACGGATGAGACCTGGCGCCGGACCGTCGACTACTACCTGGGGCGCACCAGTCACGGCTCGACGCTCAGCGGCCTGGTCCACGGCTGGGTGCTGGCCCGCGCCCGGCGCACCGACGCCTGGCGGTACTGCCGGGAGGCGCTCGTGGAGGACGTCGCCGATGTCCAGGGCGGCACCGCGCCGGAGGGCATTCACCTCGGGGCCATGGCCGGCACCCTGGACCTGGTGCAGCGCGGCCTGACGGGGCTCGAGACGCGCGAGGACGCGCTCTGGTTCGCCCCGGTGGAACTCCCCGAGCTCTCGGAATTCGGCTTCGCCCTCCGCTACCGCGGGCACTGGGGGATCGAGGTGCGGGTCTGCGGCAAGCGGCTCACCATCTGCGTGCCGAACTCGGAGGAGTCCCCAATCAGGGTCGTGCTCCCGGAACGGGCCGTCATCATCCACCCGGGCGAAACCACCACCCTCACGCTGCGTCGGCCATGAGCCCGCCGGGGACATCGATGACCGTATTCCGCGAATCAGGGTCGGAAGGCCCTGGAACAGGGACGGTTGGCCCACGTCGGTTCGGCCCCTCCTGGGAGTGCGCTGGAGAAGAGAGGAAAGCTGCTGCGCGGGCTGTGCCCGCCGCATGAGCAAGGAGGCAGGCCATGACGTCCATACGCGAAACACCATGTGGCGTCCTCCAGGCGTTGCCGCCGGGCCGGATCCGCGTCGACTATGCGGCTGGCGACTCCTATTCGATCGCCGTCCGTGGCCACCGCCTCGTGGTCGACCAGCCCGTCAACGGCGGAGGCAACGACGAGGGCCCCACCCCAACCGACCTGTTCGCCGCCTCGCTCGCGTCCTGCGTGGCCTTCTACGCAGGCCGATACCTCAAGCGCCACCAGGTCGACCCGGCCGGTCTGCAGGTGGATGCAGAGTTCACCATGGCCGGGGACCGGCCCGCCCGTGTAAGCGCGCTGCGGCTCACGGTTAAGACCCCCGCCGGGCTGGAGCCACAACGCCGTGACGCGTTCCTGGCGGTCATCTCCCACTGCACCGTGCACAACACCCTTCAGCAGCCGCCCGGGGTCAGCATCGCACTCGAATTGGCGACCCCGGCTGAGTACTGAAGTTCGCGGTGGACAGGAGGGCCACCGCTCTGCAGCGCCTCTAATAACAGGCCCAACGCGCGCCTTCACCGGTGAAATGGAGAAAGAGCAAGCGACAGCCCTTCGAGTTCGGGTGGCGGATCGGTGACGTCGCGAGGGGGGGCGGGGTTGCGGCCGTGGAGCGTGACGGACAGTTCTGGAGTGCTGGGGCCGACTTCGTCGCGGCGTCGGGGCTTCACACCAGCGCCGCGATGTCTAGCATCGTGATATGGCGATGATGACTCCGGAGGTCGCTGCCGGGCGGAGTGAGCTGGCGCCGGCGGCTGCCTTGTTCCGATCGCTCGGCGACCCTGCCCGTCTGGCGATCGTGCGGCGGCTCGCGGTCGGTGAGGCGCGCGTGGTGGACCTGGTCGACCAGCTTGGCCTGGCGCAGTCGACGGTCTCCAAGCACCTGGCGTGCTTGCGCGAGTGCGGCCTCGTCGGATCCCGGCCGGTGGGCCGTGCATCGGTGTTCTCACTCACCCAGCCCGCGCTGCTTGAGGTGCTGGCTGCGGCGGAGGCCGTGCTGGAAGCCACCGGGTGCGCTGTCGCTCTGTGCCCTGCCTACGGGAAGGAGAGCGACGCGTGAGCCATGAGGGAGGCAGCGGGATATCCACCCAGCGGGAAGGGGGTGGGTGTGCGTGCGGTCCGGGGTGCACGGACGTGTGCTGTCGCCCGCCGGTCGTGCGGGATGCAGCCTGGCATGCGGCGGCCCGTAGGGCGAAGCTGCTGTCGTGGATCTCGCTGGGGTACATGGCCGCCGAGGGCCTGATCGCCGTCATTGCGGCGGTGCTGGCCTCTTCGGTCGCGCTGCTCGGCTTCGGCCTGGACTCGGTGATCGAGGGGCTGGCCTCCATCGTCATCGTGTGGCGTTTCAGCGGTAGGCGGACCTTGTCGGAGACCGCCGAGGCGCGCGCGCAGAAGGCGGTGTCGGTCACCTTCTTCCTGCTGGCCCCGTACATCGCCTACGACGCCATCTCGACCCTGGCTGCCGGTGAGAAACCCTCCGCCAGCTGGCTCGGCATCGGCCTGTCGATCACGTCGCTGATCGTCATGCCGTGGCTGGGGCGGGCCAAGCGTCGTCTCGGTGCCGTCCTGGAATCGGCCGCGACCAGTGGTGAGGGCACGCAGAACCTGCTGTGCGCGTACCTGGCCGCAGCTGTTCTCGTCGGACTGCTGGCCAACGCCCTCTTCGGGCTGTGGTGGCTCGACCCCGCCGTCGGCCTGCTTGTCGCCGGCCTCGCGGTGCGCGAGGGCCTCGAAGCCTGGCGGGGCGAGGAGTGCGGCTGCTGACCGGGCCGGGTCGACCCGCCCGCTTATGCGTCCAGGGCCTGGCGGATGCGGCGGGACGGGACGAAAGTGTACAGGTCGAGGGCGCCGGGCGGATCTGCGAGTCCGGGCCCGCCGTCACGTATCCAGGCGGCAGTGTCCTGCGCGGCGTCCGCGTCGTTGACCAGCCCGAGCCAGACCGGTCGTCCACCGGCTTTGCGCCCTTCCGCTGAGGGCTGGACAACGATGACGTTGGCGTGTTCGCAGGCGTCCAGGCAATTGGTCACGCGTACCTGGGCCGAGTCCGGGAGGGACCGTCGGAGTTCGGCAAGCTGGGCGGTGTGGTCGAGGCCAGGGATCTTGGGTGTGCCGCAGCAGCAGCCGCGGCAGACGGTGATCGTGCAGCGGGCTGCCCCCGTGGTGGCGGGGGCAGCCTTGCGGTTGGCGCGGCGGCTCACTGGCCGTTTCCGCTGCGGGCGCGACGCCATGCCGCGTCGGCCAGCAAGCGCAGGCCGTTGAGGCCGACGATCACGGTGGAGCCCTCATGCCCGGCCACGCCGAGCGGCAGCGGCAGAGTGCCAGCAAGGTCCCAGATGACCAGGCCCGTGATGAACACCGAGGCGATGACCAGGTTCTGCACCACCAGATGCCGGGCCTGGCGCGAGAGCGCCACGACCGTGGGAATGGTGGCGAGTTCGTCGCGGACAACGACGGCGTCGGCGGTCTCCAGAGCGAGGTCGGATCCGGCGCGGCCCATGGCGATGCCGGTGTGGGCTGCGGCGAGCGCCGGGGCGTCGTTGACGCCGTCGCCGACGACGAGCACCTTCCGGCCTGCCTGTTCCAGCTCCTGAACAGTCGTGACCTTGTCCTGAGGCAGGAGTCCCGCGCGGACGTCGGTGATGCCGACCTCGGTCGCGAGGCGGGTGGCTGCGCGCGGGTTGTCGCCGGTGACCAGGATCGGGTTGGTGCCGGTCAGGGTGGACAGGGCGGCGACGGTGGAGGTGGCCTCGTCGCGCAGGCGGTCGGCGATGCCGAGCACACCGACGGGGACGTCGTCCGCCTCGACCAGGACGGCAGTGCGGCCATCGGCTTCCAGCTGTGCTGCAACCTCTGCTGCGGGGTGGTCGCCCCGGCCGTTCAGGAGACGAGCGGGGCTGCCGACAGCGACCGCGCGGCCGTCGACGCTGGCGGTGACGCCGGTGCCGGGTGCGGAAGCGAAGTCCTCCACCACGGGGATGGCCAGGCCGCGTGTGCGGGCGGCGTCAACGATCGCGCGGGCCAGGGGGTGTTCGCTGGGGTGCTCGGCCGCCGCCGCCAGCGTCAGCAGCGCGTCCTCGTCAAGGCCGGATGCGGGCAGAGGACGGACGTCGGTGACGCGGGGAGTGCCTTCGGTGAGGGTGCCGGTTTTATCCAACGCCACCTGGTCGATCTGTCCGAGCCGCTCCATGACCACCGCCGACTTCACCAGCACACCGTGACGTCCGGCGTTGGCAATGGCGGACAGCAGCGGCGGCATCGTTGCCAGCACCACCGCGCACGGCGAGGCGACGATCATGAACGTCATCGCCCGCAGCAGCGTCGGCTGCAAGGCGGCGCCGAAGAGCAGGGGAAGCGCGAACAGGGCCAGGGTGGCGGCCACCATGCCGATGGAGTACCGCTGTTCGACCTTCTCGATGAACAGCTGGGTCGGCGCCTTGGTCTCGGATGCCTCCTCGACCATGGCCACGATCCGGGCGATCACCGAGTCCGACGGGTCGCGCTCGACCTTCACCCGCAGGACACCCGTGCCGTTGAGCGTGCCGGCGAAGACCTCGTCCCCGGTCTCCTTGGCGATGGGCAGGGGCTCGCCGGTGATAGTGGCCTGGTCGACCTCGCTCGCCCCGTCCAGGACCCGTCCGTCGGCGCCAATCCGCTCACCGGGCCGCACCAGCACGGTGTCGCCCACGGCCAGCTGCTCGGTCGGGACGGTCTCCTCGGTGCCGTCATCCAGCAGCCGGGTCGCCGTCGCCGGAGCGAGGTCGAGCAGGCCGCGTACCGAGTCGGCAGTGCGGGCAGTGGCGATGGCCTCCAGGGCGCCGGAGGTCGCGAAGATGACGATCAACAGGGCGCCGTCCAGCACCTGCCCGATCGCCGCCGCGCCGATCGCGGCGACGACCATCAGCAGGTCCACGTCGAGGGTCTTCTCGCGCAGTGCTTGAAGCCCGGCCCAACCGGGCTCCCAGCCACCGGTGATGTAGGCCAGCGCGTACAGCGGGCCCCACGCCCACGCGGGGGCACCCAGCAGATGCAGCGGGAACGCGATCAGAAACAGCACCAGGGCCGCCGCTGCCCAGCGTGCTTCGGGCAAAGCGAAGATCCGCGTACGACGGCGGGGCGCCGTCACGTCACGGACGGCGCCGCTCGGCGGCGCCGGGCAGGTCAGGGTGGAAGACATCGCAGCGGGTAATCCTTCGCATGCGGGGCTCGAACGAGATCCAACCCTTCCACCATACAGGAACACATGAACATCGATTCATGTATTCATTCGGATCGGTACCATGGGGGCATGGGTCATGGAGCCGCTCCCGCGAAGAACGCCGTCCCGCGCAGCCGTCTGGACGCGAGCACCGCTACGAAAGTGGCCACCACGCTCCAGGCGCTGGCCACCCCCTCCCGGCTGCTGATCCTCGCCCGCCTGCGCGAAGGCCCCCTCGCGGCCACCGAGCTCGCCGCCGAAGTCGGCATGGAACAGTCCGCCTGCTCCCACCAGCTCCGCTTGCTGCGCAACCTCGGACTCGTCGTCGGCGAACGCCACGGCCGCTCGGTCGTGTACTCGCTCTATGACGACCACGTCGCCGAGCTCCTCGATCAGGCCCTCTATCACGTCGAACATCTGCGCCTTGGCATCACCGACACCCCCGCCCGCGCCGAGCCGGAGGACGTGCCGGTCGGCACCCCGAGCGCCTGACGGGCACTTCGTGTACGTCCGCTGCACGACGACTGGTTTTCCGGCGGCACACCGTTCAGGCGTAGGGATCGTGGAGGAGCTGACGGGCGAGCGTGGCGTACTTCGTGGCCGTGGCCGGGGAGAGGTCGAAGAGCACGGTCAGGTGGAGGGGGTCCGCGCCGGTGGCGAGGGCCTCGGCGAGGACCCGGTCTGCGCGGATCCGGTCGAGGCTGACCCCGTGGAGGGTGAGCTGCCGCTTGAGGAAGTAGGTACTCACCGGGCCGTTGCTGCCGGCGTTCTGCTGGGAGACGAGCACGTGACGGTTAAAGCGTGTGCGGCCACCGTGCCTTGCGCTCAGCGAGACAGGCCCGCAGGGCGGCGCGGGTGAGGGCGCCCATGGGCTGGACGTGGCCGTCGAGGGTGATGGTGCCGGCGGCGAAGTCGAGGTGGTCCAGCAGCAGGGCCCGCATCGCTTCCTCCCGGGCGGCGTGGGCGGCGGCCAGGGCGGCGGCGAGCCGGGCGGCCGGCCTGAAGCGGGGGCGCTCAGGGGTCCGTCCGGCCCTCCTCGGTGCCCGCGCCCCGGAGAGACCATGGAAGGGGAGGTCGCCTGCGGGCGTCCGCTCGAGCCCCGCCGATCTGGGGAAGTGAGCCGCCACGAACTGCCGGGCACCACGTTCTCCACTACCGCCGAGCGCGGCGCCTACTACAGCGACGGCAAGGCCGCGCTGACCCTGGCCGAGTTGCAGAAGTGGCTGGCCCTGGCGGTGGCCTGCTACCACGGTGAGGTCCACGAGCGGCTCGGCCGCACCCCGGCCGGAGTGTGGGCCGACAAGGTCACCGAGGCGCCGCGGCCGGTGACCGTGACGAACGAGACGGCGTTCCTGGTCGACTTCCTGCCGGTGATCCGCCGAACCTTGAGACGTAGCCGATACCCGCCGTACTTCGGCCGCGTCGCGCGAGACGTCGAACCCGAGCACCAGGGCCCGCCCGCTGCTGGGGGACATGAGGGTGGTGAGAATCCTGATCATGATCGTCTTGCCGGCACCGTTGGGCCCGAGGAGGCCGAAGACCTCTCCAGGCTTCACCTCGATGTCCAATTCGCCAATGGCCGGCGTTCGCCGAACTCGCGTGTCAGGCCCTCGGTCCTGATGACGTAGTTCATGCGGGGATGCGGGGCAGGATGTCCCGCGCCCGCGTTCACAGCGTCAGGATCCAGACTCGGACGCCGGACGCGGCGGTGTGGAGCTTGAGGGGGTGTCCGAATGCGCCGCGGGGGGTCGGGGGGCACGGGACTTCTCCCAGATCGGTGTAGTCGCCGTGCCCGAACAGGGTCGTGCGGAGCTCCTGGTACGAGCCGGCGGCCAGTTGCTCGGCGAGGCGTGCGGGCAGGGGGCCGAGGCCCTTGCCCGCCCATGCGAGGACCCGGGCCGTGCCGGCGCCGGGCTCGGCGCGTTCCTGGACCTGGATGTGCGCGCCGCCGGGGCCCTGCAGCAGCAGCGCCCACAGCTCGCGCTCGACGGTGTCGCGGGGGAGGGCGAACAGGCGCCGGGCCACGGCGTCGGACGAGCCGCTGAAGAAGTGGAACTCGGCGTCCGGCAGGGCGTCAGAAGGAGGCATGTCCATCCGCATCGTCGTCGTGAAGGGGCCGGCCGTCCCGGGGCACGAGGTGCTCTGCGCCGAGGATCAGGAACGCCCGGCAGGTTCCTGCACCGGCTTTCTCCCGGCTCGCGCGCGCCGCCGAGCGGCCTGGTCCTTCGCCGCGGGCAGGGCCATGGAGAGGGCGGCGAGCAGGGCGGCGGCCCCGGTGGTCAGGGTGCCGATCGTGACGGACGCGTGCTGGATCACCAGGCCGACCACGAAGCTTCCGGCGGCGAACCCGACCCAGTTGGACGCGACGAGGCACGCGAACGCCTGGGCGCGGGTGCCCTCCGAGGCGTACTCGCCGACCAGCACCGACTCGATGGCATCTGCCGGACCGTTGACGAAACCGATGACCACGAGCAGCGCCATGGTGACCAGAGTCGCGGGGCCCAGCCCCAGGGCCAGGATGCCGGCGCTGTACAGGGCCAGGGCCACGACGAGTTGGGCGGGGCTCGTACCGGGCAGCCGAAGCCCTCCGTACAGGAAACTTCCCGCGACGCCGCCGCAGGCCAGCGCAGCGACGAACACCCCTGCGCTGGCGCCGAGCTCGGCCGCGTGGGCGGTGACCGTCACCTGCAGGCCGCCGATCGCGAACGCCGCGAGTGCCACCACGAGCTGGATATGGACCTGGCGCCGGTTCCAGTCGGGGCGCAGCCCGGGCCCGGCCAGTGGCGGACGGTTCCGGTCCATCAGCCGCACCGCCGGTGCGGCCCGCATCCACCACACGCCGACGAAGGAGATGGCCGCCGTGACCACGACGGCGTACAGCACGGGAAGGGCCACCACGATGCCGGCCACCAGCAGCGGACCGCAGACGAAGACGCTCTCGGTGAGCAGCCCGCACAGGGCGAACAGCGTTTTGCGGTCTTCCTCGTCGGAAACCACCGTCATGTACACGGCGTTGGACACTGCGGCCGCGGGCGGGGTCGCGGCCCCGGCGCAGAAAGCGGCCGGAATCAGCAGCCCCGGCCACACGGATGCGGCGACCAGCGCGATGAACGCGCCGAAGAACAGCGTCTGCAGGCAGACCGCCCAGGCGAGGGCGGTGCGGGCACCATACCGGTCGGCGGCCCGGCCCCAGCCCGGGGAAGTGAAGGCCAGAGCGACGGCGTAGGCACCGGACACCGAGCCCGCGTTGGCGAAACTCCCGCTGGCGTCCTTCGCGACGAGCAGAAGGGACAGGCTGACCATCCCGGAGAGCATGCGGCAGACGAACGCCGCCGCCACCACGCGGGTGATCCCGGGGTGGGCCAGAGCCGACCGGTACCGTGTGACGACTGCCATGCGGCCACCCCCGCGCAGTGGATTTCCGACGCCGGGCGACGCTACTCGCGATCCAGGAAACCGGGAAGTGTGAACCGGGGATTCTTGGGTATAGGGCTGGGCGTCCGAGGACGTCCAGACAGGTCGATCACGGACGGCCGTCTGCGATCGACCTCCGCTCGCATACGGGCGGGCAACAGAAGTCCAGGGGGTACAAGCAATGGCCACCGAGTCCTTATCCACATCCCGGACCGTGACCGAGGCCACGGCGAAGGCCTGCAGGACGGCCGCATGGGACTGCCAGTCGCACCACTTCATGGGCTCGCCGGAAACGGTGATCGGGAACCTGGCCGGACTGCCCGACGAACTCGTCGGGCGCAGGGTGTACATGCTCATGGTCGAGGGCGACGGACACTCCGAGGCACGGATCTTCGAGCGCTTCAACCTGGAGGACACCGAGGGTACGGTCTCCAGCTGGGCCGAGAAGGACGTAGCCGGCCTGGTGACCCAGATCACCGAGGTCCTCGTCGCCAACCGCGGCGTGCACTGTCCGGGCGAACAGGTCAGGGCCACGCTGGACAGCGAGCGCGAGATCCACGTCGGCGCACCGGCGCCTGCTCCGAAGTCCGCCGCCGAGGCGTTCGTACCGCTCCTCGACGGCTTCCGTGACGACAGGTTCGTCCGGGCCACCGTGATGGTCCTCTGCTGACGGCAGAAGTCACACCTGCGCGGACACCGGTTCGGTGTCCGCGCTCGTCACCTTGGTTCGCGCGCCGCCTCGTCCGTACGTGCCGCCTTCGGGACCGCGCGGAGCGGACAGCCCCGAGCGCCCTCTCAGAGGACACGTGGTCCATGACCGTGCCCCGTACGGCAGTTGGCCCTCGCCCATCAGCGCCGCGCTGGTTGGGCGCGCGAATGGTCGTGCATGGAGCGTCAGCGGGCGCTATCGGCCGGCAGGGTGCTCCAGTGGGTCGGGGGCCAGGCGACGGCAACGGCGCGGCCCACCACGTCCTCCACCGGGACCATGCCGTGGTTCCTGTCGCCCTGGTGGTAGCGGGAGTCCCACGAGTCCTGGCGGTGGTCGCCTATCACCCACACCTTGCCCGGCGGAACCGTGACCGTGAACTGGCCGCCCCGCTCGTCGGCGCTGCACGGGGTGTTGCCGTCGAAGACGTACGGCTCGGTGAGCGGCTTGCCGTTGACCTTCAGCGGGCCCGTGCCGTGGCACTCGACGGTGTCTCCCGCCACCCCGATCACTCGCTTGATCAGATCCTTCTCATTGGCGGACGGCGTCAGCCCGACGTATGCGAGGGTCTTGCGCAGGGCGTTCGGGTGTGGTGTCGGCTGGTCCTTGAGCCAGCCGTCCGGGTCGTGGAAGACCACGACCTCGCCGCGCTGCGGCGTCGAGCCGAACCACGGCGTGAGCTTGTCGACCAGAACACGGTCTCCCAGCTGAAGAGTGTTCTGCATCGAACCGGACGGGATGGAGAACGCCTGCACCAGGAAGGTCTTGATGACGAGCGCCAGCACGAGGGCCAGCACCACGAGGACGGGGAGTTCTTTCCACAGGGGGCGCGGTTTCGAGGACCGGGAGGAGCGTGAAATCCGCCGGGACCGTGAGGACTTCAGGGGCGTCGGGATATCCGACGGGTCTTGGGCCCCTGGAGCGGTTCCTCCCTCGGGTCGTGGCCTCTGCCCGGCCCCTTCCGTCGCATTGTCCACGCCCGTCTCCCCAGTCGGTTGCCGCACTTTGTATCTCCGTCCTCCACATAACGAACGGGAGTTCCCGCCTCGTCCTGAGATACGGTGATCACAGCAGGCCATGGGTGGGGAATCAGGGAGGCGGCAGTGTCCAACGTTGCGCTGGTGCACGGAGCTTGGGGCGACGGGTCGATCTGGCAGGCGGTGATCGCCGCCCTTCAGGACGAGGGGCACCGTGTGGTGGCCCTTCAGCTGCCGCTGACTTCGCTGGAAGAGGACATCGCCTGGACACGGCGGCAGATCGCGGAGCTCGACGGGCCGGTGACGTTGGTCGGGCACTCCTACGGCGGCATGGTGATATCCGGGGCCGCCCATCACAACCCCAAGGTCACCGCGCTGGTGTTCGTCGCGGCCTACGTCCCCGACGAATCCGAGACGCTCGGGGGGCTGACCCGCGGCGGTGCGAGGAGCCGGGGCCAAGATGCGATCCGGTTCGGCGAGGACGGCTGGTCGACCCTCGACCCCGACCAGTTCAGAGATGCGCTCGCAGCCGATGTTCCGGAGAGGACGACCCGGGTCCTGGCAGCGGTGCACAGGCCGACTCACAGTGCCTGCTTCTCCGGTCCGTCAGGGCGCGGTGCGTGGCACGACCTGCCGTGCGCCTACGTCCTTTCCACGGACGACCGGATGCTCGATCCCGGGCTGCAGCGGTGGTTTGCCGAACGGACGAATGCCACGGTGACGGAACTGCCCTCCAGCCACTTCTCCATGGTCTCGCATCCTGATGAGGTGGCCGCTGTCATCAGCGGGATGCTGTCTGCCGGAACCTCGCCCGAGCCGAACTGACTCGTCAGCCGCGCAGACCCAGGTCCACCGGCAGCCGTTGGAGCCCGTAGACCATCGCCAGGCCGTGGAAAGGGATCTCGCGCTCGTCGATTGCGAGCCGCATCCGGGGAAAGCGCTCGAACAAGGCCTGATAGGCGATCGCCAGCTCCCTGCGCGCCAGTTCCGCGCCGAGACAGCGGTGGGTGCCGTGGCCGAAGGCCACGTGATGCTGCGCGCTGCGGGCGCTGCCGGCCGTGTCGCCTTCGGCCTCGGTGTGGCGGTTGGCGCGCAGCAAGGAACACAGCACCACGTCGCCCTGGGACACGTGGTGACCGCCGATCTCGATGTCCGTGAGGGCGTAGCGGGGGAAGGCGACCTGTACGACGGACAGTTGTCGCAGGAGTTCTTCCGTCAGGGCGCCGATCGTGCGGCTGTCGGTGGCGCGTTCGCGTGCCGAGGGGTTGCGGAGCAGGAGGAGCGTGCCGAGGGCGAGCATTCCGGCGCTGGTTTCCAGGCCGCCGGTGAGTACTCCGTCCGCCAGGCCCGCCAGTGTCCGGTCGTCGAGGTCGGCTCCGCGGGTCACCAGGGTGCCCAGCAGGCTGTTTCCGGGCTTCCGGCGTTCGTCGGCGATCAGGCGTTCCAGGCGGAGCTGCGAGGAGGAGACGGCGCCGAATTGTGTGCCCAACCCTGCGACGATGTCGAAGCGTCGTGTGCTGAGATGCTGGAATGCTTCTCGCTCTGCGGTGGGAATTCCGAGCAGTTCGCAGATGGTTCGCGCCGGGACGGGCCACGCGAAGGTCTGCACGAGGTCCACGGGCTGTGGTGCGGCCGCCATGATGTCGAGCTGTTCGGCGACGATGTTCCGGATCGTGGGTTCGAGGCGCCGCAGGCCCCGTGCGGTGAACTCGGGAGCGAGTATCTGCCGCATTCTGGTGTGCAGGGGCGGATCGCACGTCCCCAGGCCTCCCAGCGCATGCTCGGACAGCGCGGGGGACAGGTGCTGGAGTCTGGTCAGGTCGTTGCTGAACGCCCCCTTGGCCGCGAGGACTTGTCGTACCTCTGCCGGGCCGCTCACCAGCCAGACGTTCGTACCGAACAGCAGTGTCACCCGGGTCGTCGTCTCCGTCGGGTGACCCGGGCGCCCCGGCTGAGGGGCGAGCGGCTCCAGGCCGTCGCGGCGGAACAGATCCAGGAGCGGCTCGGGCAGCAGGCGCAGGGCCAGGGCATCGGGACCGCGCCCGCCTCGGCGGCGGAGCCGACGGCGCAGTAGCAGTGCCGACAGCCTGCTTGCGAACCCCACAGACGTGCCCCTCCCCACCCCATGGCGGTGCAGGGACATCGCATCAGCCATGCCGCGGTAACCGCCAGTGATCGCAGGGAAGTTCCACCCTTTGGGGTGGAGATCGGATCGCGTTGCATGGCGCGGACGGCACGGGGCAGAAAAGCAAGCGGTCGGTCTGTCATGCGCGTCGCGTTGGGGGGTGGGTCGCCGTGGCGGTTTCCCGTGTTCTGGCTCGTGTCGCCCGCCCGTCCGGCGGCGCCTATCAGGCCGTCCTGGCCCGGGACGAGGACGGCGTGCGCAGCGCCCAGCAACTGCGGTACCAGGTGTTCGCCACGGAGCAGGGGGCCCGATTGCCCTCCGCTGCCGACGGGCTGGACGTGGACGGGTTCGACGGGGTCTGCGATCACCTTCTGGTCCGTGACGAGGCGACCGGGGAAGTGGCGGGGGTCTACCGGCTGTTGCCCCCGGGCAGATCCCAACAACTGGTGTCCGACGGGCTGTTCGAGCTCGGTGCCGTCACCTCACTGAGCGGAGGGCTGGTCGAGATCGGCCGGGCGTGCGTGCACCGGGGGCATCGCAACGGTCTGGTGGTGCTGTGCCTGTGGGCGGGCGTTCTGCGCTACATGACGGACCGCGGGCTCCGCTGGCTCGGCGGGTGTGCCTCGGTGTCCCTGGCCGACGGCGGGACCCAGGCCTCCGCCGCCTGGCAGACCGTTCGTGCCCGGCACTACGCGCCGGCCGCGTACCGGGTGCGGCCCCGGACCCCCTGGATCCCGCAGGACTCCGGCCCGTGCCCGCCCGCTGCGCTGCCGTCGCTGCTGCGCGGCTACCTCATGCTGGGCGCCTGGGTCTGCGGACCACCGGCGCTGGACAGCAGCTTCCGTACAGCGGATCTGTTCACGCTGCTGGCGGTCGACCGGGTGCCGAAGGGCCGGCTGTCCCCGCTGCAGGCGGTGGCTTCATGACCGACGCCATCGATGCCACCGGGGCAACCGGCGCACAGGCGGCCGCCGATCCCTGGAGACCGGGCTCGCCGTGCAGCCGGTCCTGCCTGCCCGGGTCGGCGGACCAGGACCGGGTGGGGCTGCCGCGGCAACTCCTGCGACTGACAGCGGTACTGCTGGTCTGCTCGCTGATCGTCGTGCCGGCGCTGTCCTCTGCAGCAGGCCGCCGTCTGCGGTTGCGGGTCTTTCGCTGGTGGATCCGGCTAACGGTCCGGGCCATGGGCGTGCGGGTGCACTTCACGCCGTCCGAGGCCGGGCCGCAGGACACGGCGCCCGGCCTGCTGGTGCTCAACCACACCTCGCTGCTCGACGACCTCGTTCTCGTCGGCTACGACCCCGCCCGGCCGCTGAGCAAGGCGGACCTACGGCGGTGGCCGGTCATCGGATGGGCCGCTGCGCTCGGCCGCACGCTGTACATCGACCGTGAACGGCCGTTGACGCTGCCTGCCGCCGTCGCCGGGGTCACCCAAGCGCTGCGTGCCGGCGAGCGGGTGTTCGTCTGCCCCGAGGCGACGACGTGGTGCGGCTCGGCCAGTGGGCCGTACCGGCCGGCGTTCTTCCAAGCGGCCCTGGATGCGGGCGTGCCCGTCCTGCCCGTGGTGCTGCGGTACCGGTCGGCCGGCCGTGCCACCACGGCGGCCGCGCTGGTCGGCCCCATGTCCGTGGTGGAATCGGTGACGCTGCTCATCGCCCAGCGCGGCCTGGTCGTCGAGGTGGAGCGGCTCGATCCCCTGCCGGTCCGCCCGGGGTCCGACCGGCGGTCCCTGGCCCGGGCCGCCGAGCAGGCGGTGGACCGCGCCATACCGGAGGTTCCGCGGCTCCGGACGCCGGGAAGCCCCTGCCGACCGGCTGCTCTTGTGGCCACCGGCGAGCGGTGAGGCCCGTCGCCGGTGGACCCTTTTCCGTCTCCCTCGGTCCTCCTGGACCTCGACCGCCCGAGGAATCTCGTCCATGACCGACAGCCATGACGGTTACGACCGCGTCTACGCGCTTCTCACCCAGGCCCTCGTGGAGAGGATCGGATGCGCTCCCCAGGAGCTCGGCCCGGGCCGCACCTTCGCCGAGCTCGGGCTCGACTCCGTCTCGATGCTGGAGGTCTCGCTGGTCCTTGCGGAACACACGCCCGGCACCGTCGCGTTGGAGGACTTCACCATGAGCACGTCCCTCGGCGAGGCGGCACGGATCATCGACGCCGCATCGCACACCGGCACCGCCCCGTACGCCGCCGCGCCGGAGGAGGCCGGGGGCAGCCGGTGAGGCGGACCGCGGACACCACGGACGTGGCCGTCACCGGACTCGGAGCGGTGACCCCGGCGGGCCCGACGGCGCCGGAGACCTGGGCCGGCCTCCTCTCCGGAATCCCGCGCGCAGTGTCCGATCCGCTGCTCGCCGGACTGGCCGTCGACTTCTCCTGCCCGGCTCCCTACGACGTGTCCGCGCGCCTGGGACCACGCCTGGCCGCCCGGCTCGACCGCTATACGGCCATGGCGGTGAGCGCAGCCCGCGAAGCCGTCACCGACGCTCGGCTGGACACCTCCCGATGGGACGCCTCCCGCGTCGCCGTCGTCATGGGTACGGCGACCGCCAGCACCGAACACCACGAGCAGATCTACACGTTGATGGCCGCCGGCACACCGCAGAAGGTGTCTCCGATGGCACTGATGCGCAGCATGCCCAACATGTCCGCTGGAGAGATCGGCATCGACCTCGGCGCCCGCGGCCCGAACCTGTCTGTCTCGACCGCCTGCGCCTCCGGCGCCACGGCCGTGGGCCTGGGCTGCCACCTCGTACGGTCCGGCGCCTGCGACATCGCGCTCGTCGGCGGCAGCGAGTCGGTGCGCACGCGCAGTGCTGCCGTGTGCTTCCACCAGATGAGGGCGCTGTCCACCCGCCGGTCCGATCCGGGCGCCGCGTCACGCCCCTTCGACGCCGGGCGCGACGGCTTCGTCCTCGGCGAGGGCGCCGGGGTGCTCGTGCTCGAACGGGCCGCGCACGCCCGCGCCCGGGGCGTCGCCCCGTACGCCTACCTCGCCGGGTACGGCGCCTCGTGCGACGCCCACCACATGACCGCGCCCCACCCCGGCGGCCGTGGTGCTGCGCAGGCGCTGCACAGCGCCCTGGCCGACGCCGGTCTCGCCCCCGCCGACATCGGCCACGTCAACGCCCACGGCACCTCGACCCGGGCCAACGACCTCGCCGAATACCATGCGTTGAGAACGGTCTTCGGCCAGGAGCCGCCTCCGGTCACCGCGTTGAAGGGGGCCCTGGGACACGCCGCCGGCGGCTCCGGCGGCATCCAGGCGGTGTGCGCGGCGCTGATCCTGCGCCACCAGACCATCCCGCCCACCCCCAATCTCGACGTCCTCGACCCCGCCATCGACCTCGACGTGGTCACCGCAGCCCCCCGGCGCACAGCGGTGGGCGCCGTGGTCAGCAACTCCTTCGGCTTCGGAGGGCAGAACGCGGTACTGGCCCTCCGCGCAGCATGACGGCCGTCCTGCCGAGCCGACGGCTCGGCGACGGAGGCCGTTGGTGCGCCCGGCACCCCTGGCGCGTGATCGCCTCGTGGCTGCTGGTGCTCGGCACGCTGCTCGCGCTCGACGCCGTCCGGGGCGGCACCTACCGCGACGACTACTCCTTGCCCGGGACGTCCGTCCAGCGCGGGGCCGACCTGATCACGGCCCGTGCAGGCGGCAGCCTGCGCGGTGTCGCCTCGCAGATCGTCGTCCAGGCCCGGGCGGGGAAGCTGGCGGCACACCGACCGGCTCTCGACGCCGCCGGAGCCGCCCTGTCGCATCTCCCTCACGTGCTGTCCGTGACCGGCCCGTTCGCCACCCCGGGCGCACTGGCGCAGGACGGGAGGACCGGGTACTTCACGGTCCGGCTCGCGGACTTCCCGAGCGCGTACGGCACTTCCTTCCTGACGCGCTTCGACGAGGTGGCGAAGCCGCTGCGCGCCGACGGCGTCACCGTCGAATACGGAAGTCCGCTCGGAGAGCTGGCGCGTCCCCCGGGAAACGACCGCTTGTCGGAGCTGATCGGTCTCGTCACCGCGGTGGCCGTGCTGATCCTGGGCTTCGGCAGCGTCGCAGCAGCCGCGCTTCCCCTCCTCACCTCCGTGGTGGCACTGCTCGTCGGGCTCAGCCTGCTCGGCCTGCTGGCCAACGCGTTCACCTTCTCCACACCGTCCCCGACGGTGGCCACCATGATGGGCCTCGGGGCCGGGCTGGACTACACCCTCTTCCTGACCACGCGCCACCGCCGCCTGCTGCGTCACACCGGTGACCCGGTCGAGGCCGCCGGGGCTGCGATGGCCACCAGCGGCCACGCCGTACTGATCGCCTTCGTCGCCGTGATCCTGGCGCTGACCGGTCTCTGCCTCTCCGGCACCGGCTTCATCGCCACGCTCGCCGTCGCCGCCGGAATCACCGTCCTGGTGGCCGCCGTTGCCTCGCTCACCCTGGCTCCGGCCCTGTGCGGGCTGCTCGGCCGGAACATCGACCGCCTCCGCCTCGGCCGTCCCGCCGACGAGGCCACCGGCACCGCCGACCTCTGGTACCGCTGGTCCCGCACCCTCGGCCGGTACCCGTGCCGCTTCCTCGCCGTCGGTGTTCTCGCGGTGGGGGCGCTGAGCGTCCCGCTCGCCTCCGTGCACCTGGGCCACGTCGACGCCGGTTCCATGCCCGCCCGTTACACCGACAAGCGCGCCTACGAGCTCATGGCGAAGACCTTCGGCCCCGGCGCCAACGGCCCGTTCACCGTCGTCGTCGACCGCGGCCCCGCCCGGACCGGCGCGCAACCGGGTCCGTCGGCCGGCTCCCTCGCCACGGCCCTGGCCCGGACCCCGGGTGTCGCCGCGGTCGGCACGCCGGTGTCCACCGCCGACCGCACCCTCCTGATCGCCACCGTCACTCCGGAGCACGGCCCCCAGGACCGCAGAACCGCCGACCTGCTCCACCGCCTCGACCGCACCGTCCTGCCCGGGGCTCTCGCAGGGACCGGAGCGCGCGGTTACCTCACCGGCCTCACCGTCGCCCGGCTCGCCTTCGCCGACGTGCTCCTGGGGAAACTGCCCACGATCTCGGCCTTCGTGACCGGCACGGCCTTCCTCCTGCTGCTCGTCACCTTCCGCGGTCTGCTCGTCGCGGCGAAGGCCGCACTCCTCAACCTGTTCTCCATCGGCGCGGCCCTCGGCGTGGTCGTCGCCGTCTTCCAGAAGGGCTGGGGCGGCTCCCTCGTCGGCGTCACCGGGCCCGTCCCCATCGAGCCCTACGTACCGGTCCTGGTCCTCGCCATCGTCTTCGGACTGTCCATGGACTACGAGATCTTCCTGATCGTCCGCATCCGCGAAACCTGGCTCCGCACCGGGGACAACCACGAGAGCATCGCCACCGGCCTCGCAGCCACCGCGCGCGTCATCACGAGCGCCGCCGCCATCATGGCCAGCGTCTTCCTCGCCTTCCTGCTCAGCACCGACGTCGTCATCAAGATGATCGCTCTGGGCCTGGGCGCCAGCGTGATCATCGATGCCACACTCATGCGCCTGCTCCTCGTGCCGGCCGCCATGCACCTGCTGGGGAACGCCAACTGGTGGCTGCCGGGCCTCCGGTGGAGGAGGTCCCCCCGGGCTCTGGCCGACGGGGCGTGAGCCGCGCTCCTGGCGCATTGCCCCGTACGGGGCGCGCGACCGGTCATGTCCGCCAGGGGGCACCACCGCACCACCGGTCGCGCGTACACGCATCGCTGCATGGCCGGTTCTCGTCGTCTGCGAGCGGGAATTCCCGGTGCGGCAGAGGCACTTGGGGCGGAGGGTCTGCGATGGCTGCTGTGAAGGCCGGAACGCACACCGGTGTCGTCGAGTTCTTCGAGCGGGAGCCGTCCGGCCGGTTCGATCCCGACCAGGTGCTGACGGTGCTGCGGCGGGCGGGCATTCTGGCGGACGATCCCCGGATCGCCGAGACCATCGCCTACCTGAAGGGGGCCCGGCCGGCCGGGGCGGCGGTGAGCGTGGAGGAGTTCACCACCGGAACGCAGCGCAACAGCGGCATCATCGAGCGGGCCGCCCGGGGGGAACTGGCCGTGCCCGACTTCCCCGCACTGGTGGCCGATGTGCGGCGCATCCACCGGGAGGTCCGGGCCGATGCGCGGGGCGCCGTGGCCGATTACATTCCGCAGCTGGCACGGGTGGAGGCCGACCGGTTCGCGATCTCGGTGTGCACGGTGGACGGGCAGCGGTTCTCCATCGGCGACGCGGGAGCGCGCTTCTGCCTGCAGTCGGTGTCCAAGACCGTCAACTACTGCCTCACCCTGGAGGAACACGGGCCCGACACCGTCCACCGCCACGTGGGACGCGAGCCCAGCGGCCAGGGGTACAACGAGCTGACCTTCAACAAGGCCGGGCTGCCGCACAACCCGATGATAAACGCCGGGGCGATCATGAGCTGTGCGCTCATCCAGCAGGGCCTGGACGCCGCGGACCGCTTCGACTTCGTGGCCGACGCCTGGCGACGGCTCGCCGGCGGGCGGGCCGTGGGCTTCAACAACTCCGTCTACCTGTCCGAGCGCACCACCGCGGACCGCAACTTCGCCCTGGGCTATTCGATGCGCGAACGCGGCGCGTTCCCGCCCGGCACCGATCTGCTGGACACCCTGGACTTCTACTTCCAGTGCTGCTCGATCGAGCTCACCGCCCGGCACCTGGCCACCGCGGCGGCCTCGCTGGCCAACGCCGGGGTGTGCCCGCTGACCGGGGACCGGGTCTTCTCCGCCCGGACGGTGCGCCACTGCCTGTCGCTGATGTCCTCGTGCGGCATGTACGACTTCTCCGGGGAGTTCGCCTTCACCATCGGGCTGCCGGCCAAGAGCGGCGTCTCCGGCGCGCTGATGCTGGTCGTCCCCCAGCTGATGGGCATCGCCGTCTGGTCGCCCCGCCTGGACGCCCAGGGCAATTCGGTGCGGGGCATCGAGGTCTGCCGGCGTCTGGTCGACTGCTACAACGTGCACACCTACGACCTGCTCACCGGCTCGGGGCCCGGGACGGGCAAACGCGATCCGCGCCTGCAGCGCAACCAGAGCCGGATCGAGGGCACCGTCGGTCTGTGCTTCGCCGCCAGCCAGGGCGACCTCGACGAGATACGTCGGCTGGCCGCCTGCCACGTTCCCCTCGATGCCGCCGACTACGACGGACGCACCGCGCTCCACCTGGCTGCAGCCGAAGGGCACGTGGATGTCGCGATCTTTCTGCTGTGCAAAGGGGTCGACCCGCGACCGGTCGACCGGTGGGGCCATACGCCGCTGGATGACGCGAACCGTTCCGGGCATCGGCAGCTCGCACGGCTGCTGGCCGATGCCGCCGGGGCGGCTCCTGCCGCCCCGACCGCCGCTGGGTGACCTTTCAGGCCCGTCAGGCCCCGACGGCCACCTTCGCCGGCTCGTCCCCGGCCTCGGGCGCCGTCTCGCGGGTGGTCTCCAGCACCGGGTCCGCGTCCGGCAGCCCGTCCTGGTGGGCGCGGACGCCGGCACGGACGGCCCAGAAGTAGAAGCCCAGGGCCGAGACGGCGACGAGTGCGATGTCGGCTCCGCCCGTGATCACGCCGTGGCCGCCGAACTCCTTGCCGCCGAGGGCGGAGATCCCCGCCATCCACAGCAGGAAGGCGGCCATCCACCAGGCCGGGGCGAACTGGCGGCGCAGGTCCGTCTCACCGCGGCGGCGCAGGACGATCGCGGCGATGGGCACGGAGACGAGGGTGAGCAGGGCGACCTTGCCGGTGTTGGGCCACTTCGACCAGTACAGGGCGCAGGCGGCGAAGGCGAAGGTGAGCGGGCAGAGCACCGAGGCGGCGGGCAGGCGGAAGGGGCGGGGCAGGTCCGGCTTGGTCCTGCGGAAGACGCCGACGGCGATCGGGCCCATGAGGTAGGAGACGACCATGGCGGCGGAGACCACGCTGGCGAGCGCTTCCCAGCTGTGCCCGATGGTCAGGAGCAGCAGTACGGAGAAGGCCAGGTTGAGCCACATCGCGGGGCGGGCGACGCCGTAGCGGGGGTGCACCTCGGCGATCTTCTTGGGGAAGAAGCCGGTGTCGGCGAGGTTCTGGGCCAGGTAGGCGGCGGAGGCGACGTTGCCGATGTTGGCGCCGTTGGGGGAGATGAAGGCGCCGAACTGGAGCATGGTGACGACCCAGTGCAGCATCAGCAGCTTGGCGAGGTCGGCGAAGGGCGAGGCGAAGTTGATGCCGCTCCAGCCGCCGGCCTCGGCGAGCTTCTCCGGGGGGACGGCGCCGAGGAAGGCGACCTGCAGGGCGAGGTAGATGACCAGGCCGAGGGAGAGCGCGCCGACGAGGGCGAGCGGGATGGCGCGGCCGGGGTTCTTGGCGGCGCCACCGAGGTTGACGACGGCCTGGAAGCCGTTGAAGGCGAAGACGACGCCGGAGGTGGTGACGGCCGTCATCACGGCGGACCAGCCGTTAGAGGCGAAGCCGCCGTGGTCGGTGAAGTTGCCGGTGTGGAAGCCGGAGGCGATGAGCGCGGCGACGGCGAGGACCGGGATGGCGAACTTGACCAGGGTGAGCAGGTTGTTGGCGCGGGCCAGCAGGGCCACGGACCAGTAGCAGGCGAGCCACAGGGCGAAGGTGAGGAACAGGGCCGTCACCATGCCGGTGGCGGAGAGCTTGCCGTCGGCGACCAGGCCGCGGGCCCAGCCGAAGCTCCAGGAGGACATGTACTGGGTGCCGGCGATCGCCTCGATGGGTATCAGCGAGGCGGTCGCGATCCACACCGCCCAGCCGGTGACGAAGCCGAGCACCGGGCCGTGCGATAGGGAGCCGAAGCGGGCCATGGCCCCCGGCAGCGGGTAGGCGGCGCCGACCTCGGCGTACGACATGGCGATCATGCCGATGAAGACGGCGCCGATCACCCAGGCGACGAGCGCGGCCGGTCCGGCGACCTGGGCGGCCTGCCCGGCCCCGAAGAGCCAGCCGGAGCCGAAGATGGACCCGAGACCGATCATGATCAGGGCGAAGAGACTGAGGCCCTTGCGATTGGCCGCGCTCATGTCCACAGTGGGCATCCGTTCTGGCGTGGGGATACACGAATCGAACGCCTACTGTATTTACTTTTAGCCAGTTTTTGCTAACCGGGGCCGGGAGGGTTCCCGGCCCCGGAGCCGGTTAGGGGTCACCGGGCGGTGACGGCCCCCTGATACGGGGCGGCCGCGTGCTGGGCCGCGTAGACCAGAGCGGGCTTGATCTTGGGCCAGAAGTAACTGTCCTGGCAGGAGAAGGCGGGCGTGAAGCCGCTGCACCCGCGTCCGTCGACGTCACCGATCTCGATGGTGAAGCTGGCCAGGCCGAGCTTGTCGTACGTCCAGTCGTCGGTGCCGCCGGAGGCGTCGTAGAGGATCTCCCCGGCCTGCCCGGACTGGTAGCCGGTGATCGACCCCATGTGCCCGGCGAGCGCGCGCAGCGCGGCGTCGTTGCCGGTGTGGATCGTGTGATCCGCCTCCCAAGGGAAGAGGACCATGCTCGCGTCGCTGTGCAGGCTGATCATCATGCCCTTGGTGTCGGCGGGTGCGGGGTCGCTGTCGCCCGTGCCGGTGCGCACGGCCGGGTACAGCTGCCGGAAGAGGCTCTCCAGCCCGGTGTTCTCCGCTTCCGAGTCCGCGGCGGGCCCGAGGTAGACCTCGTTGCACGGCTCGGTCGAGGTGCCCAGGCCGCCCCAGTGGGTGCCGGCGTTGCGGTTGAGGTCGACGCCGCTCTGGCCGCTCCAGCCGCAGGAGACGCCGTTGGCGTTGTCGGCGTTCTTGCGCTGCAGGACGGGGCTGTCGCCGCCCTGGGCGACGATGTCGACCCCGTCCGGGTTGGCGATGGGGATCACCCACATCTCGGTGGAGTCCATGAGCCGGGTGATGTCCGGGTCCTTGCCGTAGTCGTTGGTCAGCGTGTCGATCCAGCGCCAGGACATCTCGCCGGTGGTGATCTCGCGGGCGTGGATCTGGCTCATGAGGAGGAAGCGGGGCTTGGCCGACGTGGGGTTCAGCCGGCAGTCGCCCGGCTTGACCTTGGTGATGCAGATCGCCTTGAGGTCGTGGCCGCCGGCCCCGGCCTGCTTGAGCCAGGACTGCCCGTAGGTGACGACCGTCGCCATGTCGGGGTGCGCGGCGGCGACCTGGTCCAGGTGCGCGTAGTGCGCGTCGACGGTGTGGTAGCCGCCGTCGTAAGTGGCGTCTGTGCCGGGGTGGGCGTGGGCCGAGGGCCTGGATCTCGGCATCGTCGAGTCGACCGTCGGCGCGAAGCCGAGCCGGCGCAGCCCGGCGGCCGAGCTCCGGTCGCCCAGGACGAACAGGTCGTCGCCCTGGCGGCGTTCGAGGAGGTCGTAGCCGGCCCGGATGAGCGCCTGCGCGTCCTGCCGGTGGTGGGCCGGCACCCGGTAGACGACCACGGCGTCGGGGGAGGGCGAGGGGGCGGCCGTGGTGCCTGCCACTGCCGATGAGGCCTGCGGGAACACGGCCGCGGCGGCCAGGGCCGTCGCTCCGGCGGCCAGCGCCGCCAAGCGTGTGCGGGACATGGATGGCCTTCCGTGGGGGGTAGCGGTACCGCGCGCGGGCCGGGCCGCAGAGCGGCGACCGGGCGCGCGCCACTGCCGACTGCCGTGGCCGCGCGCAGGGCCCTGCGGCGGTCCGGGCAGCCGGTCCTTGGTCCGACGGCGCTGACTGCGGGAGGCGCCGGAGGTGTGGGGCGGCGCTCCGCGGGGGCCGATGCCGTCAGGCCGGTGCTCGGAGGATGACATGTCCGCGCCAGGAAGAGAAGAGGGTGTGCGAGCCCCGATGCGCTGCCGATGCGCCTGCACCTGCCACAATCGCCACCGTGCGGACGTCCATACGGGAGATCGACTCCCTTGAGGAACTGGCCACATACTGTCGCGGCGACTCACTGTGCCGCTGGGCGGCCCAGCACCTGGGCGAGGACAACCGCGCCTGGGCGAGCGCCGACGGCCGCGCCCTCGCCGTGGCCGGTCGCGCCCTGTCGACGCGGGACCGGCTGGCCGTGTGGGGCGCCCCCCGCTCCGCCGTCCCCCTCGCCCGCACCCTGCTGCACGAACTCGGCCCGGCCTACCGCCCCTTGGGCGACCGCACCCTGATCGACACACTGACGGCCGAGCTGCCCGGCCTGACCCGCTCCGGCGGCTTCGGCTGGATGGAGCGCACACGCCCGGGCCCGCCCCTCCCCTCCACAGGCGCCGCGCAGTGGCTGCCGCAGAACGCATGGGACGAAGCAAGTGCCGTCGTGGCAGCGGGATTTCCTGACTCCTACGCGAAACCCGGCGGCCCCGGGGCCGGACGCTGGGCCGGCGTGCGCGACGGCGACGGCCGGCTCGTCGCCGTGGGCGCCCTCGCCTGGTCCGCACCCACCGTCGGCCTCCTCTCCGGCATCGCCGTACTCCCCGCGGCACGCGGCCGGGGGCTCGCGCGCCAGGTGTGCGCACTGCTGCTGGACGAGGCACTGACCCGGCACGGCACGGCCGCCCTGATGGTCGACGACGACAACCGGGCGGCCCTGCACCTCTACCGCGGCCTGGGCCTGCGGTACCGGCCGCTGCGGGCCGCAGGCCGGCGCGAGCGGGACACGCCCTGAGTCCCCGGTGCTTGTCCCTCCCGCCCGCGCCGGTCCTCAATGGTCGGCATGCACCTGCGGATCACGCTCGTCACCGCATCGGCCCTCGCCCTCCTCGCCGGCTCGGCCCTCACCGGAACCAGCCAGGCGGCCCCCTCCCGCCCCTTTCCCGTCCACGGCAGCGGCCTGGACAACCCGCGCGCCAAGGAGGTCGCCATGGAACTGGTGGCCAGCGCCGAGAACTCCACCCTCGACTGGCGCAGCGCGTACGGATACCTGGAGGACATCGGCGACGGGCAGGGATACACCGGCGGCATCATCGGCTTCTGCTCCGGCACCGGCGACATGCTCGAGGTCGTCCTCCGCTACACCCGCCACCGGCCGCACAATCTGCTCGCGCCCTACCTGCCCGCCCTGCGCCAGGTCAATGGCACCGCCTCGCACGTGGGCCTGGGCGCGCCCTTCGAGCAGGCGTGGAAAACCGCCGCCCGGGACAGGTTTTTCCAGGCCGCCCAGGAGGAGGAGCGCGACCAGGACTACTTCAACCCCGCGGTACGGCGCGCCAAGGCCGACGGGCTGCGCACACTCGGCCAGTTCATCTATTTCGACGCGATCGTCATGCACGGCAACGGCCATGACAAGTACAGCTTCGGCGCCATCCGCGCGAACGCGCTGAAAAAGGCCCGTATCCCGGCTCGTGGTGGTGACGAACGGGCGTATCTGGACGCCTTCCTCGACGCCCGCAACGTCGCTATCAGGGGGGAGACGGTGCACGGCGACACCACACGCGTCGACACCGAACAGCGGGTCTTCCTCGGCGAGGGCAACTTCCACCTCAGGCCGCCGCTGAAGTGGCGGACGTACGGCGACACGTACGAGATCACACGCTGGCCCCACCCGTCACGCCACACCTGAAGGCGGAGTTGGCGAGTTTCGTTGCATACAGCATCTGTCTGATTCGATGCCTTGCAGGCATATTTCGCCTACACATAGCGTGATCGCGCTCCGGAACGCTCCGCGCATCCCATGACGCACACAGCGCCGTGTGCCCGAGGAGGCTGTCGCATGCCCGAATATTCGCCCCAGGTCGAGGTCGAACCGTCGGTCGCCGAGGCCAACCGCCAGATCGTCAACACCGTCCCGCCCAACTCCGAGGACTTCGAGGACGCCCGGCGCGGTCTGATCGCGCTCCCCCAGATCCCGGCGATCCCGGCCCGCCGCCAGGGCGACCGGATCGTGTGGAACTTCGTCAGCTACGACTTCCTCAGCCAGGACCAGACGGCTGAGGCCCCGCCGTCGGTCAACGCGAGCCTGTGGCGCCAGGGCATGCTCACCGCCCAGGCCGGCCTCTTCGAGGTCACGTCCTACGAGCACGGCAAGATCTACCAGGTCCGCGGCTACGACCTGTCCAACATGACGATCGTCGAGGGCGATTCGGGCATCCTCGTCATCGACCCGCTCGCCTGCTACGAGACCGCCCAGTGGGCGTTGAAGCTCTACCGGGACGCCACCGGCAGCCAGCGGCAGATCGTGGGCATCATCTACACCCACAGCCACGTCGACCACTTCGGAGGTGTCCGCGGCCTGTTCCACGAGAAGAACGACGTCATCGACACCGACATCCCGATCATCGCGCCCGACGGCTTCCTGGAACACGCCGTCAGCGAGAACGTCTATGCGGGCCCGGCGATGGCCCGGCGCTCGGAGTACATGTACGCGGCCAAGCTGGACAAGAGCCCGGTCGGGCAGGTCGGCGCCGGCCTGGGGCTGACCGTCTCCACCGGCGAGGTCACCCTCGTCCCGCCGAACGTGAACATCGGCGGCAGCGGCACCGCCCCCGTCCCGCGCAACGAATGGTCGGCCAAGGACGTCATCCCCTGGCGGCCCGGCCTCTACCGGCAACTCGTCGACGGTATCCGGCTGATCTTCCAGCTCACGCCGGGCACCGAAGCCCCGGCGGAGATGAACATCTACTTCCCGCAGGCCCGCACCCTGTGCGCGGCGGAGAACGCCACCCACACCCTGCACAACCTCCTCACCCTGCGCGGCGCCCAGGTCCGGGACGCCCACGCGTGGTCGAAGTACCTCACCGAGACGATCCAGACCTTCGGCGAGCACACCGACGTCGAATTCGCCTCCCACCACTGGCCCCGCTGGGGCAAGGAGAAGATCGTCGAGTACCTGGGCATCCAGCGCGACGTCTACGGCTTCCTCAACGACCAGACGCTCCGGCTGATAAACGCAGGCAGGACGGGCATCGAGATCGCCGAGGAGCTGGATCTTCCCGAGTCCCTCGCGTCCCACTGGTACACGCGCGGCTACTACGGCTCCCTCAGCCACGACCTCAAGGCCGTCTACCAGCGCTACATGGGCTGGTTCGACGGCAACCCCGCCCACCTGTGGAACCTCCCGCCGTCCAAGGCGGGCGCGCGCTATGTGGCGGCCATGGGCGGCGTCGACGCCGTCGTCGCCACAGCACAACAGGCCTACAACAGCGGCGAGTACCGCTGGGTCGTCGAGCTCCTCAACCACGTCATCTTCGGCCACCCCGAGGACAGTGCGGCGGCCAAGGAGCTCCAGCACAAGGCCCTGACCCAGCTCGGCTACGGCTCCGAGAACGGCACCTGGCGCAACTTCTTCCTCACCGGCGCCCACGAACTGGCCCGCGGCATCGAGAAGCCCTACAACCAGGAGCCCGGCGACATCATCCTCAGCACGACCCTGGAGCAGTACTTCTCCACCCTGGCCCGTGCCCTCGACGGCCCCAAGGCCGCCCGGGAGCAGCGCGACCCGATCGTCCTCCAGTGGGTGATCAACGGCGGCGAGGAGGAGACCTGCACCACGACGCTGCGCAACGGCGTCCTCGTCTTCGTCCCCGGCAAGGACCGCTTCGCCGGCGCCCCGCAGGTCGTGATCAAGCTGACCCGTGACGTCCTCAACGGCCTGATGTACGGTGCCCAGGGCGACTACCGGGCCGCCTTCGACGGGGCCGTCCGCGACGGGCTCGTCCAGATCCCCGAAGGCAAGCAGGACTACGCGGACACCGTGTTCGGCTACCTCACCCGGCCCGACACCTCGTTCCCCATCGTCGCCCCGGCCGACCCGAAGTAACCGAGCCACCCGCACGAGCGTGCCGGTGCCCCGTCCGCGGGGCCCGGCACCGCGGGCTCAGGCGGCACGCGGGTAGGACACCTCGCCGCAGAGCTGAAGCCCAAGGATGGACTTGAGGCACCTCTCCTCGTCCCGGGGCACGGTGAGGACACTGGCGAAAGCGATGACGTCGATGGCGGCAGCGTCGATGCCACGCATGAACTTCCCCCACTGAGCATGCAGTTGATCCTGTCGTACGGCTTCCCGCGTGCCCGCCCGGGCATGCGCCGTATCACTCGCACGAGTGGGCTCGTGATCCGATCGCGGTTGATCGGCGCCGCCCGGCGCGGAGCCTGTTTCACAGCACCGCGGCAGCCCTTCGCTGTGCCAGACGAGCGAGTCGCCAGTGCACGGGCGTAGTCTGCCGCCCCGAGCGGGACCGCCCGTCCGGGGCCGGGGGAGCCCATGACCGCCTCCAGCAGGCGCAGCTGCGGCAGCAGCAGGTCGCACAGCTCGTCCATCGCGCGCGGCAGAGCCCGTACCGTGCCGGGGCCCAGCACCTGCGTGGCAAGCAGGCCGCCGGACAGGCGGCGCCTCCGCAACCCCGTACAGTGCCGCCAACGGGCGCAGGGCGGCGGCCAGTTCGTCTACTTCGACGCGATCGTCATGCACGGCAACGGCCACGACAAGTACAGCTTCGGCGCCATCCGCGCGAACGCGATCAACAAGGCCCGCCTCCCGGCCCGCGGCGGCGAGGAACGGGCGTATCTGGCCCCGCCCGTCACACCGCACCTGAAGGCGGTGCGAAGGCGAGGACGGCATTGTGCCCGCCGAACCCGCACGAGATGCTCAAGGCGGTGCGGATGATCTGCCGCCGTGGCGCGGTGTGCACCACGTCCACAGGAGCCATGGCGGGCTCCGTCCGGCGGAAGTTGGCCGTGGGCGGGACGAGTTGGTGCTCCACGCTCAGCGCGGTCAGGGCGGCCTCGACCGCACCGGCTGCCCCCATCGTGTGCCCGAGGACGCCCTTGGCCGAGGTGACCGAGGGAAGCGCGGTGCCGAACACCCGGTGCAGCACGGCCGCTTCGGTGCGGTCGTTGAGGGCCGTCCCGGTGCCGTGTGCGTTGACGTGGTCGACGCGGTGCACGCCGGTGCCGGCGTCCAGCAGCGCCTGCCGGACGGCCCGGTGCAGCCCGCGGCCTTCGGGGTCGGGGGCCACGAGGTGGTGGGCGTCGGCCGACGAACCGTGGCCGGTCAGGCGCGCGTGGACGGGAGCGTTGCGGGCCGCTGCGTCCTTCTCCCGCTCCAGGACCAGGACGCCCGCCCCTTCGGCCAGGACCAGGCCGTCGCGGTCGTGGTCGAAGGGCCGGCACGCGGCCGCGGGCTCGCCCGTGCGGCGCGAGAGCGCGCCCAGGGCGCCGAAGGCGGCGGCGCACATCGGGGTGACCATGGCGTCCGCCCCGCCGGCGACGGCGATGTCACACGCGCCGGCGTGCAGCAGCATGGCCGCGGTGATGATGGCGGTGGCGCCCGAGGCGCACGCGGTGGCGGTGTGCAGGGCCGGGCCGTGGGCCCGCAGGGCGATGGCCAGTTGGCCGGCCGCCATGTTGGGCAGGAAGGCGGGCAGGGTGAACGGCGAGACCGCCCGGTTCCCCTCGTGCAGCAGCTTGCGGTGCTGGGCCTCCAGGGTCCCGATCCCGCCGACCGCCGAGCCCAGGACCACCGCGACCCGGGCGGCGTTCCAGGAGCCCGGGTCCAAGCGTGCGTCCGCGACCGCTTCGTGGGCGGCGACGAGGGCGAACTGGGTGAACCGGTCGTGCCGCCAGGGCCGCGGGCCCGGCACGTGCCGGTACGGGTCGAATCCGGGAACGCGGCAGGAGAGATCGACCGGCAGACCGGCCAGTTCGGGGTCGTGGGTTGCGGCGGACCGTCCGGCACACACCCCCTCCCAGGTCCGCCGGGTACCGATGCCGGCCGGGGTGACCAGGCCGATGCCGGTGACGGCGAGAGCGCCGTCACCGCCGTGCCGCCCGGTCACGGTGAGGCCCCGGGCTCCGCGGACTCCCGGCCGGCGGCAAGATGCGTCCGTACCGCGTCGGCGAGTTGCCGCAGGCTCTGCCCGGCGGCGGAGTCGTCGGGCTCCAGCGGCACGTCCCAGCGGTCCTGGAGAGTGATGAGGAGCTCGGTCACCGCGAGGGAGTCCAGGTCGAGCCCGGCGAGCGTGACCTCGGGCCGGATCTGCTCGGGGCCGACCTCGAACTTGCCGGTGAGCACGGTCACCAGGTGGTCGTAGACGGTGTCCATGGCAGGTTCCTCCTAGGGCAGCAACGGGGCGGTGGAGCCGCGCACGGCGGGGGCGTGGCTATGGGGCACCGCCGCCGGCCAGGTCAGGGCGACCGACCCCCAGGTCAGTCCGCCGCCGAATGCGGTCAGCAGGGCGCGCGCCCCGGGCCGGACGGCGTTGCGCGCCGCCGCGTGGGCCAGGGCGAGGGGGAGCGAGGCGGCGGCGGTGTTGCCGACCTCGCGGATGTTGCCGTGGCGGTGGTGACGGGCGATGCCGATGCGGTCGGCGACGGCGTCCAGGATGCGCTGGTTGGCCTGGTGGCCGATGAACGCCTCGACGCTGTCCGGCGGCCAGCCGGCCCGGTCGAGCACGGCCAGCGACGACTCCGTCATGCGGCGCACGGCATGCCCGTAGACCTTGCGGCCGCGCATGCGGAAGTAGCGCGCCTCGCGGGACAGCCGGGGCGTGGTGCCGGGCAGCCGGGAGCCGCCCGCCGCGATGGCGATGAGATCGCACCCCGCACCGTCCGCCCCCAGGTCGACGGCGGCGACGGCCCCCGGCTCCGCCCGGTCCCCGCCGCGTAGGAGCACTGCGCCCGCCCCGTCACCGAAGAGCACGGCCGTGTCGCGGTCCTTCGGGTCGACGACGACCGAGTAGGTCTCGGCACCGACGACCAGGGGACGGGCACAGAGCCCGGCCGCGACCATGGCACCGGCGACCGCGACGCCGTAGACGAACCCCGAGCACACGGCCGCCAGGTCGAAGGCCGGCACCGGGCCCAGCCCCAGCCGGTGGGCCACCTCCGGTGCGGTGCCCGGGCAGGGCCGGTCCGGGGTGGTGGTCGCGAGCACCAGCAGGTCCGCCCCGTCGGCACCCGCCGAGTCGAGCGCGGCCCGTCCCGCCGCCACCGCGAGGTCTCCCGTGCTCGTGCCGACCCCGGCCCGGTGGCGTCGGGCGATGCCGGTGCGGGTGCGGATCCAGACGTCGGTGGTGTCGAGCCCGCCCAGCCGTGCCACGTCGCTGTTGGTCAGGACGTGCGGCGGGAGACAGGTGCCGATGCCGCAGAGCACCGCGGTGCGAAGATCCTGGTGCATCTGGGGAGTTCCTTGCCTCGTGGGGTGCACCGCGGCCGGTCACGAAGGGCTCGTGGCAGCGGCGGCGCGGGGCGCGATACGGATGGAGGAGGCACCGGTCCACGTCAGCAGGGCGCTGCCCCAGGTCACGCCCGCGCCGAAGACGGTGAGCAGGATCCGGCCGCCGGGCGGCAGCAGACCGCGCCCGGCCGCGGTGGCCAGGGCGTACGGTGCACTGGCGGCCCCGATGTTGCCGACCTCGTCCCCGACGATGACGAGCCGCTCCGGCGGGATGCCGATGCGGTCGCCGAGGCCGCGCAGCAGGACGGGGTTGGGCTGGTGGGCGATGAAGACGTCGATGTCCTCCAGGCACAGCCGGTTGCGGGCCAGGCACTCGGCCACGAGCCGGGGGAAGATCTCGGCGATGAAGTCGCGCACGGCGCGGCCGTCCATGTGGATGTGGTGCTTGCGCCCGTCGACGGTGTCGGCCCCGGCCGGCATGCGGCTGCCGCCGGCCGGGATGAGGACGTGGTGGGCGAGCGTGCCGTCCGAGCCGAGTGCGAAGTCCGCGAACCCGCCGCCGTCCGGGACCGGTCCCAGGACCGCCGCGGCTGCGCCGTCGGCGAAGAGCACCGACGTCCCGCGGTCCGCCGGGTCGAGGAACTTCGAGTACGCCTCGACCCCCACGACCGCGGCGTACCGCGGGCGACGGTCGGTACGCAGCCAGTCGTGGGCGACCCGGGCCGCGAACAGCCAGCCCGAACAGGCCGCGCTGACGTCCAGCGCGACGGCGTGGCGGGCACCGGTGAGCGCCTGGACCCGGCAGGCGGTGGAAGGGCCCAGCTCGTCGGGGGTGGAGGTCGCGGCGATCAGCAAGCCGATCCGGTCGGTGTCGAGGTCGGCGGCTGCGACGGCCGCACGGACCGCGGCGGCCGCCAAGTCGGAGGCGGCTTGGCCGGGTTCGGCGATGTGGCGGGTGCGCACCCCGGTGCGCCGGAGGATCCACTCCGGGGTGACGCCCAGGGCCGCGGCGATGTCGTCGTTGGTCCGTCGGCCGCGGGGGAGGTAGGTGCCCGTCCCCAGCACGCCGATGGCGGGCGCGGTGCCGTTCATCATGTTCCTTCGGTCTGCCAGGCGAGGGAGTCGGCCAGGGCGCGGGCGTAGTCGGCTGCGCCGAGCGGGACTGTCCGTCCGGGGCCGGGGGAGCCCATGGCCGATTCGAGCAGGCGCAGCCGTGGCAGCAGCAGGTCGCACAGCTCGTCCATCGCGCGCGGCAGAGCCCGTACCGTGCCGGGGCCCAGCACTTGCGTGGAGAGCAGGCCGCCGGACAGGCGGCGCGCCTCCGCAATCCCGTACAGCGCGGCCAACGGACGCAGGGCAGCGGCGAGTTCGGGGTCGTGGATGCCGTCGACCGTGCGGACCAGCTGCTCCGCGGCCAGCCGGCTCGCATGGGCCGCGCCGAGTTCGTACGCGGTGGTCAGCAGGGGGTTCCACAACTCCAGTCCGCGCAGCCCGCGTTCCTCTCCCCGGCGCACGGACCTGCGCAGTCCGGCGGCCAGGCGCGCCTCGTGGGTCCGGGCGGCTGTCGGCCACCAGGTGAGGCTGCGGGGCGGGATGCGCGAGGGCGGGGCCGATCCCGTGCCGGCGGGCTGCGGGCGGTCGACCAGGGAGCGTCCGGTGTCCAGGAGGATCAGCCGGTTGTCGCCGCCCGCGCTGTCGAAGGCATGGGCGAAACCCTGATACGCGGCGAGCCGGTTGAGGTCCAGATGTCCGGCGAAGCCGCAGCAGTGCTGGCACTCGGCGGCCAGGCGGGCGGTGGCGCTCGCCGCATGGGCCTTGTACACCGCGAGGAGCGGGTCGACCGCCGTCCAGGGGGAGAAGGCCGCCCCGGCGGAACGCGCCGCGCCGGGTGACCGCTGCCAGGCGTCCAGGGCCGCGTTGCCCACGCACGTCAGGGCGAAGGCCTCGGCCAATGAGCCCAGAACGGCGTGCTGTTGGATCCGGTAGGCCAGGACGGGCGAGCCCGGCGCGAGCCGCCCGTGGCTGCGGCGGTGGGTGGAGTGACGCAACGTCAAAACGGCGCACTGCCGGGCCATCGCGGCCAGGGCCGAGGGCAGGGTCGCCCACAGCGCCTGCCCCACGCTCAGCGTGCGATGCAGCCGCGCGTCGGGGCCGGGGAGGGGGTCGTGGAAGGTGCCGCGCTCGTCGATGCGGGCGGTGTCGCGCAGCCAGTTCCGGTAGGGCAGGCGCACGCCGTCGAACCGGACCAGGGCGTAGTCCAGCGGCAGGGCGCCCAGCTCCAGGGGCTCGGAGACCCGCACACCGGGCAGCAGCCCTTGTTCGTCACAGAGGTTGACCAGGAAGGAGAACACCCCGCAATCCTGGTGCGCCGTCTGCAGACGCGCGCACACCACGGCGGTCTGCGGCTCCCCGAGCGCACCGACACCGGAGAACTTCGCGGCTCCCGCGTCGGGGGTGGTGAGGACGAACTCCCTCTGCTCGGCGTCGAAGCGGGCCGTGGTGCGCAGCGCCAGGTGGCTGCCCGCGTCCCCGGTCTCCGTTGCCAGGAAGGCGCCCTTGGCGTAGCCGCTCTCCAAGGCGTCCAGTGGTGCTCGCAGTTCCGCGGGGTCGCCCGCCAGGGAGAGCACGGACCCCATGCAGAGCACGTAGTGGGAGAGGGCGGCCAGGTACAGGGGCGGGTCGGCGGCGGCCGTGCAGGTGCTCACGAGGGCGAGCAGGTACGAGTCGGCGAGCAGATCCCGGGCCGGGGGCAGGGCCTTGGCCAGTCGGCGCAGGGCGTGGTGGGTCCGCCGGCCGTGGCCGGCGGGGGCCGCCTCCGGTGCGGCGCCGGCCATGAGCGCGGCCGTCAGCCGCTCGCGCAGTTCGGCCGGGTGCGGTCCGCCGACGATGCGGGCGAGTTCGGCCTCGGCCCCGGTGTGGGGGATCATCGTGAGGCCTCCGGGGCGGTCTGGAGGCGCAGACGTTCGGGGTGCCGCCAGGGGAAGCCGGGGTCCGCCAGCGGGGCGTGGGCCGTGGCCGCGGGGAGCGAGCTGCGGACGCTGTGGGTGAGGGCCTGCCCGGTGCCGGCCTCCAGCAGCAGCGTGACCGGCGACGTCCACACCTGGTGCAGCACTTCGGGGATCCTTGCGGGGCGGACGAGGCAGTCGGCGAGCCCGCGGTGGACGTCGTCCCCCTTGCCGTACGCACGGCCGAGGACGGCGGAGTGCACGGGGAAGCGCGCCGGCGCCGCGGAAACGTTGCGGATCGACGCGGCGAAGCAGTGCGCCTCGTCGGTGAGCGAGGGGTGGTGGGAGAGGAAGGGCAGCCGCAGCCGGGTGGCCGTCACGCCGCGCCGCCGGGCGACGCGCTCCAAGGCCGCCACAGCGGCCGACGGCCCGCTGACCACCGTCTCGCCGGGGCCGCTCACACAGGCCAGGGCCAGCCCGCGGGTGCGCGCGGCGTGCATGAGGACGCGCGCCTGTTCCTCTCCCGTCCGCAACAGGAGCATGCTCCCGTCGCACCGGGCCAGGGAACGGGCGAGCAGACAGGCGATCCGGGCGCCCCCGGCGACATCGAACACACCGGCCGCCGTGAGGGCGGCGATCTCGCCGAAGCTCACCCCCAGCGCCCGCTCGGGCACCAGCCCCACGGTACCGAGGGCCCGGCTGACGGCCAGCGAGGAGCAGAACAGGGCCAGTTGCGGTGTCCCCGGCGCGGCTGTGGCCAGTTCGCGGCCGCTGGGCGGTGAGCTCCCCAGCAGCCACGGGCCCAGCGGCCTGATGCCGAATTCGGCGGCTACGCCGTCGGCCTGCCGGAGCACGCCGCTGAGGGCGTCGCGTACGGGCCGGTGCGTCCGGGCGGCCCGCAGCAGGGGACTGAGTGCGAAATCCCCCTGCCCGGGGAAGAGATGGACAATGCTCACGGCACAGGCTCCTTTCGCCGGCCCGTGGAGCCCGGAAAGGCCTTTTCCTTGCTCAATTCAACAATGTCGGGCGCGCCGGGAGTTGCGCCACCGGCGGTCGAGGTGTTGAACGGAGTGAAAGTCGTCGTGCGCCTGTTGGTAAGCGCCGGTATCGTCCGGCCCGTTCTGCCGCGGCCCGGGCAAGAACCTGTGCGGCGGCCGGGGTCCTGCGATAGGGGGCCAGCAGGTGGCGCAGCCGGACGGCGGCGATGTCGGCTGCACCGGAGCGCAAGTACCGGTAGTGCTCCAGAAAGGAGTGCCACGAGATGCAGGCTTCCTCGACATGCCCGTTGCGGAGCAGGATTTCCGCCCGCATCGCGTGGCTGAGCGCCAGTCCCCGGCGGTCCATTGCGGGGCGTACGGCCAGCGAGCGCGTCAGCGCCTCGCATGCGGCGGAAGAGTCCCCGAGGTATCTGAAGGTTCTGGCCCGCTGGAAGCCCAGTGCGGCCGGCGTGTAGACGGTGAACGGCCCATGCTCGTGGCCCGGTTCCGCAGCCGATTCCATGCAGCGCTCCGCATGGTCGAGGGAGCACAAGGCCTGCCGCCGGAGGCCGCAGGCGGCCTGGGCCACGGCGAGTTGGGCGAGGAAATACGCCCCCGGACCGCCGCCGCCCGCCCGTTGCCTCGCCTCCGCTGCGGCCTCGGCGGCGTGCAGGGAGGCTTGATGGTGTCCGAGTGACAGCCCCTGCGCACTGAGGCCGCGCAGGCCGACCGCCCAGGCCAGCCGGTCACCGGATTCGGCGGCGATCTGCTGGGAGGTGACGAAGCACCGTTGCGCGAGCCCGTGGGCTGCGGCGTCCTCGTACATCCGGGCCAGCAGAAACGTCAGGCGGGAGGCCTCCTCCAGGATCTTCCTGTGCGCGTGTTCCGTACGCGTCGAACGGAGCCAGTGGGCGACGTCCTGGGCGAGGTAGGCCGCCAGGGAGGACCGGGTGCTGCGGCCACCGTGGGCGTCGAACGATGCGGCGTAGAAGCGCTCGGCACTTTGCAGCATGAGGGTCTCCGCATCGGCGGAGCGGTCGCCGTGCCGGGGACAGGGTTTCCGGGGCACCGGCTGGTCCAGGCGGGCCGTGCGGAGCAGCGCCTCGCGGTAGGGCTGCTGCTGGGCCGCGACCCTGCGGACGGGGTCGGCCTCGGTGCCGGCGAGGGCCACGAGTTCGGCCTCGAGGGAACGTTTCACCCGAGGGACGGACGCCGCGGTGAACCCCACGGCGTCCGCCGAGACGGTGCGCTGCAGGCGCCGCGTGAGCACCTCCGCCACCAGCTCCGGCACTGGCGCCCTGGGCCGGGTGCCGCTGAGCCAGTGCGCCACGGACGTGCGGTCGTACCCCAGGCTCAGACCGACCTCGGCAGCCGCCGCGTTGACGGCACGGGCGAGTGCACCCTGCGTCCACCGGGCCTCCGTGAGCAGAGCCCGCAGCCTTCTGTTGGGACGGCGATGGGTGCGGTGGCGCGAGGACATCCCGTTCTCCTGCCGGGCCGGTTACCGGAACATTGTGATTTCCGCACCATTCCGCGGCGCGCGGATTCCGGGGGTGTCCGGATAATTCCCCGGACGATGTCCGAACGAACCGGAAAAACGCCCCGCGGGGAAATGCGCCGGTGCACAACCGGGCACGAACGCGGGCGCAGGAGAAGCAGTTCCGGCCCGAATCCCGGCCCGGGGCGGCGAGTTCGGGGCACCGTGCATGCGTGGCCGCTTCACGGAAGACAGGCGATCCCGTGAGTACCTTGCACCGTTACGGGGTCCCCGGGGTCGATCGCCAGGGTGTGCAGGACGGTGCCGGCTGACAGGTCGACGACGTCGAGGATTCCCGAGTGCAGGTTCGCGACGAATGCGCGTGTACCGTCGGGGGCGGTACGGATGGTCAGCGGCATCATGCCTACGACCGCGGTGTAGTGGAGCGAGAACCAGAACGGCCTAGCTGATGCGCAAACCGTTCCCGGCTCCACCGGCAGCCCTGCGGACCCTCCGCGCCCGAGGTGACGACACCACGACGCCCCGCGTCGCGATCACCGGATGCGCCTCCTCCCGGTCGTGAATGACCGGGGTTCCTCGCAAAGGCCCTGCTGGAGCTGATGCCGAGGGCCGGTCCAACGCCGCCATCATGAGCGCCCTGCACATCAGCGAGAGCGCCGTCGCCAAGCACACCGCGAGCATCTTCGCCAAGCTGCGGATCGAACCGTCCGCCGACGACAACCGCCGCGTCCTGGCCGTCCTGGCCTACCTCAAACGGTGACGGACAATCGATGACGGACACGCACGCTAGGGTTCGGGCGTGAGTCTTCATGTGGTAATCGGGTACGGGCCCGCCGGGGTCGCCACCGCGCAACTGCTGGCCGAACAGGGGCATTCCGTACGCGTGGTCACCAGGTCCGGCCGCGCTCCCGAACCCGGCATCGAACACGTCGCGGCGGACGCCGCACATTCCGCACGACTGACCGAGGTCGCACAGGGCGCGGTCGCCATTCACGGCTGCGCCGCGCCGCCCTACCACCGCTGGCCGGCGGAATGGCCGCAACTGGCCGCGTCGATGGGCGCGGCGGCCGAGGCGACCGGGGCCGTCCTGGTCGTGCTGGGCAACCTCTACGGCTACGGCCCGGTAGACCGCCCCCTGACCGAGGACCTGCCGCTCGCGGCGACCGGCCCCAAGGGGCGGGCTCGGGCGGCCGCGTGGGAGCTGGTGCACAAGCTGCACGAGGAGGGCCGTATCAGGGCGGTCGAGGTCCGCGCCTCGGACTTCTTCGGGCCCGGCGTCACTGACGGAGGCCACCTGGCCGCGCGGGTCGTACCGCGCCTGCTGCAGGGCAAGTCCGTCTCGGTCCTCGGCGACCCCGATGCGCCGCACAGCTGGACCTATCTCCCCGACGTGGCCGCGGCGTTGGCCGAGGCCGCGGGGGCGGAGCAGGCCTGGGGCCGGGCATGGCACGTGCCGACGGCTCCCGCGCTGTCGGCCCGGGAGATGGTCGGCCGACTGGCCGCCGAGGCGGGGACGGGTCCGGCCGCGGTACGCAGGATGCCGCCGGCGGTGCTGGGAGCGGCGTCGCTCTTCTCGCCCCTGATCCGTGAACTGCGCGAGATCCGCTACCAGTTCGACCGTTCCTTCGTGGTGGACTCCACCGCCTACGAGTCCGCATTCGCGGTGCGCGCCACCCCGGTCGAGGAGCAGGTCCGGGCCACGGTGAGGTGGTGGCGCGAGCGGCGGTCGGCATAGGCTCGGGTGACCAGCGCCGCCGAAGTGCCGACTGAGCTGTACGAAGCCCGGCGTGTCGGCGGATTGCCGAGCGGTACGTCCGTCGAACGGGAAAGCACACGACTGGCCGCAGGAGCTTCGTAAGAGCGAAACACCAGAGTTCTGCCGGATCCTCCACCAGGATTGCGGGCCGTACGCCTTCATTGTCGGGCACGAAGTGGCTACGGATCACCGCCTGTCCTTCACCGACCTGGCCGTGTACATCAAATGCCGCTGGCTGTTCGACGTGTGCGGCCCCGAAGGCGATGCCGAATGGCTGATCCGGGAACTGTCCCTGCCGCCGGAGGAAACACGGCAGAGCCTGGCGCGCCTTGTCGAGCTGGGCTACTTGGGTACGCCCGGGAGCATCCGTGACGACATGGAGAACCCGCTCCGGCTTCGACGGTGACCACGGGCGCCTGCGGAAGGGTGCTCATCGCCTTGCCGGCGCCCGTGGTTGGCGCCCGTGGCGTCGGTCGCCTTATGTGGTCTGGAGCCAGAGGCGGGCGCGGTGGTCGAGTTCTTCGGCTTCGTGGACGCCTCGGGGTCGCAGGGTGGCGAGTTCGCCTCCCGTTCCGCCTGCTCGCCTCCTCTTGACCAGCCTTGTGACGTGCCCGGGGGGCGACCGTCATGCGGCCGGCCCCCGGGGTGCTCGGCGGCTCCTGGGACCAGGAGCGGCGGTCTACAGGGACGCGTCGGGATACGCGGCGGTCGCGCGGATTTCGACGAGGAGTCCCGGGCTGGCGAGGCCGCTGACTCCGATGATCGTCCAGGTCGGGTAGGGCGCATTGACAAGGCGCTGCTTGGCCTCGACGAAGCCGGGCAGGTGCTGGCGGATGTCGACGTGGTAGCTGGTGACGTCGACGAGGGCGGACGTGTCGAGGTTCTCCAGCCGAAGGATCTCCTCGATCTTCCGGATGGCGATCTCGGTCTGCTCTTCGATGGTGTCCGGGATGGTTCCGTCGGCGCGGCGACCGATCGTTCCGGCAATGAACAAGAGGCCGTGCGCGCGGACCGCGGCGGAATAGCCGAAACTTGCGAAAGCGCTGGTGGTTTGCCCGAAGACTGCGTTGTCCTCGGAGACCGTGACGGTGTGGACGGTCATTGCGGTGCTTCCTCTTCTCTGTTGATGGGGCCGTACGGTCCGTGGGGTCAGTCGCCCCAGCGGGACGAACCACAGGCGTGCTCCAGCCGGGTCCGGCCGAAGGTCTCGCGTTCGCGGAGGAATTCGCCGGGGGGCGTGTACAGGGGTGCGTTCTTCGGGTTTTTCGCGGCCTGCACGACGATCGCGTCGGTGAGTGAGCGGATCATGTCCAGCCGTGGATAGGCGGCGTGCAAGGCGTCGGCCTGCTCGTCGGTGACGGCGTCGACGTGGTCGGCGCCCAGTGGGCCGCCGAAGTCGAGTGCGACGCCTTCGCGGACGAGCACGCACAGCGTGCCGCGGCGTTCCGCGATACCCGGGGAGGTGTGCAGGGCGATGGCCTGCCAGACCTGGTCGGCATCGGCTGCGGGTACTCCGTGGTCGATGAGGAATGCGGCGGCCCGGTCGGCGCCTTCGACCTCGAACCGCTGGCTGTGCGGGCCGTCCGGCGCCAGGCCGAGGTCGTGCATCGCGCATGCGGCGAACAGCAGGTCGTCGTGGTAGTCGTGGCCGGCGGTCAGGCCGAGGCGGCCGGCAACCAGCCGGGCGAACAGGTAGCTGCGGATGCTGTGGTTGAACAGGGACGGCGTTTCCACCGGTCGGATGAGGTTCATGACGGCGTCGGCAAGCGGTGTGCCGGGCAGCGTGATCAGGTCGGCGGTCGTTTCGTGGGTGGGTCCGGTCATGTCTTCAGCCTGGCCGCAACCGCCCTGACCTGGTGAGAGGCAAAAATTCCATACTTCGTTAGAATCTTGCCATGGCAGTGCATCGAGTCGCGGTCCTGGCGCTGGACGGGGTCACCCCGCTCGACCTGGCGATCCCGACGCAGATCTTCACCACCCGGCCGGAAACCCCCTACGAGATGACCCTGTGCGCGCTGGAGGCGAAGGTGACCACCACCGCGGGTTTCGCCCTGATCGCCGACGGGGGCCTGGAGCAGGTGCGCGCCGCCGACACCGTGATCGTGCCGGGGTTCGAACCGGTCCTCCCGGTGCCGGATGCCGTACTCGGCCCGCTGGCCGAGGCCCGCGAACGAGGCAAGCGTGTGGTGTCGATCTGCACGGGCGCCTTCGCGCTGGCCGCGGCGGGCGTCCTGGACGGGCTGCACGCCACGACCCACTGGAGGCACATCGACGAGTTCGAGCGGAACTTCCCGGCCGTCACGGTCGACCGCGACGTGCTCTACGTCGACGAGGGCGACGTGCTCACCTCGGCCGGAGTGTGCTGCGGCATCGATTTGTGCCTGCATATCGCGCGCCGCGACCTGGGCGCGGAGGCGGCCAACCAGATCGCCCGCGGTCTGGTCGCCGCCCCGCATCGAGACGGTGGGCAGGCCCAGTACGTGCCGGCTCCCGTCGCGGTGGCCGGTGAGGCGTCGCTGTCCGGTACCCGTGAATGGGCCCTGCACCGGCTCGGCGAGCCGCTCACGCTGCGCGTGCTCGCCCGGCACGCGGGTCTCTCGCAGCGCACCTTCATGCGCCGGTTCACCGAGGAGACGGGCACGACCCCGTTGCAGTGGATGCTCAACGCCCGGCTCGGCAGGGCGCGGGAACTGCTGGAAACCACGGACCGCTCGGTGGAGCAGGTGGCGCGGGACTGCGGGCTGGGCACCGCAGCCAATCTGCGCCTGCACTTCCGGCGCGTACTGGACACCACTCCCACCGCCTACCGCCGCACCTTCACACGCTCGACGTCGCGCAGTCCGGCCTGTTTGCCGGTAGTCCCGCGCTCGGACTGAGAACGGCCGGCGCGACACTGAAGGGTTTCAACTGAAGGGTTTCAACTGAAGGGTTTCAAAGGCTGGTCGCTGCCGTCCAGGCTGCCGAGCAGTGACCGCCGCGGGCGTCGGCGGGGTGCAGCAGATGGCCCGTTCCACCCGCCACCGCTTTGCCGGGACGGCGAAGCCGTCCTGTTCCTTCTGGAAAGCACGCGACTGGCCGCCCTCCTCGACGGGCTCAACCTCCAGGCAACGCTGCTGCCGGACCGCTATCCGCCGAAGCTGCTCCGGCAGGTGCTGCGACGGCATCTGGACGCGCTCAGAGCCGACAGCTGACCTCCGGGGGGCGGCCCCTCAAGTCCGTTGAGTCCTCATGTGGTTGACGGTGTTTGAGGTGTTGATCGAATGTGACGGCAAGTGGCAAACTTAGGGAAGCCTAAGTTAGGTGAGGGGAACTACGCAGAACGCGGTCGAGGAGCGAACATGGCAAACCTCAGCGGAAAGGTCGCACTGGTCACCGGCAGCAGCCGGGGTATCGGGCGCGGCATCGCCGAACGTCTGGCCCGGGACGGTGCGTTGGTCGCCGTGCACTACGGCAGCAACGAGGCGGCGGCCGAGGAGACTGCCGCGGCCATCGCCGGGTCCGGTGGCCGTGCCTTCGTCGTGGGCGCCGAACTGGGCGTTCCCGGCGACGTGGACACGCTCACGGCCGGGCTGGAGGCCGGGCTGAGCGCACACGGGGAATCGGCGATCGACATCCTGGTCCACAACGCAGGGCTCAACTTCATGGGGCGGCCGATCGAGGTTCTCACCCCTGAGGAGTTCGACCAGATGGTCGCGGTCAACATCAAGGCGCCGTTCTTCCTCACTCAGCGGCTGCTGCCACGGCTTCGCGACGGTGGCCGGATCATCAACATCTCCTCCGTCTCCACCCGTATCGCCTCGGCCCATGGCATCGGTTATCCGCTCACCAAGGGCGCACTGGATGTGTTCAGTCACAGCCTGGCCAAGCACCTCGGCCCTCGGGGCATCACCGTCAATTCCGTCTCGGTCGGCTTCACCCACACCGACATGACTGCCGAAGTACTGGCCGACCAGGCGAACCTGGAGCGCAACATCAGCCTGACCGCCCTCGGCCGGATCGGCCAGGTCCCGGATATCGCCGACGCCGTCGCGTTCCTGGCCTCCGACGACGCTCGCTGGATCACCGGTACCAAGATCGACGTCAGTGGTGGCGTCAACCTGTAGCAACGCTCAAAGCCCAAAAAATTTGGGTTACTTGGGCAGGTGGCACACTGCGGGCCATGAGCGCTGACGCGTACCGTCCGTACCACCCGCAGAAACCACCTGTGCAGTGCGTCAAGTGCGAGGACATCAACGTGATTCTGACCAAGGCCACGCACCCCGGAACCGGAGAGGCGCAGTGGCGGTTCACGTGCCTTGACTGCCGGGTTGCCTGGCCCATGGACCAGCACGGGGGTTCACCGGACGAATACGCGTGATCGGAAGAACCGTACGCACCGGGCAGTACGACTGATCGCGGCTCTACAACGCTCCGCGAGCCGGTGATCCGGCCCCGGGTGGATCACCAACCGGCCATCGGCGACGCCGCCTCGGACCACGCAAAGGGCCCCGCTCACTAGAGGTGAGCGGGGCCCGATGTTGTCTTGCGACATGCAGGATGGCCGACCGGTGCTAGGCGCCGACGCCCGCCTTCCGGTCACGCCGCTGCTTCAGGTGGCCCGCGGCTGCCAGCGCCGCGACCACGATCGCGGTGCCGGCGAGCTGCTTGAGGCCGTCCGTGCTGCCGGCCATGACGACGAAGACGCCGATGATGGCGGCGAACGCCAGCCAGGTGAGGTACGGGAAGCCCCACATCCGCACCGTCAGCAGTTCGGGCGTCTCGCGCTCCAGGCGGCGGCGCATCCGCAGCTGCGTGAGGCAGACGATGCACCAGACGACCAGGACGGCGCAGCCGGCGATGTTCAGCAGCCAGGCGAAGACGGTGGTCGGCCAGATGATCCCGGCGATGACGGCCGCGAAGCCGAACACGCAGGAGGCCAGCACGGCGGCCATCGGCACGCCGCGGGTGACCTTGGTCAGGAAGCGCGGGCCCTGGCCCCGGCTGACCAGGGAGAAGGCCATGCGTGACGAGCCGTAGATGTTGGCGTTCATCGCGGAGAGCAGGGCCACGAGCACCACGACCTTCATGATCGTGCCCGCGGCGGGGATGCCGAGGGTGTCGAGCACGGTGACGTAGGGGCCGTCGGTGGCGACGCGCGGGTCGTTCCACGGCACCATCGTGACGACCACGGCCATGGAGCCGATGTAGAAGACGGCGATGCGCCAGACGGCGGTGCGCACCGCACGGGCCACGTTGCGGCTCGGGTTGTCGGACTCCGCCGCCGCGATGGTGACGGTCTCCAGGCCGGCGAACCCGGAGACGGTGGTGAGCAGTCCGGCGGCGAGCCCGGCGGCTCCGGCGGGGAAGAAGCCGCCGTGGCCGGTGAGGTTGCCGGCGCCGGGGGAGGTGCCGAAGACGCCGAGGATGCCGAGCAGGCCCAGGACGAGGAAGGCGACGATCGCGGTGATCTTGACGGCGGAGAACCAGAACTCGAACTCGCCGAAGTTCTTGACCGCGGTCAGGTTGCTGGCGCAGAAGAACACCATGAAGACCGCGACCCAGCCGTAGGCGGGCATGAACGGCACCCAGCTGTGCATGATGGTGCCCGCGGCGGTGGCCTCGGCGGCCACGCCGGCGCACAGCATCAGCCAGTACATCCAGCCGGAGGTGGTCCCGGCCCAGGTGCCGAGTTCCTCCTCCGCGTGGACGGAGAACGATCCGGTCGAGGGGCGGGCCGCGGACATCTCGCCGAGCATCCGCATGATCAGCATGACGAGCGCGCCGGTGCCCGCGAAGAGCAGGACGATGGCCGGTCCGGCCGCGGCGATACCGACGCCCGAGCCGACGAAGAGACCTGCGCCGATGACCCCGCCGAGCGCGATCATCGAGAGGTGGCGCTGCTTGAGCCCGTGCGACAGCACGGGCGTGGCAGGCTCCGTCGGGGGCGGGGAGTCCTGGGGGGACCGGGTGATCGTCCGACTCATGGTCGCACCTGTTCATTACGTGAGACGTTCGGTGAGCTTCACGATTTTGCGGGGACAGGCTGGGCGTATGACGTGAACGCCCACTATTCGAACGTTTCCCTGACGCACAGTGGGGGCGCGGGTGCGCAGAGGAACATCTGTGCTTGAACGGAATGTTTTCAATAACTCATTGACGCTGCATCGTGCAGTGATCCACCCTGAGGGCATGACGACGACTCCCGAGCAGCCCGCCGACCCCTTCGCGCCCCCGCACCCCGAGCAGGCGCGGGTCCAGCGCGTCCACGCCTCCCTGTTCCGCATCGCCGAACGGCACGCGGCCACGGACGAGCAGCGCCGCCGGCAGGTCCACCCCCACGTCCTCGCACCGCACGAGGCCGTCCGCCTCGTGGCCTTCCTGCTCAGCGGCGCCGCCCTCGCCGACGACGGCGAGCCGGAGGTCGACCGGGCCGACATCACCGCCGCCCTCAGCCTCGTCCCCCTCGCGCGCGGCGACATGGACGAACTGGAGGCCGGACTGCTGCGCATGGCCCGCGGCCGCGGAATGACCTGGCAGGAGATCGCCTTCGGTCTCGGGCTCGGCACCCCGCAGGCCGCCCGCCAGCGCTACGAACGGCTCGCCGGCCGCACCACCGGGGAAGAAGCGGAAGAAGGGGAGGCGTAGGCCCCGCCACCGCCCGGCGCAGCGCCCTGTCGGCGGCTCACGGTTTGAACCCCCGGATGTCAGGCTCGGTGAAGAACTTGACGACCGTCAGCACCGCGACCAACTGCACCAGTGCATAGGCGACCTGTGCGGAGAAGCCCCGCCCCGCTGCCCCCGGCGGCCTTCAAGAACCGCCACTGTGAAGGCCTCGTGTGCCCGGTCGTCGCCGCCTTCTCGACGCGGACCTGCAGGGTGCGGGCCGCGATGTCATGGGTCTCCACCCGCACCTCGTCGGTGGCCACGGGAAAGTGGTCGTGCAGCAGGCACAGTCCGAAGCGGTTGAGATTGCCGTGTTTCTCCAGCGCGGCCACGATTTCGCGCACGAACCGTTCGTCCTCCGGGCCCAGGCCCCAGGCGTCCTCGAAGCGGGGGAGGGCCCCGCGAGCCGTGCTGGTCTGATTTCCCATGATTCGCTCCCGGAAAATCGCGTGAGTGGCAACGGAAGCGGAGATACGGGCATATGCTCCCCGCATTTCGAGTAAGTCACACGGGGTGTCCGGGCTATTGACGGCAGTCGCGGGCAACTTTATTTTTTGACGAACGCGAAGGGGGTATCGAGGGTGAAGTATCGATTATCACGGCTGCTCGCGGTCTGCGTGGCGACGGCCGCCGTCCTGCAGTTCCCGGCCACCGCCGGGGCGTCGCCCGCGCCGTACGGCGACACCTGCGCCGCCAAACCGAGACCCGCCGGCCCGGTGCTCCAGGGATATTGGGAGAACTGGGACGGAGCGGCCAACGGAGTCCATCCGCCGCTCGGCTGGATCCCGGTCACCGACGCCCGTATCCGCGACCACGGATACACCGTCCTCAATGCGGCATTCCCCGTCATCCGCTCCGACGGTACCGTCCTGTGGGAGGACGGGATGGACGCGACGGTGAAGGTCCCCACCCCGGCCGAGATGTGCCAGGCGAAAGCAGCCGGCCTCACCGTCCTGATGTCCATCGGCGGAGCCACGGCCGGAATCGACCTGAGTTCCAGCGCCGTCGCCGACCGGGTCGTCGACACGCTCGTGCCGCTCCTGAAGACCTACAACTTCGACGGCATCGACATCGACATCGAAACCGGACTCACCGGCAGCGGCAGCATCAACGACCTGTCGGTCTCACAGGCCAACCTCATCCGCATCATCGACGGCGTGCTCGACCGCATGCCCGCCGGCTTCGGCCTGACCATGGCGCCCGAGACGGCCTACGTCACCGGCGGCAGCGTGACTTACGGCTCGATCTGGGGCGCCTACCTGCCCATCGTCAAGAAATACGCGGACAACGGCCGCCTGTGGTGGCTGAACATGCAGTACTACAACGGCAGCATGTACGGGTGCTCGGGCGACTCCTACGAAGCCGGGACGGTCGCGGGCTTCACCGCGCAGACGGACTGCCTGAACAACGGGCTGGTAGTCCAGGGCACCACCGTCCGGGTCCCCTACGACCACCAGGTCCCCGGACTTCCCGCCCAGCCGGGAGCCGGCGGCGGATACATGCCCCCGGAAACCGTGGCACAGGCATGGAACACCTACTCCGGCGCATTGAAAGGGCTGATGACCTGGTCGGCCAACTGGGACGGTTCACGGGGATGGACGTTCGGCGACAATGCGAGGGTTTTGCAGGGCCGCTGAATTCGGCCCGCGGGCGTGTCCGTGGACAACCCCATCCACGATCCGTAGCGTGACGCGCAACGCAATTGGCCGTTCGAGTGGCCCGATTGCGTCGTGACGCACGAACGGAACGTCCATGATTCCCACGGAGACCTCCGGAATCTCCGATCAATCCGGCCGGCAATTCCCCTGCTATGCCCTTTCCCTCGCCCGCGACGCACAGGACGTGCAGGACGCCCGGCGGCTGCGCAGCCGGGTTTTCGTGCAAGAGGCGGGGGCCCGCCTGGACACTCCGCCGAGCGGTCTCGGCACCGACGGCTTCGATCCGTACTGCGACCACCTGCTCGCTCGCGAGACGGCCACCGGAGAGCTGGTGGCCACCTGCCGGCTCCTCCCGCCGGAGGGAGCCGCGGCCGCGGGCCGGCTCGTCGCCGAGGCCGACTTCGACCTGAGCGGGCTGGCGGTGCCGCGCGGCGAACTGGTGGAGATCAGCCGGGCCTGTCTCCACCCCGCCCACCGCGGCGGCACCCTGGTCCCGCTGCTGGCGCTCGGGGTCGCCGCCTATGCCACCCGCAGAGGCCTCGCCTGGGCGGGCGGCAACTGCCTCGCACCGGGCCAGGACCGGGAGCGGACGGCAGCGGTCCTGTGGGCCGCCGCCGCCCGCCACTCCGCGCCCCCGGACCACCGGGCGGTCCCGCGCCACCCGCTGCCCCCGCCGCGGACGGCCGCAGGACCCGACCCGGCTCTGCTCCCGCCGCTCGTCCGCGGATCCCTCTCGCTCGGAGCCTGGGTGTGCGGACCGCCCGGCTGGAGCCCGCGGTTCGGCACGGCAGCCGTCTACGTCCTGCACTCCCTGCGCCGCATCGACCCGGCCCGCCTGCGGCAACTCCCCGACCTTTCAGCGGACTTCTGACGCCGGAAGCCCCGCCGAGCGCGCACGACACGAGACGGAGCCACCACCATGGAACGCATCGACAAAGCGGTGGCCGTCGTCGGCGCCGGCTGCCGGCTGCCCGGCGGGATCACGGACCTGGACGGCCTGTGGGCCGCCCTGCGGGAAGGCCGGGACCTGGTCGGCGAGATCCCGGCGGACCGGTTCGACAAGGCCCGCTTCGTCGATCCCGGCGCCGTCCGCCCCGGCCGCAGCTACACCGCGGCCGGCGGTTTCCTCGACGACGTGGCCGGCTTCGACGCCGCCTACTTCGGCATCGCCCCCAAAGAGGCCGCGCACATGGACCCGCAGCAGCGACTGCTGCTCGAAACGGCCGTCGAGGCCCTGGACGACGCAGGCATCCCCGCCGAATCGCTGGCCGGGTCCGACACCTGCGTCTTCGTCGGGATCTCCGACCCGGACTACGGCCACTTCCAGGCCGCACTGGGCGACCACACCAGCCCGTACACCATGACCGGAGCCACCCTCTCGATCGCGGCGAACCGCCTCTCGTACTGCTTCGACCTGCGCGGCCCGAGCATGGCGGTCGACACGGCCTGCTCCTCCTCACTGGTGGCCCTCGACCGCGCCTGCCGCACCCTGCTGGACGGCACCAGCCGCACCGCCCTCGTCGGCGGCGTCAACGTACTCGCCAGCCCCTTCTCCTTCACCGGGTTCTCGCACGCGGGCATGCTGTCGCGGCGCGGCCGGTGCGCGGCCTTCTCCGCCGAGGCCGACGGATTCGTACGGGCCGAGGGCGGGGGAGTGCTCGTCCTCAAACGGCTCGCCGACGCCCTGGCCGACGGCGACCGCATCCACGCGGTGATCGCCGGCACCGCCACCAACTGCGACGGCCGCACCCAGGGCATGGCCCTGCCCAGCACCGAGAGCCAGGAGGCGCTGCTGCGCTCCGTCTACCGGCAGGCCGGAGTGACACCGGACGACCTGGTCTACTTCGAGGCGCACGGCACCGGCACCACCGTCGGCGACCCGGCGGAAGCCGGTGCGATCGGCCGGGCGCTCGGACAGCGCCGCACGACCGGACCGCTGCCCATCGGCTCCGTCAAGTCCAACCTGGGCCACCTGGAACCGGCCTCCGGCATGGCCGGCCTGCTCAAGGCCCTGCTGGTCCTGCGGTACGGCCTGGCCCCCGCGACGCTGCACGCCCAGCCCCTCAACCCCGACATCGACTTCGCCGGCCTCGGCCTGGCACCCACCGTCGCCCCCGTGGGACTGCCGCGCCGGGCACGGGCGGCGGTGGGCATCAACTCCTTCGGCTTCGGCGGGGCTAACGCCCACGCCGTCCTGACCGCACCCCCACGCCTGCCCGTCCAGCAGGAACACAGCGCAGGCACCGTACCGGTGGTGGTCTCCGCCCGGTCACCCCAGGCACTGCAGGAACTCGCCGCACGAGTCGCAACGCGGCTGCGCCGGGCGACGGACGCGGAGTTCTACGACCTCGCCCACACCACCACCCTGCGCCGCAGCGCCCACCCCTACCGCGCCGCCGTCCTGGCCGACGGACCGCAGCAGGCCGCGGACCGGCTGGACCGGTTCTTCACCGATGCCCCCTCCGCCCCGCCGGCCGGCGTCCGCAAGGCCGAACGGGACACGGTGGCCTACGTCTTCTCCGGCAACGGCTCCCCATGGCCCGGCATGGCCGCCGACCTCATGCACACCGACCCCGTCTTCACCGCGGCCGTCGAGGAGGCCGATGCCGCCCTGGCCCCGCACCTGGGCTGGTCGGTGGCCAAGGAGCTGACACATCCCGTCGCACCCCGCTGGCAGCGCACCGAAGTCGCCCAACCTGCCCTGTTCGCCGTGCAGATGGGGCTGGTGGCCGTCCTGGCCGCCAACGGACTGCGCCCGGCGGCCGTCGTCGGACACAGCGTCGGAGAAGTGGCCGCCGCCCTCGTCTCCGGGGCACTGACCCTGGACCAGGCCGCCCAGGTGATCGCCGAACGCAGCCGCACCCAGGGCACCACCGTCGGCAGCGGACGGATGGCCGCCGTCGGCCTGCCCGAACACGAGGCCCGGGAAGTCCTGGAACCCTACGGAACAGCCCTGGGGATCGCCGGGATCAACAGCGACCGGGACGTCACCGTCACAGGCGACCCGGACGCCCTGGCCGTCCTCGGCAGACACCTCAAGGCCCGCGGCATCTTCTTCCGCGACCTCGGCCTCGACTATGCCTTCCACAGCCGCGCCATGGACCCCATCGCCGTCCGGCTGTGCACGGCCCTGACCGGGCTGGTCCCCGCCGCCGCCCGGATCCCCTTCGTCTCCACCGTCACCGGAGCCCCGATGCCCGGCGAGGAACTGACGGCCGGCTACTGGTGGCACAACATCCGCCAGCCCGTCCGCTTCGCCGACGCCATGGCCCACGTCCTCGCGAACGCCGCCGACATCGTCGTCGAGATCGGCCCGCACCCGGTGCTGCGCCCCTACCTGCGCCGCACCCGTGCCATCTGCATCCCCACCCTGCACCGCGACGGCGACGGCCCGCGCGAGACGGCCGCCGCGATCGGCTCCCTCGTCGCGGCGGGCGCCGCCGTGGACTGGCGCATGCACTTCCCCCGTCCCGGCCGCGTGGCGGACCTGCCCGGCTACCCCTGGCAGCACGAACGCCACTGGCACGGCACCCCGCAGGACTTCGTCCTGCGCACCAGCGGCACCGGACTGCTCGACCACCCCCTGCTCGGCGAACGCCTCCCGGCACCGCACCCGTTGTGGGAGGGCGCCGTCGAGCCCCAACTCGTGCCCTGGCTCGGCGACCACAGGATCGCCGGAACCGTGCTCATGCCCGCCGCCGCGTACGTCGAGACGGCCCTGTCCGCCGGACGCCGCGCGCTGCAGCGCCCGGTGGAGGTACGCCACCTGGAGATCAGCAGGCCGCTGCAGCTCGGCTGGCCCGACCCCGGCGGCGTCGCGCTCCAGACCGCCGTCACCCCCGAGGACGGCACGCTGACCATCAGCAGCAGCGAGGGCCGCGGCACCCCCTGCCACCCCGTCGTCCGCGCCCAGATCCGCACCCTGACCGGCACCGCCCCCGCCCCCGTCGACCCCGAAGCGATCCGGGCCCGCTGCCCCCGCACCGTGGACGGCCCCGACTACTACCGGACCTGCCACCGCGTCGGCCTCGACGTCGGACCCGCGTTCCGGCTGCTGCGCGAACTGCACGTCGGAACGGACGAGTTGCTGGCCTCCTACGCGTACGACGAACCCGGCGACCCGTACACGGTGCACCCCGTGGTGCTGGACGCCCCGCTCCAGGCCACCATCGCCCTCGCCGAGCAGTGGATGAGCGACGGCCACATCTACCTGCCGTCGGTGTTCGGCTCGGTACGGGTCTGGCGCACCCCCTCCCCGCACGGCATCGTCCACCTGCGTCAACGCAGCCGCACCGAGACCGAGTTCTGCTGGGACATCACCTACGCCGACACCGACGGCACCGTCACCGTGGAGATCGAGGGCTGCCGCACCCGCCGCATCCACAACACCGCACACACCCCGCTGACGGTCCAGCACACGGTCCTGCGCGCCGCACCACTCCCCGCAAGCCCGGCCGCCCCCTCCCCGCTGCCCCCGCCGCCCGACCTGATGGCAGCCGTCGCAGACCGGACCGCCGCCCTGCGCACGGCCCTGGACGACACCGGATACCGCCGCTACACCGCCGCCGTCGAGGAGACCGGCGCCCACTGCAGGCGTGCCGCCCTGGACGGACTGCTCACCGACGCCGGCCCCGGCGCGCCGTTCCGCATCTCCGACCTCGTGGCACACGGGCTCCTGCCACGGCACCGGCGGCTGGTCCGCCTGATGCTCCCCCTCCTCGCCCGGCACGGCCTGGCCGAGCCCGCCCGCGACGGCTACTGGCGGCTGACGGACACCGCACCGCGGCACACGACCCTGCTGCGCAGCCTGACCGAGGACCACCCGGCCTTCCACTCCGAAACCGTCCTGCTCAACCGGCAACTGCGCCGACTCCCCGAAACGCTCCGCAGCACCACCGGGCCGCTCGACGACACCGCGTACGAACACCTCCATGCCACCGCCCCCGCACACCGCTTCACCCACGGCATCGCCCGGGCCGTCGTGGGCGACATCGTCCGGCGCTGGCCCGAGAACCGCCCCCTGCGCATCCTGGAAGTGACCGCCGGAACCCACGCCCTCGCCGCGACCCTGCTGCCCCTGCTCCCCGCCGACCGCACCCGCTACACCCGCACCGACAGCGACAGCACCCGCCTCAGCCGTACCCAACACCGCTGCGCCGCCCACGACTTCGTCGACCACCGCACCCTCGACCTGGACACCGACCCCGCCGCCCAGGGCTTCCACCAAGGGGAGTTCGACCTCGTCGTCGCCGACGACGCTCTGCACACCGCCACCGACCTGACCTCCGCCCTGCGCCGCCTCCGCACCCTGCTCGCCCCCGGCGGACTGCTCCTCGCCACGGAACCGCACCACGCGCAACGGCTCGGCCTTCTGGACGGCAGCACGGGAGCCTTCTGGCAACGCACCGACCGTGCACTGCGCCCACAGCACCGGCTGCTGCCCTGGGACCGGTGGGTCCGGCTCCTGGGCGCATCCGGCTTCACCGACACCGCACGCACAGGCACCGAGGAACGTTCCGTCCTCCTCGCGGCCGCCGACCGGCCACCCGTACGCGAGCCCGCCCTGCCGGAGCAGCCCCCCGGCACCGCCTGGGTCGTCGCCGTGGAGAGCCCTACCGAGGTGCCGACGGGCCAAGTCCTCTCCGACCTGCTGGGCGGCACCGGAACGATCACCGCGACGGACGACGCTGCCGCCTGGGCCGCTCAACTGCCGCCCGGGGCAACGGAACTGGGCGTCGCCTTCCTGCTGGCCGAGCCGGACGGCCCGCACAGCGTCGTCTCCCGGATGACCGCTTGCGCCGCCTCGCTGCGAGCTCTGGCCGCCGCCTGCGACGCACTGCCCGACGGCGTGCGCCCACAGGTATGGCTCGTCACCCGGCCCAGCGGCCTGTTCCCGGCTCCCGAACGTCCGGCCCACCCGGCCGACGCAGCCGTCTGGGGCACCGCGCGAACCCTGGCCAACGAGCGCCCCGACCTGCACCTGCGCCGCATCTCCTGGGACCGCGGCGACGACCCGGCCGCCGACACCCTGCGCCTGGCCCGCGAACTGCTCGCGCCCGGCGACGAGGACGAGATCGTCCTCACCCGCGCCGGCCGGTTCGTCCCCCGCGAGACCCAACGACCGGCCGCCGAACCCACGCCCGTTCCCACCGGAGCGCCGTTCATCCTGGACGTCCGCAAACCCGGCCTCTCCCGCCGCCTCGTGTGGCGGCAGACCGAGCCGCCGGCACCGGGCCCCGGCGAGATCCTGGTCGAGATGCGGGCCGTCGCCCTCAACTACCGCGACCCCATGCGCGCCAACGGGCTGCTGCCGCCCGAAGCCGTCGAAGGCACCCCCCTGATCCGCGGCCTGGGCACCGACGGCGCCGGCATCGTCCGCGCCGTGGGGCCGGACGTGTCCACGCTCAAGGCCGGCGACGAGGTCTGCGGCATCATGCCCGCAGCACTCGCCTCCCACACCGTCACCCCCGCGTACTCCGTCATCCGCACCCCCGAGGGTCTGAGTCACGCAGAGGCGGCGACCCTCCCGGTGGCCTTCACCACCGCCCACTTCACCCTCGTTCACCAGGCCCGGCTGGCACCCGGCGAGACGGTGCTGGTGCACGGCGGAGCCGGCGCCGTCGGCCTGGCCGCCCTGCAATGCGCCCGCAACCTGGGCGCCCGGGTCATCGCCACGGCCGGCAGCGAGACCAAACGCGAACTGCTGCGCACGCTGGGAGCCGAGCACGTCCTGGACTCCCGCAGCCTGGACTTCGCCCCGCGCGTGCGCGAACTGACCGACGGACAGGGCGTCGACGTCGTCGTCAACTCCCTCAGCGGCGAGGCCATCGCCCAGAGCCTCGATCTGCTGCGCCCCAACGGCCGCTTCGTCGAACTCGGCAAACGCGACATCTTCCTCAACAACCCCCTGCTGCTGCGCCCCTTCCAGCGCAGCCTCACCTTCATCGGCTTCAACCTCGACAGCGTCATGCTCGACTCCACCCTGGGACAGCAGACGGCCCGCGAGCTCACGACGCGCATCGCCTCCGGCGCCTACCGCCCGCTGCCCCACACGGTCTATCCGGCCGCCCGGGTGGAGGAGGCGTTCCAACTGCTCCAGCACTCCCGGCACACCGGCAAGGTCGTGATCTCCTTCGACCCTCTGGACGAGCCCGTAGCCGTCGAACCCGAACCGACGGCCGAGAAGTTGGACCCGGACGGCACCTACCTGGTCACGGGTGGGCTCGGCGGATTCGGCGCTGCGACGGCCGAGTGGCTCGCGGACCGCGGCGCTCGCCATCTGGCCCTGGCCGGCCGCCGCGGGGCCGACGCCCCGGAGGCCGCGGCCGTCCTCGAACGGCTGGCTGCGCGGGGGGTGGTGGCTCGTCCGTTCGCCGCCGATGTCACCGACGAGGCGGCCGTGCGTGAGGTGATCGCCGCCGTGGACGCCGGCGGGCATCCGTTGCGTGGGGTGGTGCACTGCGCCGCACAGCTGGACGACGCCCCGCTGGCCGGCCTCACCGATGAACGGTTCGCCGCCGTGCTCGCCCCCAAGGCCGCCGGCGCGGACGTCCTCGACCGCCTCACCACCGACCGGGAGTTGGACCTCTTCCTGCTGCACTCCTCCGTCAGCGCGGCTGTGGGCAACCTGGCGCAGGCGCCGTACGCCGCCGGCAACGCTTACCTGCAAGCCCTGGCCCGCGCCCGTCGCCGCGGTGGCCGGTGTGGCGCCGCGGTCGCCTGGGGGCCGATCGCCGACGCCGGATACGTCGCCCGTAACGACCTGGCGGACACTATGACGGGCATGGGCTTCGAACCGGTCACCCCCGCCGAGGCGTTCGCCGCCGCGGACCGGGCCCTCGGCACGGGGGCGGACGTTTTCGGCGTCGGCCGCTACAACTGGAACCGCACCCGCCGCCTGCTTCCGGGCCTGGCCGCGCCCCGACACGCCCTGCTCGCCCCGTCCGACGCCGCCGAACCGGACGACGATCGCGGCGAACTGCTGCGTTCCCTGGCCGCCATGCCGCCGGACGAGGCCGTGGCCGTGATCACCGGCATCCTGGCCCGCCTCCTCGCCGCCGTGCTGCACACCGACCCGGCCGCTCTGGACGCGGACCGCCGGCTCCAGGAGTTCGGCCTGGACTCCCTCATGAGCGCCGAGTTCCTCTTCCAGGCCCGCGAGCACTTCGCCCTGCGGATCCCGCCCGCCGAGCTCTTGGGCGGCGGCCGCACCCTGACCCACTTCGCGCGCCTGGTCCACCGGCACCTCGCGATTGCCGACAGTGGTGCTCCCGTGCACTGACCGGAACGGCGGAAAACCAACGGAAGAGATTTTCCAAAAAGCGACTCCCCGTCGGCCCGATGGCTGAATCACACTCACCCCATGAAGATCCACAAGCCCATCGGGTGGCTGTTCGGGGAACGGGTCCTGCCTGCAGGGTCTGCACGCGCCCGATGCGTGCTGCGCGCGAAAGCGACCGTCACCGCGGCGGCGGCCGCCCTCCTCATGCTGGGGGCATCGTCCGCACATGCCGAAGCCCCGGCCGCCGCACCGAAGCTGACCGACGGATTCGGCCTGACCCAGGTCGGCGAAGCCACCGGCACCGCCACCAACTTCGTCATCACCGTGAGGACCGCCGAGGTCGCAGGGGACCATCACATCCGGATCCTGCTCCCGGACGACTACGCGACCGCGCCCGTGAAGCGCTACCCCGTCCTCTACCTCCTGCACGGTGCGTCCGACGACCCGGCCAACCCGGGCCTGGCCTACCCCGCTGTCACCGCGACCCAGAAGATGATCACGGTGATTCCGGACGGAGGACGACGCGGCTGGTACACCGACTGGCGCGACCAGAACACCGCCGCCGGTGCGCAGAAGTGGGAGACCTTCCACATCGATCAGGTGCTGCCGTTCATCGACGCCAACCTCCGCACCATTGCGGACAAAAAGGGTCGGGCTGTCGCCGGCATATCGATGGGCGGCTTCGGCGCCCTGCACTACGCCCAGCGGCACCCGAACCTTTTCGGCCAGGTCGCCTCGCTCTCCGGCGCCAACGACCTCTCGGCGAACCACCTCGTGATGCGGGCCGCCGTCGTCGCCACCCTGACCAACGCCGGTGCCCCGTTCTGCGGTTCCAGCTCCGGCACGACCTGTGCCCTGGACTTCGGTCCCACGGTGTCCAGCGACGCGGTCTTCGGCTCGCCGTACCCGGTGTTCAACGCCGACCGGCTCTGGAACGAGGCCGACCCCACCTCCCACATGGGCATCCTGGCCGACGCCGGCATCGGCGTCGCGCTCTACACCGGCAACGGCAACGGCAACCCCGCCAACGCGGAGTTCTGGGCGGAGTCGGCGACGGTGCACGCCAAGAACGCCCTGGAATCCCGTGGATACCCGGTCCACTACGTGAACTACGGCAACGGATCGGGCTGGGGCACCACGTGCAAGGGCGGCCACGACAGCGGCTGCTGGACGCAGGACCTCACGGACTACATCCCCCGCCTGGAGGCGGCGTTCGCCTCCTCCTGACCGCGTAATCCCTTCCTGCTCTGCCGCCCGGCGAACGCCGGGCGGCAGAGTCATGTGGCCGGCCTGCCCGGCAGTTGCCCCGGGTCGATACGAGCCTTGGGCGGCTTCCAGGCGGGAGAGCTCATTCTCCGCGGGGAAGGACCACTGGGTGAGAGACAAACTTCGCACCTATGGCGCTTACAGTGTCGGATGCGCCGTCACCTGGGCCGTCATCCTGATCGTGCTCACAGCCACCGGCTCCGGCAAACGAGACACCGTCCTCCTCGTGGCCGCCGGCTGGGTCATCGGCTGGGCATCGGCCACCATCGCCCGATTCGTCTACCCACCACCGAAGAAATGGCGGGGAGGCTCCGCGCCTGAGTGAGAGGGCTCTGCGGCCCCGCCCGTAGCCAGCTGGCCGGTAGCGCGCGGTGAAGACCACCTCCCCGCAGGCGGCGCACACCGTCTCGTTGCCCAACTCGCCCTGCGGTAACCGACCTTGCGTCAGACCTGCACCTCTCACCTTGCGGCCATGGCGCGGTCAGGAGCCAAGCCGCCACCTCTATAAACTCAATGTATACGCACTATGTATAGTGCACTCATGTCCACCCCTGCCTCAGCCCTGCTTGCCCGCCGTCTCCCCCGACCACTTCGGGCCATCAGGCATCTGCAGCCCCGTCCCCCCACTACGGGCGGGCGTCTGGCCGCAGTCGACGGGCTGCGTCTGCTCGCAGCAGCAGCCGTGGCCGCCTACCACTACCTGGGCACCCCGACCCCCCATTTCTGGGGCGAGGCCTACGACTTGCCGCAGGCGGCACCCCTGATTCACGCGGTCAGCGGCTACGGCTGGCTCGGGGTCGAGGCGTTCTTCCTGATCAGCGGCTTCGTCATCTGCATGAGCTGCTGGGGCCGCAGCCCGGCGCAGTTCGCCGTCTCCCGCATCTCCCGGCTCTTCCCGCTGTACTGGGCCGTCGTCCTGATCGTCGTCGCCATGGGCACCGTCACGGTGCTCGCCGGACAGCGGTCGGGGGCGCCCACGGACCTGCGCACCACCCTCGGCAACCTGACGATGATTCCCAGCCCACTCGGCCTGAACTTCACCGCAGGCGTCGCCTGGACACTATGGGTCGAAGCTCGCTTCTACCTGCTCATGGGCGCCCTGCTGCTGATCGGCCTGACCTACCGGCGCGTCATAGCCTTCGGGTTCCTCTGGCTCGTCCTGGCGTCCATCGGCCGCGAACTGCACTCCACCGTCCTGGACGAGGTCCTGCTCAGCCAATACGCCGGGCTCTTCGTGGCCGGTATCGCGCTCCACCTGATGCACCGCTTCGGACCCAACCTGCTCCTGTGGCTCCTGGCCGGCTTCGCCTGGTGTTACACCCTGACCGTCCTGAACGACCGCGTCGCCACGCACGCTGGCTCCAACTGGGCGATCAGTGCGGCCGTCCTCACCGGCTTCCTCGTACTGCTCGCCCTGGCCGGCCCCGGCCCGCTGCGCCACCTCCAATGGCGAGTCCTCGTCTACGCGGGCGCCTTGACCTACCCCTTCTACCTGGTCCATCAGAGCCTGGGCATACCTGTCACCCGAGGCATCCTCAAAAGCGTCCCCGGCCTCGGACTGCTCCCGTCGATCGCCCTCGGGCTGGTCTTCTCCCTGTTGCTGGCAGCCGCGTTGAACCGCCTGGTCGACCGCAGACTCGGCCGCCTGCTCCGCCGCCACCTCACCGCCGCCCTCAACCCCACTCCCAACGAGCAAGGCCGGCCCACACCGCCCGCTGCCGACGGTCCCCGCACATCAGCGCCTGACGCGGTGCCGAGAGCGTGTTGACGTCGGTGGATGGAGTGGGGCCGGGGGCGGAACCGTCATATTCCCGGCAGGCTTTGGGCCGGGATCACCGCTTCCCGAACAAACCGCCGAGCACCTTGCCCAGCGTGCTGCCTGCGTCCTTGCCGAGCGCCTCGGAGATCGCACCGCCGGTACCGCCGGGTTTGCCTGCGCCACTGAGCAGTCCGCCCAGGAGGTCGCCGAGCGGGCTGTCGGCTGCGTCGCCCGACTTGCCGCCGGACATCTGCTTGCCGAGATAGGCGAGCACGATCGGCGCGAGGATCGGCATCACCTCGGCGACCAGGTCGTTGCCGCCGCTGCCGGTCTCGCCGAGGGCGTTGATGACGGTGTGCTTCTCCTCGCCGAAGACATCGTCGACAATCTCGGCCCCTGCTTTGGCGTCGACCTGGTCGATGTCGACGCCGCCGTCGAGCAGACCGTCTTCCTGGTGCCGGTCGATCAGGCCCCGTACGGACTGGCCCTGTTGGGGACTGCCGGCCCGTGCCTGGAGCCCGCCGAGCAGGGCAGGCAGGGCCTTGTGCACGGCATCGGAGGCGGTGGCCCCGTCGACGCCGAGCTTCGCGGCGATCTGCCCGACCGGGACCTGGGACAGCAGGTCATCGAAGGTAGTCATGGCTTCACCTGTACTTGTCGGCGGTGGCCCGCAACAGTTGGCATCGAGGACAACGCGCGCCCGGCGGCTGCCCCGGGCGCGCGGCGAGGCGGGTTGAGGAGGGCATGTCACCGGCTGCCGTCAAGGTCCGCCGGGTCACGGGTCTGTCCCAGTGCCCGGAGGCCGTGAACACGTGGGAAGACGGCATGGCATGCTGCGCCCGGCTGTGCCTGTAACAGGCATGTATCAGGGGGTGGTTGGGCGGAACGGTTCGCCCCGCCACGCCGGTCCTGGTGATCAGAATCGCTCGCTCGTACCGACTCGTACCGAGCGGCCGGCACCCCAACCGATACCGAGGAAGAATCGATGCGCGTTCACAACCTCACCTTCGCTGTCCTGGCCGTTGCCGCGGGGCTCTCGCTCACGGCCTGTCAGAACGACGATGGCGGCACAGGGCGGAGCGACCCGTCGTCCGCGTCCTCCGCGTCTTCCTCGGGCGGCGGTTCGGGCTCGGCCGGTTCGGATCAGGGCAGCGGGAAGAACTCCGCCGGAAAGAGCTCGGGCGGGCAGGGCACGGCAGCCGGCACCGGCTCCCACGAGAGCGGAAAGGTCTCCAAGTGCCGTACCGACGGGCTGGAGATCACGGCCAAGGACGGCACCATCGACGGCGATCCCGACGGAACCGTCGTGGTGCAGCTGAAGAATCGCGGCAGCCATGACTGCGCGATCTCCGGGTACGCGGGCGTCGACCTGAAGACCAACGCGGGGTCGATTTCCGCGAAGCGCACCGGTGAGCAGGCTCCCTCGGCCGTCCTCAAGGTCGGGCAGCCGACGTTCTTCGGCATCACCTACCCGATCAACAAGTCGGGCGGATCCGGCGTCCGCATCACGGAGCTGCTGGTGACCCCGCCGAACGAGACGAAGACGGTCACCCTCCGCTGGCCTGGCGCCGCCACGCTGCCCGTCACGGACACCCCCGGCTCCCCGGTGAAGGTCGGTCCGATCGGAAGCGCCGGTCAGGGCGGCTGATCGGCACGCCCCCGAAGTCGCCCTAGTGTGCTGCCATGCGCGACGACACACCTGACGAAACGTCCCGCGTCCACCTGAGCCGGACCTTCGACGAGGACCCCGAACTGTACGACCGGGCCAGGCCCGGGTATCCGCGGGAGCTGTTCGACGACCTCGCCGGGACGGCCGGTACCGGCCCCGGCGTCCGGGTGCTGGAAGTGGGGGCCGGCACCGGCAAGGCGACCGTGCCGCTCGCCGAGCGCGGTTGCCGGATCACCGCCGTCGAGCGGGGTGCGGGCATGGCCGCCGTCGCCCGGCGCAAGCTGGCCGGGTTCGGGGCCGTGGAGGTCGTGACGGCGGACTTCGAGACCTGGCCTCTGCCCGCGGAGCCGTTCGACGTGGTCGTCGCGGCGACGGCGTTCCACTGGATCGATCCCGCAGTCCGGATGGTCAAGACCGCCGACGCGCTGCGGGCCGGAGGCGCCCTCGCCGTGGTCGCCACGCAGCATGTGGCGGGCGGCAGCGAGGAGTTCTTCGCCGAGGTCCAGGGCTGCTACGAGCGGTACGATCCGGCCACCTCTCCGGGGCTGCGGCTTCCTGCCGCGGAGGACGTCGACACCTCGGAGTACGTGGACGAGGTTGCACGCAGCGGCCGGTTCGGCCCTGTCGTCTTCCGGCGTTATGAGTGGGACCTGACGTACACCACGGCCGCTTACCTGGACGTGCTGCGGACCTACTCGGGCCACCGGGCATTGCCGCTGCAGGCCAGGGAGGGGCTGCTGGGGTGCATCGCCGGGCTGATCGACGGACGGTACGGAGGCCGGGTCACCAAGCGGTACTTGACGGAACTGCGGGTGTCGCGAACGGTCCCGTGCTCACGCTAGCGGCGGCGCACCGCCTTTCAGTGCTGCCGCCCGAACTCGACCAGCCGCAGACGGTCACCGTCGCGGACCCACTGCGAGACGGAGGCGTTCGGAACGGGCCACGGAACGGCGGGCCGTTCACCGCAGGCCACGTACCGCAATGCCACCACCACGGCGTCGTGCGCCACGAACAGCACCCGCTGCCCGGCGAGTTCGCCCAGCAACCCGTGGAGGCGCTCGGCGACATCGGGCAACGACTCCCCGCCGGGCGGCCGGTAGTCCCAATCGCCCATGCATTGCGGGGCCTGCTCGCGCAGGGCGACCTCGTTGAGCCCGTGGAACACGCCCATGCTCCGATCGCGCAGGCGCTCGTCGAAGCGGGCCGTCGGCAGGCCGGCGCACCGCGCCATCGCCGTCCAGGTCTGCCGGGCCCGCAGATAGGGTGACACGACGACCGTCTCCGGTGGCTCCTGGTCTGCCAGCCATCGCCCGACCCGGGCGGCTTGCTCCCACCCGGCCTCCGTCAGGGGCACGCCGGGATCGCTTCCGGTCGGCAGCGCCACGGGCACGCCTTCTGCCCGGGCCTGCTCGAACAGCATGTTCGCCAGGCTCTGCCCGTGCCGCACGGCGACCACGTGCTCAGGCAGAACCGGCATCAGTCCGACGAGTCGTCCGTTGTTCCGGACTGCTTCCGGGCCTTGTACGAACCGGACGGCGCGGCGCTTTGCCCCTCAGAGGTATGTCACCCGGCGGCGCACTCATGAGGCAAGTACTGCCCAGGTGCGGCACGTCGGACACGTCCGGCGCGCTCGCCGCTGCTCCCTCCGGACCCTCGGCAAGGTACTCAGGTGCCGTGGTGTGGTGTCCGTCCCTCCGGTACGGGGCAGGGATGGCCCCGGTGCGAGGCAATCCGACCCGGCGGGAGGGCACAGTGGTCACGGACCGGCACGCTCATGCGATGACCCACACCGACGCCGATGCGGCGCGGCATTACGAGCAGGCCCTCGACAGCCTGCTCCACTTCCGTGAAGACGTCGCCGCCGAGTCCGCGGCGGTGCTCCAGGCCTCGCCGAGGTCCGTCATGGGGAGCGTCTTCCGGACGTATCTCGGCCTGCTGGGCACGGAGGAGAAGGACGCGGCCGAGGCGGCCACCGCCTTCGAGGCGTACCGCCAGGACGTGTCTCCAGTCGGCCTGACCGCGCGTGAACGTATGCACGTCGAGGCGGCCTCCTGCTGGCTGGACGGTGACATGCACCGGGCGGGGCGCATCCTCGCCGACCTCGTCGTGGCGCACCCGCAGGACGCCCTCGCCCTCGCGGTCGGCCACCAGATCGACTTCCTCACCGGCAACGCCGTGCTGCTGCGTGACCGCATCGGCGGCGCACTGTCCGCCTGGGATGCCGACGATCCCCACTACGGCCTGCTCCAGGGCATGTACGCGTTCGGCCTGGAGGAGGCCGGGCACTACACCCTCGCCGAACACGTCGGCCTGGAGGCCGTGGAACGCAACGCGCGCGATGTCTGGGGCATCCACGCCGTCGTGCACGCCTACGAGATGCAGGGGCGGCACGAGGACGGCATCCGCTACCTCGACGCCCGCACCGACGACTGGTCGACCGGCAACTACCTCAACGTGCACAACTGGTGGCACTACGCGCTCTATCAGCTGGCGACGGACCGCACGGACAACGTCCTGGCCGTCTACGACGCCTCCGTGCACCACGACGGCTCGGCCGGGGCCGCCATGGAACTCCTGGACGCCGCATCGCTGCTCTGGCGGCTGTACCTGGCGGGCACCGACACCGGCCACCGCTGGCCCGCACTGGCCGACGCCTGGGCGCAGCGGGGCGACGGCGCCTACTACGCCTTCAACGACGTCCACGCCGTCATGGCCTACGTCGGAGCCGACCGCATCTCCGATGCCGAACGCCTCGTCCGTGACCGGGAGATGTGGTTGAGGAAGGCCGGCACCGGTCGCCCGGAGCCGTCCAACGTCGTGATGACCGCGGAGATCGGCCTGCCGGTGTGCCGCGCGCTCGTGGCCTACGGACAGCGACGGTACGCCGCCGCGGTCGACCTGCTCCTTCCCGTACGACATCGCCTCCACGGGTTCGGCGGCAGTCACGCCCAACGGGACGCCGTGCAGCGGACGTTGGTCGAGGCGTCTCTGCACGCGGGACGCCGCGACCTGGCCCGCACCCTGCTGAGCGAACGCCTCAACCTGCGCCCCCAGTGCCCCTATGGCCGGGGTGCGCGGGCCCGGCTGCTGCGCTCATAGCGTTTGCCGACCAGCGCTTGGAGGCGCTGGACGATGCGGCGCACCACGAAATCCAGGGCTTGACAACACTACTGCGGGGACTGGTGCAGGCAGCCGGGGCACATAGTTTGCAGCATGCTGCACGGCCCGACGCGGCAGGGTGAGCGATCGCCCGTCACATCCGTGCGGACCAGCACACGGTGGGTTCGGCGGTCCCTCACCGACGTCCACGCGATCGGGCCGTGCCAGCCGCTACTGATGATGGACAGAGGAGGCTTTGTGCCGGCGCACCCTGCTCGCATGCCCGCTACCGACCGCGGTAGCCCGGACTCGTGGCCGGCGGACCGGTTCCAACGGGGTTCGGGCAGCTGGTCGACCGCTGTGGCAGAACCGGAGCACGAGCCGGACGCCCTCGATCCGCTGGCACAGCGCGTCCACGCATCCGAGGACCAGCGGGCGGGCCGGACGGCGGCACACTGCGGACAAGGCCCAACAGGCCTGGGAACCTCTGCAGCACGGCTGACCGCGCCGTCCCATTCCGAGCCCGGTGTGTCCGCCCGCTTGGACGTGCTGTGGACCCGCAAGCGCGCGGCCGGTTCGGCCCTGGCGGCCCATGTCGCGCAGGTGCGCCGCCGCCTGGCCCACAGCCCGACGTCCCAACGCCCCGGCGGCTGGGTCTGCGACCCCGAGGGGACCTTGGCCGCGATGAGGCGCGATCCGGCCGCATGGGGGGAACGGTATGCGCCGTGGATGATGGAATGCGGGGAAGTGGTCGAGCACGGGCGGGTGCTGCTCGACGAGATCCGCAGTGTGCGCGGCGCCGTCGCCGGGGTGAGCGCCTCAGGACGGGCCGGGCTGGTCCCGGTCAAAGTGGGCGCGGACCGCGCGGGGGCGCTGATCGGCCGGGCCCGGCTCGGTGAGAATGCGGGTCGCTCCACCAAGTCGAATCTCTCCCCGTGCGGCACCTCGGAGTGGGCCGCTGTCATGCAGGAGTTCGGGCTCCAGGGGGTGGCGGCGTATCCGAATTTCGCAGCCGGCTGCTGGGGCGGGGGCCTGATGCCGGACATCTACGACGACTGGCGTCAGGACTACGTCGCCATGCTCATCTACGGCTTCTATCTCGAGTACAACGTCGACACCGCGTACGGCGGGGTGGAAAACCGCCTGCAACACGAGATCCTTGCACTGTGGGACATGCCCGACCTTCCCCCCGACCTGCAGGCACGGCGGGCGCACGTGGCAGCCGACCTCGCCTTCTTCGACAGCAAACGACGAGACGAGGCCGACGTCCACGATCTGCCCACCAGCGGCCTGAATGCCTGGGTCTACCGTGACCGCGACCTGTGGCGCGACTTCAAAGCCGCCGACAGCGGCTACTTCACCTACTATCTCTCCTTCATGCCCGGCTCCTGCGGCCGCGACGACATGATGCTCACCGGCCTGGTCGCCGACTGGGCCGACCTCGGACCGGACCTGCGCTTCCAGGAATGCGGCCAGTCGGTTCTCGCGCTGACCCGCGGCTCGGTGGCCATGCCGGACCTGCTGGCCTGCTACGAGCGCACCGTCTGGATGTTCAATGCGCACTGGACCGAGGAAGGCGGCGTCCGCGCCGAGCGCTACGCCGCGTGCATGGCGGTCCTGGCTGTCGGACCGTGGCTGCTGGGCAATCACCGCCACGACGTGTGGCGGTACTACTCCCTGGCCGCCGACCTGTGCGCCGCGGCGCAAGAGCGGGACCTGTACGCCTCCGGCCAGCTTGCCGACTGCTATGCCGAGGACCTGACCCCGACCATGCCGGCCGGCAGATCGCGCGTGCACGTCCCGCGCCGTGACCTGCCGTTCAGCATCGAGGTCGACGGTATCCGGCACACCGGCTCCGTCAGCCTGCACACAGTGGTCTGCGACGCCGTGGCCGACGGCGTGCTGCCCATGGGCATCGTCGACCACGAGTTCGTCGTCCCCTGGCTGCTGAGCGAGGGCAGAATCTCCCCCGCGAGCTTCCTCAGGCACATGGACCGCACCTACTGCCGCCACTTCGCCCAGCTCATGCGCTGCGGCCACGGAAGCGACTTCAAACGCGCCTTCAGCGAGCCGGTCGCGGCACTGATCATGGAGCAGTGGTGGCACGGCATGTACTTCGCGATCGGCGTCGGCAGCCTGATCGAGGCCCAGTCGGACCGGGTCGCCGGCGACCGCGCGCACGCCTGACCGGCCTATGTCTTCTACGGCACTGTGGCCGTTGCGGCCATCCACCTGTGGCTTCGTGCATGACCCGTCAGACGGAACCTGACCGGCCCCTGGTCGGCCTCCCCGGGTGCCTGGGGAGGCAGACCCGCCGCCTACGGGGTGATGATCACCTGGTAATTCTCACCGATGAGGATGCGGTCGGACTGCACCGCCCGCCCGAGCTCGCCCCCCGCATTGGTGTTGTCTTCGAGGTCGACATGGGCCCGTATGCAGGGCGCGTTGTACGGGCTTACGCCGGTGCCCCGGTCGACGGTGACGCCCGCAACGTCCCATACACCGCCGATCTGGCGCGGGGTGATGTCGATACACTGTTGACCGTCGTTCCCGCCCTGCACGGACCTGGCGAAGGGGTACTCGTCGCAGGAGTCGTTGGGGACACCGGTGGCGCCGTTGACGAATTTGAACTTCCCCCGGTAACAGGTCTTGGCACGCCTGTCCTTGGCTTCCGGGTCGAGCGGGTCGTAGAACCGGATCAGCGGGTGGTCGGCGTCGCCGTAATGGCCCAAGAGGTTCTTCTGCGCCCACTCGTAGGCGACGGCCGCCCCGTGGAATTGCGATTTCGAGAAGGTCACGTTGGCCATGTGGCCCGTGACGATGCAGCCGGAGGTGCCGCCTACCGACTGGTCACAGCGCAGGAGGGGCCCGAAGAAGCTCCCGTCGTTGGTGACGGGGCGCGCGCCGATGGTTTGCCCGTGCACGTGGTAGGAGAGCTGAACCTCAAGGCTCAAGTCCTTGGGGGTATTGGAGGTGTAGGTGATGCGTCCGGTGGCGTCGGCCCCGGTCTCGCTCCCTTCCGGGCCCAGGACCAGGGCCGCGCCGCCCCAGGCCGGTCCGCCTGTGGAGCAGCCGCCGCTGCAAAAGGAGTCGAGGGACATTTCCACGCCCTCGGTGCCGGGTGTCATTTCCTCGGTTATGGCGGTGATGTGCTCGGTCCAGCGCCCGCCCGGCTCGGAGTTGGGCTCGCCCATGATCATGAGCGCGACCAGGGTGTATCCGATCAGATTTCCCTTACCGTCGGTGACCGGGAACTCGACCCGCTCCCGCACGCAGTAGGCGAGCCGGGTGGAGACGACCTCAACACCGGATTTGTCGTAGCAGAGTTCCGCCGGAGTCGGCCTCTCCGGACTGCGCTCGGTGGCAGGGCCGCGCACGGTGGCGGGTGCGGGAAGGTTGTGCACGGGGCCCGGGGATACCTTCATGCAGGACCAGGCCGCGCCCTGGCGGTGGAGTTTGGATCCGGGGGCGACGGGCTGACAGGTGCCTTTCCCCTGAGGGGGAGCCGCCGGTGCGGCGGCTGCGGGGGAGGCGCCCAGCAAGGTACACAGCGCTGCGGTGAGGGCGAGCGAGGCTATCGCCGCCAGCAGTCGTCTGACGCGTTTCAAAGGTGGTCCCCCTTTTTCCGGTGGCATGTAAATCCACTCGGGATCGAACCGGCGTAGTGCCAGAATCTTCCACGTTCGTTCTTCGGCCCGTTCGGACCTCACACCGCCGCCCGTCTTCGCGACGGCACTACCGCGGTCGGCAGGATGCGCGGGCCCGGCGGCCGTCGCTGGACCGCTGAATGCGGCAGCGGCGGCCGGCGTCGCCCCTGACAGGGCACGGCACCGCCTGTTCGGTCTTCGGTCCCGTTCCTCCGTGGTGACGATGTAAACCTGGTACGGACATGTTCGCTTTCTCCTTGTTTTCCGATTGGTTGTGTTCCGTGCCTGCACTGGATGCGGTCGGGGCTCATACGGACGCTGTCGGTCGGCCGTCAGGATCGACGCTCCTCCTTCCGGCTCACCGCCGGACACCGTCCGGCTCGATTCGCTGGATTCTCTTCGGTCGCGCCGATGCCCCTCTGCCCCCGTCGTTCATAGGGCCGTTCACGCCGGCGCGCAAACATTCAAGGCACCACGGCCGCCGAAGGTCCTCGGTTTCAGAATGGGCAAGTTGGCCGAATATCGTGATGGTTTGGTGGCGGCCGGCCGCGTCGGCGGACGATGAGAGGCCGGTCCGGCAGTCGCCGGCCGTCGAGGTGACGGCAGCGGAATCACGGCTGAAACGGTCCGTCTGTGCGGCGGCGGTGGCGGATCGTAGCTTCGCAGATGAAATTCTGATGGCCCCCGGGCAGGTCAAGGCTGCGTAACAGCCCATGAAAGGTCATGGGTTTCACCTCGGACCGGCCGATTCCGTCATCGTCACTGCGTCGCTGCCGACGCTAAGTTCGCCTCGATCGACCACCGCTCCCCACCACATAACTGGCAGAGCTCCGGCCTGGGGCGTCATGGCGCCCGGCCAGGGAAAGGGCATGATGAGCCACTTAAGATCTTCCGGCCGCTGGACCAGAGGGCTGGTAGCCCTCACCGTAACCGCTGCATCGACGCTTGCCGCCCTCACTGCCGTGGCCGGCCCCGCCGCCGCGGCAGGGCATCCGAAACCCGCCACAACCGCCGACAAGCCGAAGCCCGGCGACGCCTGCACCTCCGCCGATCTCGGTACCCGCCACCCGATCATCAAGAGCGCCGAAGTCGCTCCCACCATCACGCACTTCAAGGGCTGGTACGTCACCGAAGGCTCGACCGGCAACCAGAGCGTCAGCACGAACACCACGGAGACCATCTCCGTCTCCGTCGGCCTCAACGGCACCGTTCAGGGCAGCTTCGCCGTCGAGACCCTCGGCTCCGTCGGCGCGAGCCTGGGCCTGAACGTCCAGGTCAACTACACCCACACATCCAGCACCTCCCAGTCGATCTCGTGGAACTTCCGCCAGCCCGGCTACTACGGCCTGTACGAGGGGACGAAGAAGGTCACCGGCACCTACGGCAGCCTCAACTGCAACCGCTCGGACGCGGGCGGCCTGAAGTGGACCGAGGGCCCCGACACCGGCAGCTACACCACCTACACCACCCTCGAAGAAGGCGCAGTGCGCTGCGAGGACAAAGTCCCCGCCAACAGCATCATGGCCAAGGCAAAGGGCCTGTTGGACTGCGGGACCCCCGCCGCCACCGCGAAGCACCCGGCAGGTCCCGTCCCCTCGGCCAAGGCCGACCAGGCCAAGCATGACGCCGACAACGCCGCAGCGGCCGCCAAGGCCGCCCAGAGCATGAAGGCCACCCGGGCCGCCAAGCCCGCCCCGCACGCCGCGCTGAACTGCCAACCCGGCGCCTACAGGATCGACGTCCCCGGCAAGGTCCTGAACTGGAGCGCACCGCTCCTGCCCAACGACGGCATCCGCCTGCGCGAATCCACCTTCTTCAGCGCCCACCTGGACAACTGGCGCCTGTGCAACGTGACCGAGCACAACGGGGTCATCGAGGCGTCCCTGTGGAACTGGGGCAACGGCGGGTGCGCGACCATCCCGGCGGACATCGCCAACCAGGAACAGGCCTACCTGACCACGGCCAACTGCGGTGAAGACGACCTCCAGCGGTTCTACATCTACCGCGACGTACCCGGCAGCTCGAACATCGGTCTGCAGAACAAGTACACCGGCTCCATGATGGGCCACGACCGGTACGCGGACGGGGAGTTGATCCGCCAGTACTCCAGCGGCAGGCAGGACGGTACGGGTACGTACGCCCTGACCGGAGTCTGACGGCCCACATCCCGTGAGCGCGGCCCCGCACGTGAATCCCAGGCCTCCCGGTTTCGTGCGGGGCCCTCCGGGTCTCTGTTCCGAGCCCGGCCTTGGGGGCCGGTGGAGCAGCCGATATCGGCTGCTCCACCGGCCCGCCGCCGGCTCGAACTCCTCCGTTCCTCGAAGGCCACCGCCTGCCCGAGCGGACGTCCGGCATTTACCGCGACAGCGGATGCGGGAAAGCGGCCCGCGTGGTCCAGGCAAAGACGAAGGCCGGTACCACGGGGAGCAGGGCCGTCCACGGGAGCATCGTGAGCGGAGAGGTGCTCAGCAGTCCGCCCGTCAGTGCTCCTCCTCCGATGCCCAGGTTGAACGCGGAGACGTACCAGGAGGACGCGGCGTCGGGTGCGGTAACTCCCAGGCGGAGAACGCTCGATTGCAGTGTTACCGGCAGTGCGCCGAAGGCGACGCCCCACAGGGCCACGGCCACCACAGTGAGTGGCTGCAGCCGGACGCTCGCACCGAGCAGAGCCAGTGAGCCGGCCATCAGGGCGATGGTGCCGAGCAGGACGGTGTGCGGGCGACGGTCCCCCAGGACACCGCCGAGCCAGGTTCCCAGGAAGCCTGCCAGTCCGTACAAGGCAAGAAGCATGCTGGTGGCGGCCTCGCCGAAGGCAGCGGCGTCGTGCAGGAGCGGGGTCACGTAGGTGTAGACGGTGAAGTGTCCGAGGACGAGCAGCGCGGTCGCTGTCACCATGTGTCGCAGGCCAGGCAGGCGCAGCGCCCCGCCGAGGCCTGTCGACCGCGGCGGGGTGGGGCGGTTGGGAATGTCGGGCAAGAGCCGCTGGGCGGCGGCGAGTGCCCCGAGACCGAGGGCCGCCGCGCCGCAGAAGGCACCGCGCCATCCGAGGACGCCGCCGAGGACGGTGCCCAGGGGGATGCCCAGGACGAGGGCCGTCGAGTTTCCGAAGAAGACGACGGCTGTTGCGTGGCCCGAGCGGCCGGGCGTGGCGAGTGCGGCGGCGTATCCCGCGACGATCGACCAGAAGACCCCGTGCGCCATCCCGCATAGGAACCGGCCGATCGCCAGCATCGGATAGCTTACTGCGGCCGCAGAGAGCACCGTGCCGAGGGAGAAGACCGCACTCACGGTGATGTAGAGGCGCTTGCGCGGCCAGCCCGCGGTCCGATGGGTGAGCGGAGCTGCCGTGAGCCCGACGGTGAAGGCGTACACGGTGACCAGCAGCCCCACCCGTGATCGCGCGACTCCCAGATCGTCGCTGATCGGTGTCAGCAGCCCGACCGGCAGCAACTCTGTGGTGACGACGACGAAGGTTGTAGTGGCGAGGACGAGCAGGCCGGCCCGGCGCCGGGCCGGCGACTTCGTGGGCGGGCCGGCCTGATCCGTGAGGAGCGGTGCGTTCACGCTGACGTGGCGGGCAGAGCGGCGAGGAACTCGCGGACGTGGCGGAGCCAGGTCGCTCGGTCTGTCGTGTTCAGGATGTGGGCGGCGCCGGGCAGTTCGATCAGCTGGGCGTCCGGGATGCCGGCCGCCAGGCGGTACGAGCTTTCGGGCAGCACCAGCCGGTCGCCGGTCGGCGCCACCACCAGGGTGGGTGCGGACACCTTCGCCAGGTCGGTCCGGACGTCCACGCGGGACACCAAGTCGAAGTGGTCCACCATGCCCGGCGGCATCGCGGCCAGGGTCCGGGCGACCGGTGCGTCGAGGTCGGCCGGTTCCACGTCCGCCAGATCTGCCGGAGACATGCAGGACAGGAGGGCGAGTCGTGCGAGGTCGTCCCACTGACCCGCGGCCGCCAGGGACTTGATCAGCTGGGCGGCGAGGGCCAGGACGGGGTCGGCGGTGGGGAAGCCGGCGGTGAGGACGAGGGCCCGTACACGGCTGGGGTGTCGTGTGGCGATCCGGACGGCCACGGCACTTCCGAGGGACTCTCCGAGGACGGCGAAGGAGTCCTGGCCGGCTGCCACGGCGGCCGCGACCAGGTGGTCGGCGAGGTCGTCCAGGTCCAGTGGTCCGACGGCGGCGGGGGAGCCGCCCGCTCCGGGGTAGTGCGGACCGACGAGGGTGTGGTCCCGGGCGAGGTCGTCGAGGACGAGGCCGAAGTTTCCCTCGATGCTGCCGCCGGCGCCGTGCGCGAGCAGGAGTGCGGGGCCGCGCCCCTGCACGAGGACATCGAGGTGAGAGGTGGGAAGCGCATGATCAGTGGTCATGCAGCCGACGCTAAACTCCGACATCAGTGTCAGAGTCAAGTAGCGGCGTGTGCAAGGGGAGCAGGGATGAGGCAAGCGGTATGCGCATGAAGGAGATGGTGCGGCGCACCGGGGTCCATGAGCGACTGCTGCGCTACTACGAGCAGCAAGGACTGCTGACGCCCGAGCGGCTGCCCAGCGGCTACCGCGTCTACGGCGAGTCGGACGTCGAGACGGTGCGCCGTATTCGCTGTCTGCTGGCGGCAGGTCTTCCGACCGCTCTGATCGCTCAGGTTCTGCCGTGCATTCGGACGGACGGCGAGCGCCTGGTGCCCACCTGCCCGGAGCTGCTTGCCCAACTGCGCCGGGAGGGCCGGCGGATCACTCGTGCCATCGAGGACCTGCAGGCGTCGCGCACGATGCTCGACGCCATCATCGCCGCCGCGCCCCCTGTGGGCGCCGGGACGCCGAGGGCGACTCGGCCGGGCGTTGCCGAGGCAAGCTGACAGGGGACACTCGGCGAGCCGCCGGGCCACCGTCGCGGTCTGCGCCATGCTCGCGCGACTCGGGCCATGTCGTAGAGCCCGCCCCCCGAACGGCGGGGCACCGTGGGCCCGTTGCCCATCCGGTCGGCGCAACCTGAGTGACGGGTCTCGGGCGGATGCGTGCGTCGTTGCCCGGGCGGGTCCCCAGCGGGCACGATGGGAGCACTCCACCGGTCGTTGCGTCGAGGAAGCCGCCCTTGTTGGATCCGCATGCTTGACGGACGGCCTCGACGAGGCCGATATCGCCCTGATCAACGACGCTTTGGCGCTCGTCGGGCCGGCGGACGTACGCGCGGCCGTGCGGGGCCTGCTGCCGCGGCTCACGGAGGGGGAGCCGGAGTCTGCGGCCGCTCACCGCGATGTGGCTCATGCCGCCGCGCCGGTGGTCACGAACCTGCACATACGGGCGCCTGCCGGGCGAGAGCCGTGCGAGGCCGGGCTCTTCGTCCTGAGGGCGGCACCTGCCGGATCGGCGGGAACGGCGGCGATCGGCCGGACAGCCCGGCGATTCGCGTGGGCCTGCATCGTTGTTCTGTGTCATGCAAGGCGCGGGCGTCCAGGACTGGTTTCCACGGGACAGGGCATAGTGTCACCGGGAGTATGGGCCGGACAGCATTGTTCCTGGGGGAATTTATGCCGGGCAGGGGGGCGAACGCGGAGCACGATGTCGTGGCCCGCGGGGGGAGCCTGGACTCGGCAGTCGACCGAGTGTTCGACTTTTGTGGTGGTTGCAGCGATGCCGCCACCGTAGGCGTCTGCGGCTTCACCGGAAACTTTCGTGCCCGTTTCCTCACGCGGAACGTTTGCCTGCGCCTGGTGCACGGCCCGCGCCGAAGATCCTGTCCCGGACATCTGCTGCCGCACGGCAGCGAAATGTTGGCCACCAGCCGCCCACTGACTCACTGAAGGCCGTCTGACCCGGTGGCCTGCCACGCGGGCAGAACCCGAGGTGAGTTCTCTTCGCCTTCGACGAAGTCGCGACATTCTCCGCAACCCGTTTGATATGTGAAGGGATCGGCTCCGTGTATTACGCAGTCCTCGGACCGCTCCACCTGGTCGCCAATGGCGAAACCCGATCCATGAGATCCCGGAACTCGTCCATTATTCTGGCCACGCTCCTCGTGAATGCAGGAAGCGTCGTCACCGTCGACGATCTCATCGGTGAGGTGTGGGCGCGGCCGCCGTTGCGGGCACGCGATGCGATTTACGTGAACATCTCCAAGTTGCGCCAAAAACTTGGCGACACGTCACAGGAGGGTGTTTTACGGAGCCAGTTTCCCGGCTATGTCATGCGGCTTCATGACGAGCAGCTCGACCTCCAGCTGTTCCACCGTCATCGCGTCGAGGGGCATCGCCTCATGGCGAAGGGTGACTACAAGATGGCGATACGGGCGTGGAAAGCCGGGCTTTCGCTCTGCCGGGGCACCCCGCTCGGCGGGGCCCACTCGGGGCCGATCCTCGGCAGTTTCGACTCGTGGCTGCAGCAGTCGCGCGCGGACTGTATCGAGCTGACCGCCTGGTCGCAGCTTCGCGCTGGTCAGTCCCACTCGGCGGTCGACTTCCTCTCTCTGCATCTGGCGCAGTATCCGTTGAACGAGACCTTGTACCAGCAGCTCATGCTCGCGTTCTACCTGTCGCACCACCGTGCCCAGTCCCTCGGGGTATTTCAAAGGGCCTGCCGGGCACTTGGTGACGAACTCGGTGTCGGACCCAGCCGGGAGCTGCAGTTGATGCAGGACATCGTGGTGACCGACGACGTAGTCCGGGCCGAGCGCGTGCTCTCGACCGCTGTGGCGTCGCATGTCAGCAGCCTGCGGCCGTCAGGTGAGCTCTGGTGCCGCGCCAACTCGGTCGGCTAGTGCGTGCAGTTGGTGCGCATCGGAGCCGACTTGCCGAGTCGCTCCAACGGTGCGGCTGCGCCGGCCTCGCGAACAGGAAAGGGAAAACGTGGTCCTCCTGCCCCTTCGCTCCGTACCCGTGATGCGATGAGCGCCCCGGACGCGAGCTCGTTACTGCTCGCCTTTGCCGTTCTCGTCCTCGTCTGCCAGGCGATGGCTGCCCTCGCGCGCCGCCTCGGTCAGCCCTCGGTGGTCGGGGAGATAGTCGGCGGCCTGCTCCTCGGCCCCACCCTGTTCGGGGGCAGGCTCACCGACGCGCTCTTCCCGGCCGATGTCCGCCCGTCGCTCGGTGCCTTTGCGAATGTCGGCGTGGCGCTGTTCATGTTCCTGGTGGGACTCGAGTTCGATCCGCGTGTCGTGCGTCGGCACGCGGGCACGATGGGCCGGCTCTGCGCCGGGTCGCTCGTGGTGCCGTTCGGGCTCGGGGCCCTGCTCGCGTTCTGGTTGCTCGGCAATCACCCGAGCCGGCAGCCGGTGGTGTTCGTGGTGTTCCTCGGAACGGCCATGGCCGTCACCGCCTTTCCCGTCCTTGCCCGGATCATCGTCGACTTCGGTCTGCTCACCAGTCGGGTCGGCGGACTTGCACTGGCGCTGGCGGCCGTTGGCGACGTGATCGCCTGGACCGTGCTCGCCGTCGTCGCCATCGTCAGGGCGGGTGGGCACTCCTGGCACCTGTTGCTGCTCCTTCCCTACGCCGCGGCCATGGTGTTCGCCGTCCCCTGGCTGTTGCGCGGCCGGGTCGTGGGCAGACTGCCCCGGTCCGTGGTCGTGTCGCTCGTGGTGGCGGGTGCGCTCGCCTCCGGCGGTGCGACGGAGTGGATGGGGCTGCATCTGATCTTCGGGGCCTTCCTGTTCGGCCTCGTCGTACCCCGCACCGGACTGCGCGCCGGGTTCCGGGAGAGCCTTGGTATCTCGATCGAGCCGCTGGCGTCGTTCCTCATGCCGATCTACTTCGTGGTCGCCGGCTTCCGCGTGGACCTCTCGCACCTCAACGTCACTGCGATCGGCGAGCTGTTGCTGATTCTGCTCGTCGCGGGCGGCGGGAAGCTCCTCGGCGTCTACGGCGGGGCCCGGGCCGCCCGCCTCGATCACCGGTCGGCCGCGATGCTCGCCACGCTGATGAACGTGCGGGGCCTGACCGAGCTGGTGCTGCTCACGGTCGGTCTCTCCCTGGGGATCCTGGATCCCGACCTCTACTCGCTGATGGTCGTGATGGCCGTCGTGACCACGGTCGTGTCGGGCCCGCTGTTGCGATGGAGCAGCGGCTCGTCGCTGAAGGGCCAAGCAGCACCGGGTGCCCGGCTCCCGACGCCGAGCCGGAGCGAGCGGGACGGATAGCGCCTTCCGCCGCTCAAGCGGCCTCCCACACGAAACTCCTTATGCGCGGGACCGGGGAGAACAGGATCGGTACCACGGCCGAGGCGAAGAGCAGCGCGGCCACCAGGAGAATGGTGCGCGTGTCGGCGAAGCCGCCGAGCCATGAGGTGACCAGGCCGCCGAGGGAAATGCCCCCGAACACCAGGGTCCGGTAGCCCGCCACGACCCGCCCCAGGAGCCCGTCGGGAGTGACGCTCTGCCGCAGCGTCGCGGTGAGGACGTTGTAGACCGCCAGACCACCGTTTATGACGGTCAACAAGGCGGTGAGAACGACGGCGAGAGACGTCTGCCGTTCCGAGACGGCAGGGATGAGCAGGGCGGGAACGGTGCCGGCGGCGGCCGCCGCGAGGAAGGCGACGCCCACGGGAAGGCGCCGGGAGAGCCAGGGCGCGCCCGCGGCCCCGGCCAGGCCGCCGGTCGCGCCCACTGCGAGGACGATGCCGATGACGCCGATGTCGAACCCGAGAACACGGTTCGTGTAGACGAGGAATGCGGTCTGGAAGATGGCCCACGCCAGGTTGTAGAGGCTCCCGGCCAGGGTGACCGCCCGCATCGGGGGCGTGCTCACGAGGAAGTGCAGCCCGTCGCAGAGGTCCCGCCAGGGGGTGCCGGCACGTCGGGTCGGTCCGGGCTCCCGTCGCTTGATGAGCAGGAGGGAGAAGACGGACACAACATAGGAACCCGCGTCGACGGCCAGGCACATCGGCGCGGAGAGCACCTGCACGAGCAGTCCGAACAGCCCCGGCCCCGCGACCTCCGCCGCCGCCTGGCTCACGGACATGCGTCCGTTGGCCAACAGCAGGTCCTCGGCGGCCACGAACTTCGGCAGGTACGCCACGAGGCACAGGTCGAACAGCACGGTGAACGCCCCGATGCCCGTGGAGAGGGCCAACAGCCAGGCCAGGGTCAGCCACCCGAATGCCGCGAGCACCGGGACGGCGCCGACGAGCAGGGCGCGGGCGGCGTTGGCGATCATCAGCAGCGGGCGGCATCTTATGCGGTCGACGAGAACTCCGAGCGGCAGCGCCAGGACGAGAAAGGGAAAGTACTCGACGAACCGCAGCAGGCCCAGGCCGGTGGCGTCGGCGCCGACCACGACGAGGGCGGTGATCGGCAGGCCCAGGAGACTGACCTCGGCACCGAACATCGAGACCGTCTCGCCCGTCCAGAGGATCTGGAAGTCACGGTTGCGTCGCAGCCCCGTTCGGGGCGGGGCATGGGTCTCCGGTGGCGTCACCGCGGTACCTGCTGTCCCGGCCGGTTCGTGCGCGGGCGGGTTTCGCGTTCTCCCGCGCTCGCCGGAACGGGACCGGTCAGTTGCCGAAGACGGTCGAATGCTGCGTGGAGGCAGTCGGGGACCGCGCCGAACGAGAGGCGCACCCGGTCGTCCGTGCCTTGCCAGAAACCGCTGCCGGGCATCAGCCGCACGCCTGCCTCCGCCAGCGCCCGGTCGCAGAGTCGCCGGGCGTCGTCGTCCGGGTCGGCCAGCCTCAGCCAGAGGAACGGGCCGCCCGCCGGAGGCGCCGCCGCCTCGAAGACGTCGAGCATGGGCAGGGCCTTCATGGCGATGGCCCGGCGCTCGGCCAGTACCGGCAGGTTCCCGTCCACCGGCTGTTCCAGCAGAGCCGCCGCCGCCTGCTGAGCCACCAGCGACGGGCCCATGCGCAGACGTTCGGCCACCCCGGTGAGCACTTCGGCGTTCGCCGGCGCGGTGGAGATCCAGCCGATGCGGATGCCGGGGCATCCGAAGCTCTTCGACACCGAGTTGACCTTCGCGACATGGCCGCTGTCGATCAGGGCCTGGTCCTCGCGGGGGCGTGCACCCCCGACGATCAGCTCGTCGTACACCTGGTCCATGACGAGCAGCGCGCCGTCCGTGCACGCTGCGTCGGCGTGCAGGGCCACGGCGCCCTCGGTGAGGAGACGGCCGTCGGGGTTCGACGGGCTGTGCACCAGCCGTATCCGCGCGGGAGCGGCACCTCGGGGTGCTGCGTCCAGCGGGACGACGGTGGCGCCGAGGTTCTCGAGGATCTCCCGGTAGAAGAGGACGCTCGGTGCCTGGACGGCGGCCCGGTCGCCGGAGGTCAGGAAGGTGTGGGTGACCAGGAACAGTGCCTCGGTCGCACCGTGGGTCACCACGATGTGGCGCTCGTCCAGCGCCAGGCCGTACTTCGCGTTCTCCCGGGCCGCGATCCGGCGCCGGAGGTCCCGCATTCCCTGCGGGTCGGGATAGGTCTCGGCGCTGAACGAGACCCGGCCGGTCGATGTCGGCAGACCTCGCATCAGGGCTTCCGCGAGATCCCACGTGGGCCGTCCGCTCTTCTGCGCCGCACGTGCCTGACGCTCGATCACGGACAGCTCGTGCCATCGACGGCTCGGCACAATCATGGGCACTCCTCGGGAGTGGAGAGGTGTGGCTCGACGGCGGTGGTCCCGGCGCCGCCACCGAGCCTTCTGACGGGTCGCCCCGGGCCAGGGAACATGATCACCACATGACCGTGACCGATTTCTGGAACACGCCCTGGACGCGCCATGAGAAGTGCGGTTCGGTCCCTGCGGGCCGCTGGGGTCCGCACTTCGGCAGGATCGTTCAGAGCTGCAGGTGGATCGGCAGCGCGGATGGCGTCGTGCCGGGTTCCGGTGGCGGGGCGTCGAACAGCGCCGTGAGACCCGCGTACGCCTGGTGGAGCGATCGCGGTGTCGTCGTGGGCTCGAACAGCCCGTCGGACTGCCATCGTTCGGGGTCCAGGCCGATCGCCCAGGCGTTGAGCCAGGGGTGCCGGTCCAGGTGTGCCCGCCGCTCGGGCAGGGCGTCCTCCACGGCGATGAGGAAGATGGCCAGGGCCACTTCCTCGAGCACGGCCATCGAGTGGCGGTGGTCGTCCACGAGTTCGGCCACCGACTTGCCTTCGACGAGGTTGCGTTCATAGGCCTCGCGCAGGAACGGGATCTTGTAGTAGTCGATGAAGCGGAAGTCCCGGCCCTGCCCCGCCGCGCGCTCCCACTGCTTGAACAGCCGCTTGACCTGGACGGCCAGCGGGTACAGGCCCGGGGTCGCGGCACGGACCGCGGCGGCCTTCTCCTCGTCGAGGAAGATGCCGTTGAACATCTGCGGGGTCGCCGTGGTCCAGGAGAGCAGCGTGTCCCAGATGAAGGACAGTGCCATGATCAGCGGTTCGCCGAAGTACGAGTAGGAGCTGTGGATGTTGTACTCGAGCCAGTCGTTCTGGCCGAGCACGAAGCGGCTCAGCTCCTCGGCCCGCTCCGGGCGCAGTCCCCTCCGGGCGTCCTCGCCGATCAGCTCGATCAGTGCCGAGTTCTCGAAGGCGATCATGTTGGAGCCGGGGGAGTAGAACGGGTCGGCGAAGGCCGCGGCCTCCCCGATGCAGCCCCAGCGGTCCTCGGAGAACACCTGGGCGGAGGTGTAGCTGTAGTCGCGGACCGCCAGGAAGTCGAGCACCTCGTGACGGCTCAGCGCGGGCACGACCACCGGTTCGTGCCGTTCCAGCCATGCGACGGCGCCGGGAAGGGTGCTCATGGCGTCGATGTCGTGGAGGTCGCCGGACGTCACGATGCCGACGCTCGTGTTGCCGGAGCCGAGCGGGATCAGCCAGACCCAGTAACCGGGGCCCATGAGATGGACGGTGGAGAGCCGGCGCTGTCGGCCCGGCACCCGCTCGTGCCAGCCGGCCTGGTCGTCGGGGACGAAGTCCTCGACGTCGAGCCGGCCCGTGACGCGGAACCACGCGGCGTTGAACTCGCCCTCGGTGGGGCGCAGCAGGCCCAGTTTGCGCTGGAGGAACCGGGCCCGCCCCATGGCGTCGACCACCCACCGGCAGCGTGCGCTGCGGGTAGCTCCCGCCCCGTCGACGTACGTCACCAGGTGCGGGGTCCGGCCGGGGCCCAGGCCGATGTCGCGGACCTTGCTGCCGGTGGCGATCTCGACACCGGCCTTGAGGTTCATCTCGTAGAGGTCGTTCTCCAGGACCCCGCGGTCGATCTGGTAGGTGGACCGCCCGGGGAACGCCGACAGCCCGATCTCGGAGGCGTGCGCGAACGGCTCGCCCGCCCGCCCGAAGAAGTAGCGCAGGCCCAGCTTGGGGAGATGTTTCTCCGCCATGTAATCGGCGAGCCCGAGGACCGAGGAGAAGTAGAAGCCCGCGATGTCCACCGTCGATTCGCCGACCTTGTGGGCCGCCAGCGGCACCGGGTAGGTCTGGCCGTCGATGGTCAGGACCGAGGCGTCGGGCTGCTCCCGGCGCAGGTGGCGGGAGAACGTGGCGCCCGCGAGTCCGCCGCCGCAGACCACGACGTCGTACCAGGGGATGCCGTCGCGGGTCTCGGAGTGTTCAGGGCTGAACAGTGTCACGGGAGTCCTCCGGATCGCCGGGTACGGTGCCGCTGCCCGGGGTGTCGGCCGTCGGCCGGGACAGTGCTTCGGACCACAGGGCCAACAGCCGTGCGGCTTCGGTCTCGTCGAGCCGGTCGAGGTCGTGTTCGAGGGTGGCGACGAGCCGGGGAGCGCCGCCGGGAACGGACGGTTCGAGCGACACCCCGAGCACGAGCGGGTGGTGGAGCTGCCCGAGGGCGACGCACTCCTCGACCACGGTCAGCCGGCCGACGGCCCCACGGGCGTGATGGAAGTGCACGAAGTTGAACCACCCCGCGACCGCCCGGTCGTCCGCGACGCGGTCGGCGAGGGGGAACCCCGCGTAGGGCTCCAGCGCCTCGAGTCCGGCCTGGACCGCCTGCGCCGCAGGGGGTGGCGCGCCGGCGTCCCACCGGGAGGTGACGGGCAGGATGTTCCAGAACAGGCCGGTGGTGCGGAGCGGTTCGGTCAGCCGCTCCGAGCGGCCGTTGGCGACGACGCCGACCGTCAGGGACGGTGTGCCGGTGTGCCGGTGGAGGGCGGAGACGAACGCGGTCAGACAGCGGGCCTTGGGGGAGACACCCTCGGTCCGGGCACCCGCGAGGATCGCCTCGGTGCGCTCCGGGGGCACGACGGTCTCCGTGCTGCCCACGCGCTGCATCACCCGGTGCCGCGAGGCCGTCGAGGCGTCCGGGAGCGCGGCGAGGGCCTCGGCCCAGAAGCCCCGCGCCTGCGAGTCGTCGGCGAGCGCCCGTTCGAGTGCGACGAACTCCCGGTACGAGTCCACTGCGGGCGCCGTGGTGTCCGGGCGGCCGCCGTCGCGGAGCGCTTCGTAGTCCTCGAGCAGTTCGTTGCGCAACTGGACCCCGCTCCACCCGTCCGTCATCGCGTGATGCGCGGACATCACGACGTCGGCCTCGGTCGCGGAGCGCACCACGATGCGGAAGCGGGTCCACGGCACGGCGCCTTCGGTGGTGAACGGGGCGGCGAGATCGGCCTCGACGACGGCGTTCAGCACCTGTTCGGCGTTGCCCTCCGGGCCGGTGACGACGGTCTCGACGAGGGTGTCCTCCGCGGGCAGCACGCACTGCAGCAGCCGCCCCGAACCGGGGACATCGACCACGGCCGTGCGCAGCGACCGGTGCCGCTCGACCAGACCGCGCAGCGCCCGCCGCAGTACGCCGACGTCCAAGTCGTCGTCGCGCAGCCGCCATCCCGCGACGCAGTGGTAGGCGTGCAGTGCCCGCAGGGCCGGCTCGGCGGACCAGGCCACCATGCGCTCCTGGAGGTGCGTCAGCGGGTAGGCGTCCTCGCACCGCTCCGGCAGGTTCCGGGCCTCGACGTCGGTCAGGGCCACCGCCGGGCGCACGGCCGGTGCCACGGGCCCGGTGTCGTCGGCGCGTCCGGCGACCATGTGCGCGAGCGCCCGCACGGTCCGGTGCTCGATGACGTCGCTGGTGCGCAGGGCGATCCCCGCGCGCTGCGCGGCCTGCACGGCCTGGATCAGCCGGATCGAGTCGCCGCCGAGCCGGAAGAAGTCGTCCTCGGCGCCGACCACGGACAGGCCCAGTACCTCCGCCCACGCCTCGGCCAGAGCCGATTCGAGCGGGTTGACGGGCCGGCTGACCGGGCGTTCGGCCATCCGCTGCGTGTGCACGTCCATGAGGGCGCGGTGATCCACCTTGCCGTGCTCGGTGGTGGGAAAGACGTCGATGCCGTGCACGGCACCCGGGATCATGTAGGCGGGGAGCATCCGGGCGAGGTGCCCGGAGAGCTCGTGCGCCAGCACCTCGTCGTGCTTCGGGCCGTGGGCGCCCGGCCCGCGGACGAAGGCCACGAGAACCCCGCGCGCGGAATCGGCCACCACGACGGCGTCCTCGACGCGGTCGTGCGTGCGCAGCGCGTTCGCGATCTCGGCGGGTTCCACCCGGAAACCACGGATCTTCACCTGCCGGTCCCGTCGCCCGGCGAAGACCAGTTCCCCGTTCTCGTCCCAGGCGCCGAGGTCGCCGGTGAGGTGCAGCATGCCGCCGTCCGGGCGGAACGGGTGCGGGACGAACCGGCGGGCGCTCTGGTCCGGGTCCCCGACGTACCCCGATGTCACGCCGCGCCCGGAGATCGCGATCTCGCCGATGACGTGACGGGGCAACAGACGCCTGTCCCGGTCCAGGACGTAGACCTGCTTGTTGGCGCGCGGCCGGCCGATCGGCACGCTGCGGTAGGCGCGCGCCGGGTCCACCCGGTGCAGAGTCGTGTTCACGCACGCCTCGGTCGGGCCGTACCCGTTGTAGGCCGCGACGCCGCGGGCCGCGTATGCCGCCAGGTCCGACGCGTTCGCCGGCTCCGCTGCCGAGATGACCACGCGCAGGTCCGTCAGCCGCGACGGGTCGAGGCCACTGAGGTAGGAGGGGGTGATGGTGGTCGCCGTGACGGCGTGCTCGGCCATCAGGCCTTCGAGACGGCGCGGGTCGGCGAGGTCCTGCTCGTCGGGGAGGACCAGCGCCGCCCCGGCGAGGTGGGTCATGACGATGTCGAGCAGGGCGCCGTCGAAGGAGAGCGCCATGAACTGGAGGTAGCGGTCGCCCGGGCCGAGACCGAGCTCGGTCACGTGGTCGAGACCGACGTTCACCAGACCGGCGTGGTCGAGGACGACCGTGCGGGGGGTTCCGCCCGAGCCCGAGGTCGTGATCACTGCGGCGGCGTCGTCGCCCCGCGGGTCCGGCCAGGACGGGTCGGGCGACGGTCCGGCCGCGGTCGCGGGGAACTGGAGGTCCGGGCAGCACACGGCGAGCGCTGGCAGGTCGGTGAGGCGGTCCAGCAGGCTGGAGTGCAGTGCCAGGGCCTTCGCCTTCGTCGCCTCCACGATCCCTGCGATGCGGTCGGCCGGGGCCTGCGGGTCGATGGGGACGTAGGCCGCACCGGCGGTCACGCACCCCCACAGCGCCACGAGGGTGTCCTCGGTGCGGGTGATGAGGACGGCGACCGCTTCTCCGGGGGCGAGGCCCAGGTCGTTGCGCAGGTGACGGGCGAACTGCCCGGCCCGGGAACACAGTTCGCCGTAGCTCACCGTCCGGCCGCCGGCGAGGACGGCGGGGGCGTCGGGGGCCGTGGCGGCCACCGCCCGGAACCGGGTCGCCAACGAATCGTCCGGGGTGTGGGAGGGGACGTCGGTGGCGTTGAGGGTGTCGAGCTGATGGCGGATCTCGTCGTCGTCGAGCAGCTCCAGACCGGCCACCGTGACGTCGGGGTCGGCGAGGTGCCCCAGCACCCGCTCGACCAGCCGGACGATGTGGCCGGCGAACCAGGACGGGAACCGGCCGTGCCGGTCCTCGACCTCGAAGCTGCCCCGGTGGGCGTCGATCCTGATCACCAGCTCCGTGGTGTCGTCGGCCGTCACCGCCTCGTGCAGGCCGGCCTCGGCGATCACCAGGCCGGTCTCCGCCGGTCCGTCCGCCTGTGCCCACAGGTCGCGGACGGGAAAGCCCTGGATCGGGTAGGAGGTGGCGACCTGGTCGCGCACGTGCTCGAGCAGGGACCGGAAACTGCCGTGCCGCTCCGGGCGGAAGACCAGCGGCACGTGGGTGTCGTGCGCATAGGGGCTGTCCACTCCGCGGAGCAGGGGAGTGGACAGCCAGACCACGTCGCGCGCCGACGTGCGCTGGATGACGGCCACGAGGGCGGCGAGGAGGACGACGAAGTCGCCGAGGGCCTGTCCGCCGGTCACGGCGGTGACCCGGCGACGGGTCTCCGGCCCGATGGCGGCGCTGTGGCGTGTTCCCGGCGCGGCCGTCGTGGTGGTCACGAAGGAGTCGGCCCAGTGCAGGGCGTCCTCGGCGGACGGCATGGCCGTCAGCCAGGCGGCGCGCTGGCGGTGGTGGGCCGGGCCCTGCAGAGCCTCGATGCGCGAGGTGGTCATGACCAGCTCCAACGCTTGGCACCGTAGAGCCGCTCGGCGTGGCGGCCTTGCGCCTGGCAGGTCTTGACCAGGCGCTCGGCTTCCTGAAGGGCCAGGGACTCGGTGGTGTAGGGGATGCCCAACAGGGGGTAGAGCCAGGGCTCTTCCCCCATCGCGTACACATAGACCTCCGAGCCGTTGAAGCGTTCGACGACGTCGAGGGCCTCGGCGCACGTGGATGCGCGCCCTCTGCGGCTGCGGTCGTGGTCCCGGTCGAGCGGGTGGGCGAAGTACGGGCCGTAGACCCAGCTCGCCGGAGCGCCCTCGCACTCCATGCCCAGGAACAACAGGTCGATGTCGCCGACCAGATCGTGCACGCGGTCGTACAGCGCCGGGTTGATGTTGGCGGTGTCGGCCCCGACGAGGACCGTCCGGCCGCCGAGGCGGAGGTGGTAGGTGGACTTCGACCGGATCGCCAGGTCGTGGTGCTCGCCGACGAACGGCACGGCGGTGACCGCCCCGTGGGGAAGGGGGATCACGTCGAGCTCGCGCACCTCCCGGACGTCGGGGAAGCCCAGGTGCTCGACGACCAGACGCAGCGACGGGTCCATGAGCCCGCCGCCGTCGTTGCCCGGCACGATCACCGTTCCCACCCTGTGCCGGATCTGCAGCAGCGTCTCGGGCAGGACATGGTCGTGGTGGGCGTGGGTGATCAGTACGTAGTCGATCCGGTCGGGCAGCTCGGCGTAGGAGAAGCGCGGCACGTCGGACGCGTGGTCGTAGGCGATGACGGGGTCGGTGAGGATGCTGACGCCGTCGGCCTCGAACAGCACGCAGGCGTGCCCGAAGTAGGTCACCCGGGCCGCTCCGCGTCCGGCCGGTGAATCCTTGCCGTCGGTCGGCGTCCGCGGAGGCGTGGAGGTGAACAGCTCCCGGAAGCGAGGACGGGTGCCGGCGTCCAGGTCCAGTTCCTCGGCGAGCGCGTCCGGGTCGACGGGTTCGGTGCGGGCGCGGAACAGCGTGTCGAGGGCCGGTGCGGCGAAGGGCACCGTGAGCTCCACGGCGTCGTCGGCGGTGCCCGAAGGCGCCGCGGGCAGGCGGGGGGTGGAGAACGCGAAGGGGCGGTCGCCGTCGCGGTCCGAGGGCACCAGGCGCACACACTGCCCCGAGGGGTCGGCCAACGCGTCGGTGTAGAGCAGCCGTTCGTAGAGCCGGCAGCGTGCCCGGTTGTGGCGGTCGTACTCCAGCTCGACCAGGCCCTGCAACGCGGCCGGGACGTCGGGGTACAGCGGCTCCAGGGCGTTGCCGGTCGTGCCCTCGAGGAGCTTGTCGAGCTCGGCGAACGCCGACACGAAGTCCTGCCGGTGACGGGCCTTGGCACGCGTCGCGTCCAGCAGCTCCTGGACCTCGGCGACCTTGGCGCCGCCGAGGTCGAGGAACGGGCCGCTGCGCGTCGCCGGGTTCGCCGCCGCGGCCGCGTGCATCGCCGGAGAGCGGATGTAGGACTCCATCATCCGCAGGTGGCGTTCGACGACGACGAAGGCGGCCGTCGCGGGCGAGACGAGGTGCACCCACGCGTACCAGCGGTCGACCAGAGGCTCGACCTCGACGTCGCCACGGAGGAAGGACCTCGCGGCCGCTTGCGTCTCCGTCCCGGTCACGAGCGGTCTCCGTCGGACGCCGGCGCGTCCAGGGCCGCCAGGGCCGACTCGATCTGCTCCAGGCCCTCGACGACGAAGTACCGGTTCTGGAGCCGGAGGATGTCGTACGTCGCGAACCGCACCACCTCCGGGTCGAAGGGCTCGACCGGGGCGGCGGGGTCGAGGCTCTGCCGGATCTCGTCGGCCGAGGAGAGGACGGCGCCCCCCAGCGCCCGGAGTCCGTCGGGCGTTTGGATCAGGCCGGTCTCCAGAGTGCTCCACAGGATGCTCTGCAGGAGCGCGAAGTCGTCGGGGCGCGTGACGCATTGGACGCCGATGCGGCCGAACTCCTGGTACAGCAGCGCCGTGCGCGTGTGGGCCAGGTAGGGGCCGTGGCCGAACAGGTCGTGGAAGAGATCAGGCAGCTTGGAGAAGCGCACCTCCTCGGGCGTGCGCATCTGGCTGGTCACGGGGAACCGCCGGTTCCGGAGCATGTCGAAGAACTCGGGCCCCTTCACGAGGCCGTTGACCGGCACGAACGTCCAGCCGCTGACCGCGCTCAAGCGCTCGTTCATCTGCTCGAGGTCGGGCACATGATCCGCGGGGAGGCCGAGCAGGGCGAGCCCCTCCAGGTAGAAGGGCGGCGCGGCAGACGGGACGAGGACCGCCTGCTGGTGGTACAGGCGCTGCCAGACCTCCTGGTCGACCGGCTCGTAGTGCTCCTTGACGGGCGGTACTGCCTGGGCGTCCACTGCTGCTCCTCTCGGCGGGCCGGCTCGGCAACCGGTCCCGGGATGTGTGGTTCAGTACCGCAGTTCGATGGTCAGGGAGTCCGTGGCCGGCGTCGGCCGGGCGTTCACGGCCTGGTCCAGCGGATCGTCGGCGTGATCGAGGAGCGTCTCCACGATCTGCAGGAAGGCACGCCCGAGTCGGGCGAGCGTGTCGTCGTCGGTGCGGGCGCGGGGCGCCACGATCTCGACGTCCAGCGTGTCCGCCCGCTCGGTGATGTCGAACCACAGCGCCGTGTGGGCGCCGAAGACGAGGCCCGGCCGGGGAGTGTCTTCGGCGTCGGTCAGCAGGGCCCGGGGCTGGAGGGTCAGGCCGACGTCGGCGAGCGGTGCGTCGGCATCCAGCCCGAGCGCCCGGCCGATGTCCCCCGACGGGACCCATCGGTGGGCGAGGGCGTCGCGAACCGACCGGCGTACGGAGCCCAGGAGCGTGGTGAAGGGGGCGTGCGGCTCGACGCGGTCGCGGATGCCGAGGGTGTTGATCAACGGTCCGAGCTGTTCGTCGAGGACCGGCCCGTCCCGCAGCGAGACAGGTGACATCACGACGAGGTCGGTCTGCCCGGTCGTGGCGAACAGAAAAGCCTTGACGAGGGCGTGCAGTCCGGCGAAGAGCGTCGTGCCGGTGTCCGCGCACAGCGCCCGGAGCATGTGGGTACGACGGGCGTTCACGCTCACCCAGTGGCGGCGCCCGATGAAGTCCCGGGGCCCGGCCCGGTGGGCGATTCCCAGGGGCGTGAGATCGGGGCGGGCGCGGTCGATTCCGGCCAACTGCCCTGTCCACCAGGCGAGTTCGGCGCGCCCGTCCGGGGTGCCGAGACAGGTGAGGTGGTGGGCTGCGATGTCGTGGAACTGCCGCGTCGGCGGCTGGGGGAGGGCGCTGCCGTCACGCTGTGCCCGCCGGTCCTGCTGCCACCACCGGGCGAGGACGTCGCAGGACATGCCGTCCCACACGATGTGGTGGGCGGTGACCACGGCGAGGACCGATGCGCCGGGCCGCCGGACCAGGTGGAGCCGGAACAGGGGCCCCTGGGCGAGGTCCAGCGGACGGCTCGCCTCCTCCTCGAGGAGTTTGTGCAGGTCCTCGGTGGTGGGGGAGCGGGACAGGTCGGTCAGCCGAAGGGCGTCCTCGTGGCCGTGGGGACGGATCCGCTGCCGGGGGTGGTCGCCGGCCAGGGGAAAATCGGTGCGCAGGATCGCGAAGGACTCGACGAGCCGGGCGAATGTCGCACGGTCGGCCGCGGGGTCCCACGGGGTGCCGAGGTCCAGGACCTCGGGGAGCGCTGCCGGTGTCTCCGGGGCCCGGAACTGGTCGAGCAGCCAGAATTCCGACTGCGCGGGCGACAACGGGTAGTCCTCGGAGGCCGGGGCCCGGGGGATCGTGACCGGCCGGACGGCGGGCTGCTCCACTGCGGGCGTGCGGCGGGCGTCGATCAGCTCCGCCTGGCGGGCGAGTGTGGCGTAGGTGAACACGTCCTCGAGGGCGAGGGGCACGCCCAGCTCTTCCTCGACCCGGGTCACCAGCACCACGGCCAGCAGGGAGTGGCCGCCGACGGAGAAGAAATTGGCGTCCGGACCCAAGCCGGGGCGTCCCAGCAACTCGCCCCACAGCGCCCGCAGTACGGCCACCGTGCCGGGCGTGCCGTCCTCGGCGGGCGGGGGGTCCTCCGGTTTCTGCTCGGCAGAGGTCGGCGTGGGGCCGGAGGAGCGGGCGCGCAGCGCGTCCAGGTCCGCCTTCCCGTTGGCCGTGGTCGGCCAGGTGTCGACGGTGACGAACCGGGTGGGGACCATGGGCGCGGGCAGGAGCTCACGCAGCCGTCGGCGCAGGGCGGGGATCCGTTCCCGGTCGCGGTCGTCGACGTAGGCCACGAGCGTCGGGGCGCCGGTGGTTCCCGCCCAGGCGTCGGTCACGGTGTCGCCGGCCAGCAGTCCGGTGCTCTGGATCGCGGCGCGGACCTCCTCGAGCTCCACCCGGTATCCGCGGATCTTGACCTGGCGGTCCCGCCGTCCCACGAACACCAGGTCACCGGAGGGGAGGCGCCGGGCGAAGTCCCCGGAGCGGTACCACCGCCGGGATCGAGGTCTGTTGCCCGCCCCGTCCTGCAACCGGGGGCCGGGTGCGGGCAGTTCGAAGGCGCGGGCGGTCTCCTCGGGCCGGCCGAGGTAGCCGCGGGCCACGGTGGGCCCGCCGATGACGATCTCGCCGACGCTGCCGTCGGGAACCGGTTTCCCGTCCGGATCCAGCAGGTTCACGCTGATCGTCCCGATCGGGCGGCCGATGTTCTGCGTGTCGGACGACGGCCCGGGCACCTCGGAGGGGTCGAGTCGTTTGAACGTCGTGAAGACGGTGGTCTCGGTGATGCCGTAGCCGTTGACGATGTCCACGCCGGGCACGTGCCCGGCGAAGCGCCGGACGGCCCCGGGGTTGACGGGTTCACCACCGAGCACCACGTAGCGCAGGGAATCCGGTGCCGGTCCGGGTCGGCGGTCGAGTTCGTCCACGAGCCGCTCGAAGGTGCTCGGGACCTGGGACAGCACGGTCACCTGCTCCTGCACGAGGGCGGGGAGCAGCTTGCGCGGGTCCCGGCGGGTGGCCTCGGGCACGATCACGACCCGTGCTCCGCGGGACAGCGGGAGATGGATCTCCCAGACGGAGAAGTCGAAGGCGATCGAATGGGCCGACGTCCAGACGTCGTCGTCCCGGAACACGAACGGCCAGCCGCCGGCCCACAGGAGCGCGAGGGCGTTCGCGTGCTCGAGCACGACGCCCTTGGGGGTTCCGGTGCTGCCGGAGGTGTAGATGATGTAGGCCGGATCGTCCGCGCCGGAGACCGGGGCGAGGTCGGCCACTTCCTCGCCGTCGTCGGACGGGAAGGGTTCCTCGTCGAGGGCGAGCACGGGGAGCCACCCCAGCCCCTCCGGGAGGAGGCCGCGGTCGTGGCCGTCGACCACGAGGAGGACCGGCCGGGCGTCCTCGAGCACGGTCCGGCGGCGTGCCTCGGGATGCATGGGGTCGATCCCCAGGAAGGCGCCGCCCGCCTTGAGGATCGCGAGCTGGGTGACGGGCACGCGCTCGGTGCGCTCGACCGCGTAGCCGACGATCCGCCCGGGGCCCACGCCGAACTCGTCGCGCAGGCGGCGGGCGAGCCGGTTCGCCCTGCGGTTGAGCTCCCCGTAGGTGAGAGTCCGGCCCTCGCACACCACGGCGGGGCGCTCGGGGGTGAGCCGGGCGTGGCGCTCGACCGCCGTGTGCAGCAGGGCCGGTGCTGCCGCGGTCTCCAGCGCCGAGGACGCCACTGCCGCGACGGTGGCGCCGCCGGCGTGCGGGAGGGCGGCGATCGTGCGCGAGAGCCCGTCGAGCCAGCGCTCGATCGTCGTGCTCGCGAAGAGATGGGAGTCGTACTCGAGTTCGCCGCGCAGCCCGCCCTCGTCCTCGACGAACGTCACGATCATGTCGAGTTTGCCGACGCCGCGGTCGACGTCGACCCGGCGCGCGCGGGGCTCCCCCCACACGGACTCCGTGCGGGCTCCGGGCGCGTTCTGCAGGACGAGCATCACGTCGAAGAGGGCCGAGCGTCCGGGGTCGCGCACCAGGCCGAGGTCCCGGACGACGAGGTCGAGGGGGTACTCCTCGTGTGCGAAGGCGTCCAGGGCGGTCGAGCGGACGTGGGCAAGAAGTTCGTCGGGGGATGCTTGCGGGTCCACGTGGGTCCGCAGCGCGATGCTGTTGACGAAGGAGCCGAGGACGTCTTCGAGGTCGACGTGCGGGCGGCCGGCCACCGGGGTGCCGACGATCAGGTCGCGCTGGCCGGTCAACTGGTGCAGCCAGACGGAGGTTGCGGTGAGCAGGGCCATGAACAGTGTGGCCCGGCGGTCCGCGGCCCACGATCGCAGTGCTTCGGTCACGTCCGGGCCGAGTACGAAGCGCTGCACGTCGGCTCCGGGAGCCTGCGCGGTACCTCGCGGGGCGTCCAGCGGGAGGTCGAGAGCCGGCAGCGGCCCGGCCAGCCGGTCGGTCCAGAACTGCCGCAGCCGGTGGCCCACCGGACCGGCGAGCCGTGCGTGCTCCCAGGCGGTGTAGTCGCGGTACTGGAGGCGGGCGGGTGGCGGCTCCGCCGGGCCGTCTCCGGCGGCGAGGGCCCGGCACCGCGCGGCCAGTTCGGTGAGCAGGAGGGTCAACGACCAGGTGTCGCTGATCAGATGATGGATCACCAGGTACAGCACGGTCCCCCGGCCGGACGCCGCCGCCGGGCCCGCCGGGGTGATGAGACCGAGCCGCAGCAGGGGGCCGTCCGCGGTGGCGAAGGGCCGTTCGCCCATCGTGCGCAGACAGCGGGACGGGTCGGCCGCCGTGTCGGCCTCCACGGGTACCCAGCCGGGTTCGGGGGACCGGATGCGCTGGACGAGTTCGCCGTCCACCAGGGAGAACGTCGTGCGGAGGATCTCGTGGCGGGCGGTCAGTCCGTCCACCGCGGTGCGCAGGACGGAGAGGTCGGGGACTTCGGTCAGCTCGGCGCCGACGGCGATGTTGTACGCGGAGGAGGTGGTGTCGAAGCGGCTCGCGATCCAGTGGCGGAGCTGACTGTGGGATGCCGGGACCGTCTCGGCCGGCGGAGTGGGCTCGAGTCGGGCGACCAGGCACGAGGTGTGGTCACACCCGCGTACCACCTGTGCCTGTGCACGGATCGTGGGGTGCGCGAAGATCGTGACGACATCCAGGCGCCCGCACAGGACCACCGCCGCGCGCGTGGCCATCCGGGCGGCGTCCAACGAGGTGGCGCCCTGGGCGATGACGTCGTCGTCCGGGCCGGGCACCACACCCTCCAGGACGTCGCGCCACAGGGCGACGAGAGTTCCCTCGGTCGCATCGGACGGTGACGAGAGCAGGGGGCCGGCCGTCGAGTCGCCCGCAAGGGCCGTGCATGCCGTCGGGAGGGCCTCGATGTCGACCTTGTCGTGCGTGGTGCGGGGAAAGGCGTCCAGCACATGGACGACCTCGGGGACCATGACGGACGGCAGGAGCGCGCCGACGTGCGCGCGGACGGCGCCCGGTTCGGGCGGGTCCGACGAGGCGTCGCGTGTCACCCAGGCGACGAGCCGCTCACTGCCCGCCTCCGCCGACGGGCCGCCGCCCACCGTGCGCACGATGGCGTCGTCCACGGCGGGGTGGCGGCGCAGCGCGGCCTCGATCTCCGCGGGGGCGATCCGCAGCCCGCGGACCGACAACTCGTCGTCGAGCCGCCCCAGGAACTCCAGGTTCCCGTCGGCGCGCCACCGGACGAGGTCCCCGCTGCGGTAGAGCAGTTCCGGCCCGGCGACCGGGCGGCGCACGAAGCGTTCCTCGGTCAGTTCCGCGTCGCCGAGGTATCCGGCGGCGAGGCAGCGTCCGCGTACGAAGAGTTCACCCGGCACCCCGAGCGGGGTGAACCGCCCGTGGCGGTCGAGCACGGCGACCCCGACCCCCGGGATCGGACGGCCGACGGGCACGGGGTCGCCGACCGGTCCGGCCGAGCAGTCGAAGGAGGTGACGTCGACGCAGACCTCGGTCGCGCCCCATCCGTTGAGCAGGCGGGCGTCCCCGCGGCGGCCGACGACCTCCTCGAAGAACTCGACCAGCCAGGGATGCAGGGTCTCGGCGCCGGCCAGGACCCACCGCAGCGACGAGAGCGCGGGGTGGAGGCCGAGCGCGGCCACGTGTTCGAGCAGGCTGCGCAGGGGAGAGGGCACCAGGTCCACGACGGTGACCCGTTGGCGCTCGATGGCATCGAGCACGCGCGCCGGGTCGCGCTCGTGGCCGGTGGGCAGGAACCACACGCGTCCCCCGACCGGCAGCAGACGGAACATCTCGCAGATGGCGGGATCGAACGACAGGGCCGTCCGCCCGAGCGAGACGTCCTCGGGGCCGAGGCCGAGGCGGTCGATGAGCCATCGCTGACGGCTGACGAACGACCGGTGGCGCACCAGGACGCCCTTCGGCTCGCCCCGGGAGCCGGACGTGTAGACGACGTAGGCGAGATCGTCGCCGTGCAGGTGCGGGAGGCACCGGACCGCATCGGCCGGCCCGAGGTCCTCGAGGACGATGACGGGGCGGTCCGTGGTGAACGCGGTGCGCCCGGCCCGGGTGGTGACGACCAGGCGCACCCCGGCCGCTGCCAGGAGCCGGGCCCGCCGGGCCTCGGGCAGCGTGGGGTCGAGCAGGAGGAACGCGCCTCCGGCGGTGAGCACGCCGAGGGCCGCGGTGAGCACCGCGCACGACCGCTCGGCGACGACGGCCACGATCTCGCCCCGTGCGACCTCGTGGGCCAGCAGGGCCCCGGCCACGCGCTCGGAGCGCTCGACGAGTTCCCGGTACGTGAGGCTCTCCATGTCGCAGGCCGCCGCGACCCGTTCGGGGTGGCGGTCGGCCGCGGCCCGGACGAGCCCGTGGATGGTCGTCCCGGCGGGCACCGGGGACGGCCGGCCCGCGAGCCGCTGTTGCTGGAGGCCGGTCTCGGCGGAGGAGAGCACCGGGAGCGCGGCCAACTCCTGGCCGGGGCGGGCGCTACCGGCGGCGAGTACGCGGGTGACTGCCTCGCCGAGACCGGTGCCGGACGCGTACGGATGCTCGAGACGAATCGCCGGAGCGGCGCCGGGATGCAGAGTGAACTCGCCCCGCGCCGTGGGCCGGGGGCTCGCGCCCGGGCCGAGGACGTCGGCGTCCGTGATCAGGACGGTCCAGTGACCCGCGGGCCGGGGGGCCGGGAGCCGCTCGGCGATCGAGGACCGTACGCCGTCGAAGGTGGACGAGGGGGAGCAGTCCACGACGACGCGGTGCTGCGCTGCGCCGGCCCCCGGCGCCGTGTCCGTCGGTGCGATCGTGATGTCCAGGACGAGCCGGTCCCGGTCCTCGTACCGCTGGAGCACGGTCACGGCGGCCGCGAGCACCTCGTCGACGGAGGGGCGGGCGCTGTCACCGTCCGGGGCCCGGAGCGCAGCCCCCGAGCCGGCCGGGCTCATGCGCCGGTGCTCTCTGCGTCGCCGGTCGACGGCTGCGGGGCGGACAGCCGGTCGGACACGGTGATCACGTCGGAGGGCGTGCCCGAGGCAGGCGGCTTCGGCCCGCGCAGCGGCGGTGTCGAGCCCGACCGGTAGTCCGACGGCCCGTTGTATTCGGTGATCTCTCCGGCCCAGTTGCGCAGGACCGCCCGCTCCGGCGACAGGCTGAGCAGGTAGTTCGGAGCGATGGGGATCTTCCCGCCGCCACCGGGGCTGTCGATCACGTAGGTCGGGACCGCGAAGCCGGTGATGTGCCCCCGCAGACCTTCCATGATCTCGATGCCCTTGGCGACACTCGTCCGGAAGTGCCCCGCGCCCCGCACCGAGTCGCACTGGTACAGGTAGTACGGACGCACACGGATCCGGACGAGCTCGGTCCACAGCCGGCGCTGTACTTCGACGCTGTCGTTGACCCCTGCGAGCAGGACCGCCTGCGCGCCGATGGGAGCGCCGGCGCGGAGGAGCCGGGAGCAGGCCCGGGCGAGCTCGGGCGTGATCTCGTACGGATGGTTCACGTGAATGTTCACCCACATCGGGTGATTCGCCTCGATGATGTCGCACAGCTCGTCGTCCACGACGAACGGGTTGAACACCGGGGCGCGGGTGCCGAGTCGGATGATCTCGACGTGCGGGATCTCACGGATTTCGGCGATGATTTCGGCCAGCCGGTTCCGTGCCATCGACAAGGGGTCGCCGCCGCTGATCAGGACGTCGCGAACCTGCGGTGATTCACGGACGTAGCGGATCTGCTCCCGCCAGTCGGCGTTTCCGTAGTTCTGCTTTCCGTCGCCGACGAAGCGGCTTCGTGTGCAGTACCGGCAGTACGAGGTGCAGGAACTGGTGACGAGCATGACGAGCCGGTCGGGGTACTTGTGAATGACTCCGCGCACCGGCTCGTTCTCGATCTCCGAATTGGCGTCGGGAAGCCGTCCGTCGAAAGCCTCCATCTCCCGCGAGGTGGGAATGACCTGGCGCCGCAGCGGGCACTGCGGATCGTTCCCGTCGATGAGGCTGAGGAAATACGGGGTGATGTCCACGCGGAACAGTTCGTCCGCGCCGAGCGCGCTCTCCTCCTCCTCGGTGAGCTTCATGACCTCGCGCAACTGCGCAGCGCTCCGCAGCCGGTGGGTCATCTGCCAGCGCGGGTCGCTCCACTCGGCCTCGGGCACGTCCGCCCACCGGGGATGACGAGCACTCGCACCGTTCTGCACACCGATCGGCATGTGAAACCTCCGGCTGAATCCGGGTGGACCGAGTTTCAACGATAGGCACAGCCCCAACGGCCGTTCAAGCATGCCGAATTACTCTTGAGGCGGTGCATCAGGTCTCTTTTAGACGGCGCGTCAGAGCCCTTTAAGGTGCTGCTTAGCAAGTGTTTAGACGGTGCGTCGAGTTCACTTTGCGCCCTCTGGTGCCGCGGGCTTCGGGTCTGGTAGACCGTTTGACCGGTTGTTTTTGTTCGTTCCGGCCGGGCCGATTCCGGCCAGGCCGTCCGGCTCCTCTGGATAAGGGGTGGAGCGGTGTCTGGAAGTACCGGTGAAGTATTCACCTGGAACCCGCGCCCGGGTGGCCTCGATCATGTGGGGATCGAGGACGACAGCCTGCGGGACGGGTTGCAGGGCGCCTTCGTGCGCCACCCCGGCCTCGACGAGAAGAAGGCGCTCCTGGAGTCCTCCGCGGCGATCGGGGTCGAGGCGGCCATGCTCGGCTTCCCCTCCAGCTCACCGGGTGCCCGCGCGGAGGCGGGGCACCTCGTCGAGCACCTCGACCGCTGCGGCATCCCGATGGTCCCGCGCTTCCTGGCGCTGGCGGACCCGGCGAGCATCGCTCCGATCGCCGAGCTCAACCGGGGCACCGACCGGGATGTGTGGGCCGACTTCTTCGTCGGCTGCAGCCCACTGCGACGACGGGTCGAGGGCTGGACCCTCGGCAGCGTTCTCGACCGCATCACGTCGGCCGGGGCGGCCGCTCGCGACGGAGACACGAGGTTCGGCGTCAGCCTCGAGGACGCCACGCGCACACCGCCCGAAGAACTCGAACAGATGGTCCATGCGGCGGTCGGTGTGGGGGCCGAGGTGCTCACCGTCTGCGACACGGTGGGAGAGTCGACACCCGAGGGCGCCGCACGCATCGTGCGAGCGGTACGCACGGCCGTCCAGCGCGCCGTGGCCGATCGCACACCGGCCCTCGACCGCGCCGGCGAGGTGCAGATCTGGTGGCACGGCCACGACGACCGCGGCCTCGCCCTGGCGAACGCCCTCGCCGCCGCCGAGGCCGGGGCGGATGCGATCAGCGGCGCGTTCCTCGGCCTGGGCGAGCGCGCGGGCAACACCCCCCTCGAACAGGTCGTGATGTACCTGTACCAGGCCGGGCACAAGGGCTACCGGCTGGACCGGATCCCCGGTCACTGCCGGCGGCTCGCGGAGGCGACGGGCACCCCTGTACGGCGGAACGCCCCCCTGATCGGCGATCAGGCCTTCGCCACGTGCACGGGGACACACGTCGCGGCCCTGGTCAAGGCCCGCCGATGGGGACGTGAGACGGAGGACCTGGTGTTCTCCGGCGTGCCCGCCGCCGTGCTCGGACGACAACAGTCGATCATGGTCGGCCCGGCGAGCGGACGGGCCGCCGCCCGCGAGGCCCTCGCCTCGATCGGAGCTCCGGCCGACAAGAAGAACGTCGACGCGGTGCTGGACCGGGCACGGTCGCGGGACCGATGGCTCGAACCGTCGGAGATCCGCGCACTGTTCGAGGCCGGAGGTGAACCGGCATGATCCCGCAGACCATGACCCACAAGATCCTCGCCCGGGCGGCGGGCCGGGACCACGTGGCCGCCGGGGAGATCGTCGAGGTCGGCATCGACATGGCCTTCACCCACGACCCGGTGTGCGAGGGCCTCCGCCACGAGTTCCACGACGCGTTCGGCCCGGACGCGACCGTGTGGGACCCCGACCGGATCGCCCTCTTCGAGGACCACCTCGTGCCGGCCAAGGACGCCGAGTCGCGGCGGCTGGCCGCGAGCATGGCACGGTTCGCCACCGAGCAGGGCATCACGCACTACTACCCGTACGGGGAGAACTACGGCATCTGCCACGTGATGATGTGCGACGAAGGGCTCGTCCAGCCCGGCACGGTGGTGCTCGGCACGGACTCCCACTCGGTGACCTACGGGGCGTTCAACGCCTTCGGCTCCGGCGTCGGCATGATCGACATGGTGAACGCCTTCTACACCGGCGACCTGTGGTTCCGCGTCCCCGAGACCATCGAGGTCCGGATCGAGGGCGAACTCGCCCCGGGCGTACTGGCGAAGGACGTGATCCTGACCCTGATCGGCGACCTCGGCATGGGGGGCGCCTCGGGCCGGTCGATCGAGTTCTGCGGCTCCACGGTCGACGCGATGTCCGTCGAGGAGCGCATGACGCTGTGCAACATGGTCGTGGAGGCCGGAGCGGTCAACGGGATCATGGCCCTGTCGCCCGCCGCCGCCGACTACCTGGCCGCACGGCCACGGACCGTCGACCACGAACCGGTGACCAGCGACCCCGGCGCCCCGGTCGAACGGCGCCTCGCCTACCGCGCCGAGAGCCTGCGCCCCGCCGTCGCCTACCCGCACCGGCCGGACAACGTACGCTCGATCGACGAGGCGATGGCCGACCGCATCCGGGTCGACCAGGTCTACATCGGATCCTGCACCGGCGCGAAGTACGACGACATCGAGGTGGCCGCCGCCGAACTGGCGGGCAAACACGTGGCACCCGGGGTCCGGCTCATGATCGTGCCCGCCACCATGGGGATCTACCGCCGGCTGATCCTCTCCGGCGTGACGGCGACGCTGCTCGAGGCCGGGGCCGTGATCGAGTCGCCCGGCTGCAAGGCCTGTTACGGCGCGCACGGCGGGGTCACCGGCGACGGCGAGGTCTGCCTGTCCACCACCAACCGCAACTTCCGCGGCCGCATGGGCAACCCCAAGTCGTTCGTCTACCTGGCCTCGCCCATCGTCGCCGCGCGGAGTGCGCTCGCCGGCCGGATCACGGAGTAGACCAGGATGGCGACCACAGCACCCACGGTACTCGTCCTCCCCGGCGAGGGGATCGGACCCGAAGTCGTACACGTCGCGCGCGACATCCTCGAACACGTCCTGGACCGGGCCGGACTGGACGCCACGATCAGCGAACACGCCGTCGGACGCCCGGCCTACGAGCGCACCGGACAGTGGCTGCCCGACCCGGTGCGCGACGCACTCGACGAGGCCGCGGCGACACCGCACGGCGCAGTCCTGTTCGGCGCGACGGCCGACGAACCGATCGGCGAACTCCGCAGCCGCTACGACCTGTTCGCCAACCTCCGCCCCGCCCGCCCGCTCCCGGCACTGCGCACCGTCTCGCCCCTCAGACCGGAGCGCCTCGAAGGCGTCGACCTGCTGATCGTGCGCGAACTCGTGTCGGACGTCTACTACGGGCGCCGCCGCACGGGGACCGACGCCGGACGACGCTGGGCCGGTCAGGAGATGTACTACCGCGAGGACGAGATCCGCCGCATCGTGCGCTGCGCCTTCCAGCACGCCGAATCCCGCCGCCGCCACCTCACCCTGGTGCACAAGGCGAACGCCATCCCCGACGTCTTCGGACTGTGGCTGGACATCCTCGCCGAAGAGCGCCCGGCCCACCCGCACGTCGAGGTCCAGGACATGTACGCCGACACCATGGCGATGGAACTCGTCCTGCGCCCGGCGGACTTCGACGTCATCGTCACCAGCAACCTGTTCGGCGACCTGCTCTCCGAGATCACCGGCGCAGTGCTGGGATCACTGGGACTCCTCCCCTCGGCGACCCTGAGCCCCACCGGATTCGCGCTCTACGAGCCGGTCGGCGGCACAGCCCCCGACATCGCCGGCACCGGGCGCGCCAACCCGCTCGGGACGATCGGCTCCGTGGAACTGATGCTGCGCCACACCTTCGACGCTCCACGCTGGGCCGACTTCCTGGCCGACGCCGTCGCCCGGGCCGTCGAGTCGTGGCGCACCCCCGACATCGCCGGCCCCGGGAACGGGCCGTGCACCACCGACGAGTTGGGCGCCGCGGTCCGCGACGCATTCGACGCCGTGGTGGCAGAGGAGGCAACGCGATGACCCCACCCACGTCCGGCGGGTCGCACCGACCCGCGGAGGACGCCCCGCAGGACTACGACGACGCGGTCCGCCAGGCCGACTACCGCGGGGTGTTCGGCCCGGAGACCTCGTTCCTCGGACTGCCGCGGTGCGAACAGAGCCCCGCCGGGTACGCGGGCGCCGACGTCGTGATCCTCGGAGCGCCCTTCGACGGAACCACGTCCCACCGGCCGGGAACGCGGTTCGGCCCCCAGGCCATCCGCCGGACCGACTACCTGCCCCACGTCCCGTACCGGCCCCACCTGGGCCTCGGGATCGACCCGTTCACCGAGCTCACCGTCGTGGACGCGGGAGACGTGCCCACCCCGCCGGGCGAGACCGAGCGGGCCCACCAACTCCTCGAACGCGCGGTGAGCGACGTCGTGGACGCGGAAGCCGTCCCCCTCACGCTGGGCGGAGACCACAGCGTCGCCTGGCCGACCATGCGGGGAATCGCCGGCCGGCGCGGTGCCGGGACGTTCTCGGTGATCCACTTCGACGCCCATGCCGACATCGGCGACACCAGCGACTTCGGATCGAAGTACGGCCACGGCACCGTCATGCGCCGGTTGCTGGAGTCCGGCACCGTACCGGGCGACCGCTTCGCCCAGATCGGACTGCGCGGGTACTGGCCCGGACCGCGCACCCTCGCATGGGCGGCCGAACTGGGCGTGCGGTCGGTCACGATGCACGAGCTGCGCTCGCGCGGCCTCGACGCCTGCCTGGACGAGGTCCTCGGCCGGCTCGGGCACGGACCCACATACCTGACGATCGACATCGACGTCGTCGACCCGGGCATGGCCCCGGGAACCGGCACGCCCGAACCGGGCGGGCTGACCAGCCGCGAACTCCTCGACGCGGCACGGACCTGCGCCCAGCGCACGGACCTCGTCGGCGCGGAGATCGTCGAACTCTCACCGCCCTACGACGGGCCGGGCGAGATCACGGCCTTCCTCGCGAACAGGGTCGTACTGGAAGTGCTGTCGGGGATGGCATGGAGGCGCCGCGCTGCGGCGCCGGCCGAGGACGGAGGGATGCCGTCGTGATTCTCAGCGGTCTCGCCTACGGAGTGGGCGACTTCGTGGACACCGACGTGATGAGTCCGGGCCGCTTCGAGCCCTACGAAGGACCGGAGCAGCTCGCCCGGATCGCACTCGTCGACTACCCGGCCGACACCCCGTTCGTCGACCCGCAGACCGGCCGTTCACCGTACACAGTGATCTTCGCCGGGACGGAGTTCGGCTGCGGCTCCAGCCGTGAGACCGCGCCCCAGGCGCTGTACCACGCCGGCGCCCGCGTAGTGGTCGCCAAGTCCTTCGGCAACATCTTCTTCCGCAACTGCGTCAACATGGGCCTGCTGTTCCCCGTCGCCCTCGACCACGGCTTCGACGAGTCGGTCACCGGCGAACCCGTCACCGTGGACCTCACCCGCCGGGTCGTCACCTGCGCGGACCGACAGCTGGAGTTCGCCGACCTCGGGCCCCTCCAGGGCATCGTCGACGTCGGCGGCCTGACCCCGTACACCCTCGGCCGCGTCCGGTCGGGCCGGCGAAGGGGCGGACGATGAGCGCGCCGCCGGATGCGCTCCAGCCCGTCTCGCTGCGCCCCGATGTCGTCGCCGAACCCCTCGTCGACCGCTGGTACGCCTGGTCCCATCTGCTCTCGCCCGCCACGGCGGCACGCAACATCGCCCGTCGCCACCTGCCGATCATGACCTCCTACCTGGCATCACCGGCGGTGCACCAGCAATCGGCCCGGACCCCGGCCCTGGCCGGAGGCCCCTTCATGGACCTCGGCGGGGACCGCTCGGCGGACGTCGGCGCCCTGATCCAGGCCACCCGGCGACGGGCGGCGCGGCTGCTCCAACTCGACGCCGCGGTGGACGTATTGCAGGACCTGCTCGCGAACGCAGCCCCCGGTGCGCCGCTCGAGCAGCTCTACCCCCTGGTGCCGGAGCCGCTGAAAGGATATGTGGAACTGGTCTACGACCTGCAGGACAACGCCTCGTTCCGGCTGATCGAGGCACTGCTGTACCGCAGCGAATACGCCGCGCCCGACGGCCAGTCCCTCGCACTGTCGCCCCTCCGGACCGACCGCCGCCCCTTCGTCCTTTCCACACCCCGTCTCGACGCCGACGACCGGACCGTGCTGCCCGTCGCCTTCCGCCACCCCGGCATCGACGTCATGTTCTCGACCATGCGCTCACCGAGGCCCCTCGGCGAGGTGGCCGAAGCCCTGGAGCTCACTCCCGACGCCGCGGCGACGCTCGCGCCGTACTTCACCGCGACGGAGCCCTCCACGACGACCGCGAGAAAAGAGCCGGCCGGGACACCTCGCATCCGCTACCTCGGACACGCCTGTGTCCTGGCCGAGAACGACCAGGGCTCGGTCCTGGTGGACCCACTGCTCCCGCCGGTGTTCCCGGGCGCCGGACCTCGCCTCGCCGACGGCGACCTCCCCGACCACATCGACCACGTCCTGATCACACATGCGCACCAGGACCACCTGGTGCTGGAGACGCTCCTGCGCCTGCGCACCCGGATCGGAACGATCGTCGTGCCCCGCTCGGACTCGGGCTCACTGCAGGATCCGTCACTGAGACTGGCACTGGAGGCCGCGGGATTCCCCCGGGTGACCGAGCTCGGTGAACTGCAGGAGATCGAGACCCCGGTGGGCCGGATCACGGCCGTGCCCTTCTTCGGCGAGCACGGCGACCTCGGCATCTCGGCGAAGTCGGCATGGAGGCTGGAGACGGACGGGAAGACCGTGCTCTTCGCCGCCGACACCTCCACCGTGGACCCCGAGGCATACGCACATGTGCGGCGCGCCATCGGCGAGGTCGACGTGCTCTTCCTGGGCATGGAGTGCGAAGGAGCCCCACTGACCTGGCTCTACGGACCCCTGTTCACCACCACGCCCGACCGCGAGATCGCCGCGCGCCGGCGCCTGAACGGCAACGACGACCTCGGCGCGGTGGCACTCGCCGAGGCCATGGGATGCAGCCGGGCCTACGTCTACGCCATGGGCCACGAACCGTGGGTGTGGTACCTGACGACGACGACCTACCACGAGACCGCCGTACCCGTGCTGGCCGCCGAGCGGTTCGTGACGGCCTGCCGCGCCCGGGGAATCGAGGCACGGCGCCTGCACGGTTCGTGCGACCTGCCCTGGTGAGAACGACCCTGCACCGCCGTGGAAACCGATCAGTGGAACGCACCCGCAGGAGGGAGTGGGCGTGACATCACTCGAGCCATCTCTGGTGGCCGAGCGGCTCATTCGCGGTCGGCGCGCGGTCCGCGCCTACCGGCCCGATCCCGTACCGGACGCAGTGCTCGTCGCGATATTCGACCTGGCGACCGCCGCCCCGTCGAACGGGAACACCCAGCCCTGGTCGGTCGACGTCGTCAGCGCCGGCACCCGTGAACGCCTCGGCGATGCACTGGTCCAGGCCGCCGAGGCGGGGAAACAGACCCCCGACTTCCCGGTGCACCGCTACACGGGCACCGCCGCGGAACGCTGCTCCGAAGCCGGAGCGATCACCCACGCAGCACTGGGGGTTGCACGCGACGACCGTGCCGGCCGACGCCGGGCGTTCCTCGCGGGACTGCGCTTCTACGGCGCGCCGCACGTCGCGCTGCTCTCCGTACCCCCCGACGCGGACGAGCGCATGGCGGCCGACCTCGGCATCTACGCGCAGACCCTCATGCTCGCCATGACGGCCCACGGCATCGCCAGCTGCCCGCAGGGCGTGCTCGGGCTCTACGCCGACGCGGTACGCTCCGTCCTCGGCCCGTCGACCGACAAGCTGCTGTTCGGAATCTCCTTCGGCTACCCGGAGCCGGGGGCCCTGGACGCCATACCGGCCGTCCCCCGCGCACCGCTGGCCGAGACCACGAGATTCCACAAGTGAGCGGGCCCGCCCTCGTCGATCAGCCGGATCACGGTCAGATCAGCGGGGTGACCTGCTCCTCGACGCCGAGGAGGGCCCGGCCGTACATCTCGGTCGTGACGGAGTGGTTGAGCATCGCATGCCGGCTCCCGGTCTCCTGATCCCGCCAGACGCGCTGCAACGGGTTCCCCTCGGCGAAGCTCTTCGCGCCTTCGATACTGAGCAGGATGTCGAGCGCTTCGCGTGAGCGGCGGGCGACGGTGGCGGTGTCCATACGCACCCGGGCCCGGTCGAGGAGGGGCATGCTCCGGCCGCTCGCCGCCCAGGTGTCGACGTCGTCCGCCGCGCGCATCAGGTGCAGGGCGGCGGTATCGATCAGCTGGGCGGCCTCGGCGAGTTGCATCTGCGTGGAGGGCGCCAGCTGTGCCTGCTCGTAGAAGGTGTGCGAAATGCCGCGCCCCTTCGCGAGCGAGGCCAGCACCAGCTCCATCCCGCCGCGGGCCAGGCCCAGCTGCGGGCCGACGAGGGACAGGGAGAGCGTCGGGACGAGCGCCGCGCGGTACAGGGCCTCGTCCTCGAACTCGGTCGGATACGCGCCCTGGAGCGCCTCGGTCACCGACAGGATGCGGTGCCGGGGGACGAACACGTCGTCGGCGACGACCGTGTTGCTCCCGGTACCGCATATCCCGGCCACGTGCCAGGTGTCCTCGATCCTCAGCCGGTCCATCGGGACCAGCGCCAGCCCTTGGGCCGGCCGCTCACCGGAATCGCCGGTGACCGCCATGCCCAGCAGCGCCCAGTCGGCGTGGAGACAGCCGGACACGAAGTCCCACCGTCCGCTGACGATTTGTCCCCCGTCGGCCGGCCTGCTCGTCCCGTGAGGAGGAAGGGCCGAACAGGCACGGGCACGGGGATTCGCCTGGTAGACCTCGCGCTGCGCGCGTTCCGGGTACAGGCCGATGAGCCAGCCGGAGATGTTGATCAAACTGGCGGTCCAGGCGGTGGATCCGCAGCCGCGGCCGAGTTCCGCACTCGCCTCGACGAGGGCGCGTATGCTCGCCTGCCGGCCACCGAGCCGCCGGGGAACGGTGATGTGCAACAGGCCGGCCTCGTCGAGCGCCGCGATGTTCTCCTCGGCAACCCTCCGGTCCTTCTCGGTACGCACGGCATTGGCCCGGAGCAACGGGACCAGGGCGGCGGCCCGTTCGGGCAAGGAGGCCGGATCGGCGTCCGTGGCGGGGTTCCTCGTGCTCGACGTCATGGGGACTCCAGGGCGGTGAGAGTGTCGGCGATCAGGGTGCGTATCCACCGGTGCGCGCCGTCCCGGTCGTGGCGGGCGTGCCATGCCAGGACGGCCGGAACGGCCGGGGCGGGTCCGGGCAGAGGATAGGTGCGCAGCGGTGGCGGGAGTGCGGGCCCGGCGCACAGCCGCGGGGCGACCGCGACCAGGTCATGGGCGGTCGACGTGGACTTACGGCTTTCCGGCCGGGTCGCGGTGGTGACCGGCACGAACGGCGCCGAGTACCTCGCCGGTCGTGGTGTTCTCGCCGATGCGCGGGAAGATCTTCTCGATGCTGTGGCGGTGTGCGGACTCGTCGAAGTCGGTCATGGCGTCGGTGACGAGGACCATGTTGTATCCGAGGTTCCAGCCGCTGCGTGCGGCGGACTCGACGCCGATGCTGGTCATCAGGCCGGTGACGTAGATCTGTGTGACAGCGTGCTGGCGCAGGTCGTAGTCGAGCGACGTGCCGATGAACGGATCCCACATCGGCTTGGTGATCACGAGGTCACCGGGTTCCGGGGCGAGTTCGGGCACGATGTCGTCGAAGTCGTCGGGTACGCCCGGCGACATGGTGTAGCCCCGGTCGATGCGGCCTCCAAGGTTTTCCCCCTTCTTCAGCCGCTTGATGCCGTGTGCGTTGGGCACCTTGGCGTATACGACAGGCCAGCCGCGGTCGCGGAACGCGGCGGCGGCTGGCCGTGCGGGCGATCACATCGGGGAGCGGGACGACGAGCTCGGTCGGCAGACCGCGCCCGAGCTCGTACTGGTTGAGCCGCTGCTGGTCGAACACGATGAGCGCGGCGACTTCGTCCACTGCGGTGAGCGGCATTCCATCCTCCTTGCGGAGAGGCCGAGTACCAGGAGGCGAGCGTAAAATTGCCAACCTGGATTGTCAATCCAATTTGGTGAACTTGGGTTGTCAACATGGGTTGTTGGATCGGTTTGTCGCCCTCTAGGCTCTGCTCATGGCCCGACGCGCGAACCCCGACGACATGGCCGATGCGCTCTATGACGGCGTCAGCCTGCTCGCTCGCCGCCTGCACCAGGCACCGGGCCCGGGCGAGCTCTCGCTGCCCGAACGCTCGGCAATGGGGCGGCTCGCACGGGGAGGTTCGAGCACCGCGGCGGATCTGGCGCGCTCCGAGCAGATCACCCCGCAGGCGATGGCGACGACACTCGGAGCGCTGGAGAGCCGGGGCCTCGTCGAGCGCCGGCCCGATCCCGACGACCGCAGGCGGATCACCGTTTCCCTGACCAAGGCCGGAGTCGAGGTCCTGCGGCGCAGGCGCTACGCCCGAGACCGGCAACTCTCCGAAGCCCTTGCCGAGCACTTCACGCCTGCAGAGAGGGACAAGCTGATCGAGGCGGCGCCGTTGCTCAAGCGCCTCGCCGAAACCCTCTGAGCCTGTGGCGTGACCTGAGAGTGTGGCGCCGACTCCCGCACGGCCACGGCCACGGCCTCTCAGTCGGGCTGAAGCCGAAGTGGGTGGAGAGGCGGACGAGCATTTCGATCTGGCGGTGGGTCTTGCCGCCGCTGAACACCAGGTCGGTCCCGAAGGCGAGCTTCCCCCGTACTTCCGGGCCCACAGGACGGACACCTGCCGCCTGCCAGCCGTGCACGGAGCCGTCCGCAAGGCCAAATGTCGGGTGTGTCAGAGCCGTCTCGTGGTGAACAGGGTGGTCCCGTGCACCGCGTCCACTTCCTTCCGCTCGGTCTCGGTGAACCCGACCTTGGCCAGCACACGGCGAGAAGCGGTGTTCCAGTCCCAGACCGTGGCCCACAGACGTTCGTACCCAGACGATCTCGCCCAGTCCAGAACCGCCAACGAGGCCTCGGTCGCGTATCCCTGACGCCAGACTCGACGCAGCAGCTCGAATGCCAGTTCCGGTTCCCCCGCCGGCCCTCGCCCGCTGTCGATCAGCCCGCAGTAGCCGATGACGTCACGAGAGGCCTTCCGCTCGACCGCCAGCAGCCCGGTCGACCACAGCCGGTTGGTGCGGATCGAATCCTCGAGCTCCGCGACCGTGGGGTGTCCGTCCGCGTCGATCCGGCGGTGCGGCGGCACGCGTGGATCACGTTCGGTCCACAGCTCGCGCTGGACGACAGCCTCGGCCACCCGCCAAGGTCTGAGCAGCAGGCGACTCGTCTCGAGCACGACCTCGCCGCCCGGCGCGCCGACTGTCATGACAGCAACGCTCCTCTCACGGGCGACCGTGCTGTCGTGCCACGGCAGCCCCGCAGTCCCGTTCCAGGTCACACGCGATGCAGCGGTCACATTGTGCCGCCCCCGGGCAGACGAACGCCTACCGTGCGATCCGCGGCTGCTGCTGCCACGTACCGGTCGCGGCCTCCAACGCGGCGGCCATCCGCAGCACCCCCAGGTCGTCCCCCTGCCGGCCGATGATCTGCAGGCCGGTGGGAAGTCCTTGGGGCGTGAAGCCGAAGGGCACCGAGATCGCCGGGAGACCGGCGAGCGTGACGCGTGAGCAGATCCGCATCCACTCCCGGTAGTAGGTCTGCTGCACCCCGGCAACCCACTTCGGCCAGTGCTCGTTCACGTCGAACGGCGGCAGTTGCGTGACCGGGGCGATCAGGAAGCGGAAGTCGTCGAAGAACGCGTGCATCCGGTCGTACACTTGTGAGCGCAGCAGTTCCGCTCCTCCCAGGTCGTCGACCGTGAGCTTGAGCCCCTGCTCGATCTCCCAGGCCGTCTCGTCTCCGATGTTCTCGGGCTGTTCCTTGCAGAACTGCCCGAACGCCTGCCGGTAGTGGGCGGCGCGCAGGATCGAGAAGGATTCGTCGGCGCCGGTGAAGTCCGGTTCGCGCTCCTCGACATGACAGCCCAGGTCCTCCAGGACCTGCATGGCCGGTGCGAGCGTGTCGGTGATCCGTGAGTCAACGGGCAGCCCGTCGAGCGTGGTGGACCAGGCGACCCGGGTCCCGGCCGGATCCCACTCCAGCGGCTGGGCGAAGTCGACGGCGGGTGCGTTGAGCGCGGCGCGGTCGTCGGGACGGGCGATGACCTGCATCTGCAGCGCGACGTCGCCGACCGTCCGCGCCATCGCGCCGTACGTCCCGAGCGTGAAGTGGGTCTGGGGCGACGGCCACAGCGGCACCCGGCCGATGGACGGCCGGAGCCCGACCACGTTGCAGAACGACGCCGGATTGCGCAGCGAGCCGGCCATGTCGGAGCCGTCCGCGATCGGCGCCATGCGACAGGCCAGCGCCACGGCCGCGCCGCCGCTGGAGCCCCCACAGGTCAGGCCGGTGTCGTACGGGTTCCTGGTGGCCCCGAACACCTGGTTGTAGGTCTGCGAACCCGTGCCGAACTCGGGGGTGTTGGTCTTGCCCATGCTCACCGCCCCGGCGTCGACCAGGCGCTGGACCACCAGCGTGTTGTGGACGGGCACGTCGTCCCGGAAGATCACCGAACCCTGTGTGGTGCGGATGCCTTTGGTCGCGGCGAGGTCCTTGTGCACGACCGGCAGACCGTGCAGGGGACCCAGCGGCACCCCGCGGGCGATCGACGCGTCCGCCCGCGCCGCCATCTCCTGCGCGTGCTCCGGCACGCGGGTCACCACGGCGTTGACCGCCGGATCCACCCGCTCGATCTGATCGAGGTGGGCTTCGAGAACCTCCCGCGCGGAGACCTGCCGGGTCACCATCAGCAGCACGAGTTCACGGGCCGTCCTGAAGACCAGGTCCTTGTCCGGCATGACGCTTCGCCCCTCTCGCTTGGTCAACTTCTCTGACGTCCACATCCCACCACCGTGCGGGTGCTCCGGGCGCCGGAAGCCGGTGGCCCGGCGCGAATTCGCCCATGTGAAGGGCGTGGCGTGCCGCGCGTTCAGGCACCTGCAGTGACAACGACAGCCGGGAGCATCTCCCGCTACGAGGGGCGGAGCCGGGCGAGGCCGGATTGTGCGGGGCGGCCTTTTCGTGCGCGAAGGGGCGGTGGAAGAGTCGCAGGCATCTGTGGATGTGGTTCGGCGATGTCCCCGAAAGAGGAGAAGACGAATGAGCCGCAAATCCCCGCTGCGGGTGCAGATCGTGTTGTTCGACGGGGCCGAGGACCAGGACTTCACCGGTCCGTTCGAGGTCTTCTCGGGGGTGAAGTACATACCAGGCCATGAGGACGCTGCCCACGTGACGTACGTGGTGCTGGACAAGGCCCGGACCGTCACGACCGCCTACGGCACGAAGATCGAAGTGGCATCGGTGTTCAAGCCGAAGGATGCCGACATCATCCTCGTGCCCGGCGGTGGTTGGCACCCCGGGATAACGGGTCCCGGGGTGACGGCCGAGATCGATCACAAGGTCATGCCGGACACCCTGAAGTCTGCCGCGCACCAGGGGGCCACGATCGCCTCCGTGTGCACCGGAGCCATGCTCCTGTCCGCGGCCGGGATCACCGAGAGGCGTCCCTGCACGACACACCACTCGGCCAAGAAAGCGCTGGCCGACGCCGGCGGTCTGGCGAAGGACGCCCGGGTCGTCGACGACGGCAAGCTGATCACGTCGGGCGGCGTCACCTCGGGAATCGACCTCGCCCTGTGGCTGGTACAGCGCGAGGTCGGCTCCGACGTGGCCGTGCAGCTGGAGACCCTGCTGGAGTACGAGCTGCGGGGCACGGTCTGGCGCCGAGCATGACGGACGCCCCGGGCGCGGGAGGAAGACCGCACGCCGACACCGCCTCCGGCCCGCGGGCCCGGCCGGCCACGGCGTGGGTCACCGCGTGAGGAACGGCTTCTCCCCGGCGATGTTCATGCGGTGCATGAGCCGCTCGTGCGGGAAGTAGTCGGCCACCGCGAGGTGCTGGGTGCAGCGGTTGTCCCAGACCACGAGATCGCCCGTGGCCCAACGGTGGCGGTAGATCAGCTCGTTGGTCTCGATGTGGTGGTAGAGGAACTCCAGGATCGCGCGGCTCTCGGTCTCCGTCAGCCCGTTGATCCGGGTCACGTACGGCGACGAGATGTAGAGGGCCCGCTTGCCGGTCTCCGGGTGGGTGCGCACCAGCGGGTGTTCCACCGGCTCGTGGTGGGCGAAGTGTTCGTCGGGGTCGATGCCCTGCTTCTTCAACGAGCGCTGCAGATTGGCGTAGTCGGCGCCGAACGCCTTGCGGGTGTCGTGCGTCGCCGTGAGCTGGAGCAGCATCTCCTGCATGGGCTGGGAGAGCGTGTCGAACGCCTTGTACATGCTGGAGTAGAGGGTGTCGCCCCCGATCCTGGGGGTGACCTTGGCGTAGAGGGCGGTGCCGAGCGGGGGTTCGGCCCAGCCGCTGTTGTCGGTGTGCCAGTAGTTGAGCCCCGGCGGCTTCTGCTCGTTGTTGTGGAGGACCATGCACTCGGGGTGGCCCTCCACCGTCATGAACGGCAGATGGGTGTGCTGGAGCAGGTCACCGAAGCGTCCCGCGAACTTCTTCTGCTGCTCGACGGTGAAGTCCTGGCCCGGGAAGACCAGGACGCAGTGCTCGTGGAAGGCGTCCCGGACCGTCTGCCACGCCTCGTCCGAGAGCTCCTGCGACAGGTCGAGGCCGAGCACCTTCGCCCCGAGGGCGGGGCTGACCGGTTCGATGGCGGGGGGTGCAGTGTTCATGTCTCTCCTTGTGCTGTTCAGGACGGCTGTCCCGCCGGGGCGGGCAGGAGGCCGGCGGCCGAGGCGAGTGTGTGCAGCAGCACTTCGCGGTCGATCACGCCGCCGCTGACGACGGCGCAGGGCCGGTGCCAGCCGTGGGCCGTGGCGTACTTCGTCGCTGCGGCGTAGGCCGCGGCACCTGCGCCCTCGCAGACGATCTTGTCGGTGAACGCCAGGCCGGCGAGCGCGTCGGCGATCTCCTGGGGCGTCATGCTGAAGACGCCGGCCAGCTTGTCCTTGACCCGGTGGAATTGTGCGGGTATGACGAAGGCGGCGCCGATGCCGTCCACGAACGACGCCTCGTACGGCACGTCCGTGGGCCGGCCGGCCCGCAGCGACGCGGTCAGGGGAGCGCCCGTGCTGACCTCCACCGCGTAGACCCGGATGTCGCGGCCTGCCGCCCGGAAGAACGAGGCCAGGCTGTAGGCGAGGTTCCCGCCGCCGTAGGGCACGAGCACGGCGTCGACGTCCGGGAGGTCGTCGAGGATCTCGGCCCCCATGGTGGCGGCGCCGAGCGAGCAGTAGGGGTCGCTCTCCGACGAGACGAAGTACCCGGGCAGCTCGGCGCAGACGGAGGTGACCATGGTCCGGCGCCAGGCGTCGTAGGGGGCCCGGACGATCCGCGCCATGGGGTTGAAGCGGGTGATCCGCTCCAGCTTGGCCGGGCGGATGGTCTCCGGCACCACGACCGAGTAGGCGAGGTCGAGTTCGGCGGTGGCGTGGGCGAGGCCCTGGGCGAAATTGCCCGAACTGCACGTCACCACGCCGTGGTCCTCGATGCGCCGCCACACGTCGGGCCGGAAGGCGCGGTAGGCGAGGAGGGCGCTCAACGCCCCCCGGATCTTGAAGGAGTCGGTGGTCTGGAGGTTCTCGCACTTGAGGTAGAGGTCGGCGGGGCCCTCCGCCTTCGACCGCAGCAGCGGGGTGTGCCGGATGTACGGACGGATCAGCCCGTGCACCCGTGCCACGTTGGCGGGGGTGATCCCGGGAGCGCCGTCGTCCAGGGTGGTGTCGGCCGGCTCGGTCACACCAGCTCCGCAACCGGGTAGCGGAACTCCTCGACCAGGCCGAGTCGTTCGACGATGATCAGGCTCGGCTGCTTGCTCTCGTAGCAGGTGGCGACGGTGCGCAGGCCGCGTTCCGCGCCCCAGCGGCTGACCTCGGCCACCATGGCCAGGGGGAGTCCCCGGCGGCGGTGTTCCGGCCGGGTGAAGACGCCCAGCTCGATGAGGTTCCCGCCGACCACCCCGTGGGCGTCGGCCGCGACCCGGCCGTCCTTGCGCAGGCAGAAGCCCACGTGGTGCGCGACGTGGTCGGCGCCATGGCCGAAGATGCTTCTGGCCATGGGCGATTCGAGGCTGTCGAAGGTCTCGGCGTCGATGCGCCCCAGCTCGAACCCGGTGGGGCACTCCACGATCGGCGGGCGCCACTCTCCGTCCGGCTGGCCGAATTGGATCCGTCGTGCGGGGCTGAAGCCCGCCTTTTCCGCCAGTTCACCGAGTCCCGGCTCGTCGGGGTGGACGAGCTGGACGGGGCCCTGCCCCGGGCTGTGCCCCGTCAGGAGGGCACGGGCCTCCTCGAAGAACTCGAAGTCCAGCGATCCCGCCGCGAAGCAGAGCGGGGAGCCCGTGGCGACGAGACAGGCCACCGGTGTGCCCTGTTCGACACGCGCCCATGCGCGCCCGGGTATTCGCTCGTGCAGGACCGCATGCACGAAGGCCGAGTTGGGGTACGAGGGCCCGAACAGCGGCTCGAGCCTTGCGTAGTCCTCGGCCGTCAACTTGTCCAGCACCGTGCGGTCCGCCTTTCTCGCGCTGTCTGACGCAGATCCGAATGGCCGGGAATTATGTACGAAGTACGTCGATTTATGGCGGAAAGCGGTAGGCCTCCGACGCAGGGATTCAGCGTGGGGCATGGTCACGCGGTAACAACAGCACGGAATCAGCCATGATCGGGACGTGATCACCGGCGGCAGACGGCGAGTCCGGCGAGCGGAGTGAAGGCCCCCGCGTATTACCCCGCCTTGCATGTCGCTTGACGTTCCGCTCGCGTCCCGTGCCCGTGGGATGCAACCCCCGGCGGCAACACTGCCCGTCATGCGGCAGCCGTTCACCGTCGCTGCGTGTACCCGCGCATCCTCCGATGGGGACGTCCTTCCGCAGGCGTCGACGCGCCGCGGACAGCGGTGTGACGAAGGGCCGTCCGTGCCAACCGCGCCATCCGCAAAGGAGCTTGCCCCATGCCCACATCCTCGGCGGTACCGACCCCCGGTACGGACAGGACGGCCCAGTGGGTCCGGTCCGACCGCGACCGGCTCGTTCACCCCAATCTCCCGAGCAGCCGCACGGACCGCACCGTCATTGTCGAGGGCCGTGGGTGCTACGTCCGCGACAGTGAGGGAAACCAGTACCTGGACGCCACGGCCGTGCTCGGCATGGTGCAGGTGGGGCACGGGCGGGGCGAGATCGTGCAAGCGGCCGCCGCTCAGATGGGCACACTGGAGTGTTTCCATCTCTGGGAGACCATGAGCAACGACAAGGCCATCGAGCTGGCCGTACGGCTGGCCGATCTCGCACCCGCCGGTCTGGACCGGGTGTTCTTCACCAGCGGGGGAGCGGAGGGCAACGAGATCGCCCTGCGCATGGCCCGGTTCTTCCACTACCGGAGGCAACAGCCCGAGCGGACGTGGATCCTGTCGCGCAAGACGGCCTATCACGGCATCGCGTACGGAGCCGGAAGCGTCTCGGGGCTGCCCGTGTACCACGAGGGCTTCGGCCCCCAACTTCCGCACGTACACCACCTCACGGCTCCCGACCCGTATCAGACCGCCGCGTACGGCGGCGAGGACGTCACCGAGTTCTGCCTGCGCGAGCTGCGGGAGAGCATCGAACGGATAGGGCCGGACCGGATCGCGGCGATGATCGGTGAGCCGGTCATGAGCGTCGGGGGAGCGGTCGTCCCGCCGCCGGACTACTGGCCCCGGGTCGCCGAACTGCTGCGCTCCCACGGCATCCTGCTGATATTCGACGAGGTGGTCACCGCCTACGGACGGACCGGGCACTGGTTCGCCGCCGAACACTTCGGGGTGCGGCCGGACCTACTGGTCACGGCGAAGGGCATCACCTCCGGGTACGTGCCGCACGGTGCGGTGCTCGTCACCGAGGAGGTCGCGGCCGCAGTGACCGCCTCCACCGGCTTCCCCATCGGGTTCACCTACACCGGGCATCCCACCGCCTGCGCAGTCGCGCTGGCCAACCTGGACCTCATCGAGCGGGAGAAACTGCTCGACAACGCGACGGCGATGGGCGGCTACCTGGCGGACCGGCTGGCGGCGCTCCGCGACCTGCCCGTCGTGGGCGATGTACGACAGATCGGCCTGATGATGGGCATCGAACTCGTCGCGGACAAGACGGCACGGACCCAACTGCCCAGCGGGACGGCCCCGGTGGCCCAGGCACTGCGGGAGGACGCCGGCATCATCCTGCGCGGCAACCCGCGGTCCCTCCTGATCAACCCCCCTCTGGTGCTGGACCGCACAGCGGCGGACGAACTGGCCGACGGACTGTACTCGGTCCTCGCCCGCGTCGAGCCCGACGGCCGGGTCCGGTCCCAGGGGTGAAGCCCGAAGCGGCCGGCCTCTGAAGCGGCCGAGACTCCACGCGGCCGACGCCGTCGTATCCACCGCCCGCAGATCGAAGGAACCTCATGGCGCTCTTGGACCTCACCCCGGACCAACTCCTCACCACCACCCGCTCCGTGCGCAAACGGCTCGACCTGGCGCGGCCGGTGCCGCTGGAACTGGTCAAGGAATGCATCCGGATCGCCTTGCAGGCCCCCTCGGGAAGCAACCGGCAGACCTGGCACTGGATGGTCGTGACGGACGAGGCACAGCGGGCCGATATCGGCCGCTACTACCAGCGTGCGGTCCAGACGTATCTGTCGTCGGAAGGGACCTGCGGATCGCTGTTTCCCGAGGACCCGGTACGCCACGCCGTGCAGCAGCGCGTGGGCGACAGCGTCGCCTACTTGGGCGACCACTTGGGTGAGGTGCCCGTACTCGTGATCCCCTGTCTCGACGCGAACGAGGCTCCCGAGTACAACGAGGCGGGCAAGTGGGGGTCGATCATCCAGGCCGCGTGGAGCTACATGCTCGCCGCCCGGGCGCGTCGGCTGGGCACCGCCTGGACCACCTTGCACCTGATGTACGAGAAGGAGATCGCAGGACTCCTCGGCCTGCCGGACGGTGTCGTCCAGGCGGCGCTGATCCCGACGGCGTACTCGCTCGGTACGCGGTTCAAGCCCGCCGCGCGCCAGCCGCTGGAGCAGGTGCTCCACCTCGACACCTGGTGAGGGGCAGCCGCATGAAGGAGAACGACGGCACACCGCTGCCGACACGCAAACTCGGTGAACTGGGCCTCCCCGCCCAGGGATTGGGCTGTCTGAGCATGACGTCGTTCTACGCACTCGCCGACCCCGCAGAGGCCCGTGCCACCGTGCACCGGGCGATCGACCGGGGCGTCACACTGCTGGACACGGCGGACGTCCAGGGGCTGGGCGAAGGGGAGCGCCTGCTCGGCAAGGCCGTCGCGGGTCGGCGTGACCGCGTGCTGATCTCCACGAAGGTCGGCCTGGAACGCGACCGGGACGGGGAGTTTCTGGGCGTACGGGGTGACCGGGCCTACATCCGGCAGCGCTGCCACGATTCGCTGCGCCGCCTCGGCGTCGATCACCTCGACTTCTATGTGAAGCACTGGGCGGCTCCCGGCGAACGGATCGAGGAGGCGTTCGGCGCCCTGGCGGAACTCGTCGCCGAGGGCAAGGTGCGCCATCTGTGCCTGTCGGAGGTTTCCGCCGACACCATCCGGCGCGCCCACGCCGTGCACCCCGTCACTGCGGTCCAGAGCGAGTGGTCGCTGTGGAGCCGGGGCATCGAGGCGGAAGTGGTGCCGGTCTGCCGGGAGTTGGGCATCGGCATCATCGCGTCGTCCCCGCTGGGAAGGGGCTTCCTGGCCGGGCGGATCGGCTCGGCCGTCGACCTCGGCCCTGCGCAGGACTTCCGACACGGGCTGCCGCGCTTCAGCGCAGCCAACCTCGCACGCAACCAGGCTGTCCTGGAGGCCCTGAGGCCCCTGGCCGCGAGCCGTGACCTGACGGTCGCCCAGCTCGCCCTGGCCTGGCTCCACCAGCAGGGCGACGACGTCGTGCCCATCCCGGGCACTGCCCGCCGCGACCACCTGGAGGAGAACCTGGGAGCTGCGCTCGTCGAACTGAGCCCCGACGAGCAGCAGGCCGTGGCGGCCGCGGTGCCCTCCGCGGCCGTCCACGGCGATCGGTACCCGCCCTTCCTGATGCGGCTCGTCGACAACTGAGCCGCCGCCCGGCACGAGGCAGCCTCGGCCCCAAGCGCTCCGCTGGAAGTGCAGTTCGACGGCCGCGGGCCGTCCGTGGCCGGTCGCGCCCACGCGGCGGAGCCGCATATCGAATGCAGCCCCGCGCCCCTACGGGGCGTGGTACCGCACCGGACTTCGGCAAGCCCGTTTAGCAGTAGGGACGAGAGAGCGTGAGATTCCTGCAACGCGACTACGACACCTGTGAAGAGCTCCTGCCCGGACTGGTCGGCCGTCTGTCCGGCGTGCCGTTCGACCGGTTGGAGTCCCGGGAGAGCCCCGCCATCGCGCTCTTCCGGGAATGCAACGGCACCAATCTCCTCGTCCCCCGTGATCACGGGGGGATCGGAGCCTCCGCGCTCGAAGCGGTCAGGGCGATCCGCGCGCTGGCGTCGCTCGCGCCGTCCATGGCGGTGGCGACCGCCATGCACCACTTCTCGGTCGGCATGCTCTTCTCCGTGGCCCCGCTCTGCGAGAGCGGGGCCTCCCTCCGCACCTCCGTGCTCGACGTGGTCGCGAAGAACCGGTCGCTCATCGCGTCGGGCTACGCGGAAGGGCGTTCCGGGCACGGCATCCTCAGCCCGACCGTCGAGGCCCGTGAGACGACCGGCGGCTACCTCGTCAGCGGCTCCAAGAAGCCCTGCAGCCTTTCGCGTTCGATGGACCTCCTCACCGCGAGCGTCGCGTTGCGCGGGCACGACGGCGAGACCGCGATGGGTCTGCTGGTACTCCCCGCCGATACGCCGGGCATCTCCGTCCACGACTTCTGGTCGACGTTTCCGCTGGTCGCCGCCGAGAGCCACGAGGTGCGCCTCACCGACGTGTTCGCTGAAGAGGAGCACATTCTGCGTGCGCCGGCCAATGCCTCCGAGAAGCTGGACGCGCTCAACGAAGCCGGTGTGATCTGGTTCCAGATGATCGTCGCCGCCACGTACACCGGGGTGGCCAGCGCGCTTGTCGATCTCGTCCTGCGCAATAAGCGAGGATCGGCCGAAGAACGCGCCGGGCTGTGCCTCCTCATCGAATCCGCGGCGTCTCTGGTGGAGGGCGTCGCCCGCAGGATCATGGACGACGACCTCGGCAACGACTGCGCGGCGGCCTCCCTGTTCATCCGCTTCTCGGCGCAGCCCATCGTCACCAGGGCCGTCGCCCAGGCGGTGGAGATGCTGGGCGGGATGGCCTTCATCACCTCGCCGAAGATCGCCTACCTGGCTTCCGCCGCGCAGGCCGTCGTCTTCCACCCTCCGTCCCGCATGAGCATGAGCGAAGCGGTCGTCGACTACTACACCGGGAAGCCACTGCTCTTCTCCTAGCAGGCCACCGCGCCGCGCCCAGGAGAAGACCACGTACACAGAGGGAGAGGTGGGCAATGGCGGGGATCGTCGATTTCGACATCGTGTTGCCGTCGGCCCGGATCACCGTCAAGGAGATGGCCGCGAAGTCCGGCCTGTCGGAGGAGGACATCCGCGCCGTCACCACGTGCGACAGCATTCCGGTGCTCGCAGCGGGCGAGCGGGAGTGGGAACTGGCCCTGCGCGCCGCCCGGACGGTGCTGGGACGAACCGGTGCCCCGCCGTCCGCCATCCGCACGGTGATCTACGCCGGCTCGGGCCATTGGGAGACCCCGTTCTGGTCACCGGCGGCCCGGGTGGCCCGTGAACTCGGGATCGAGGGCGCGTTCTGCTTCGAGCTGGCGAACTACTGCAACGCCGTGACGGCCGCGGTGCAGTACGCCTGTGCCACGATCGCGTCGAGCCACGACGCGTACGCGCTCGTCCTGATCGGCGACCGGACCAGCACGCTGCTGGACTACGGCGAACCCGCGGCCAAGGAGCTGTTCAACAACGGGGACGCGGGCGGAGCGATCCTCCTGTCGGCGTCCGCCCCGCTGGCCGAGGTGCTCGGCTCGCGCATGGTCACCGAACCGAGTTGGTGCGACTACTACACCGGAGTCCACGAGGGCGACAAGGTGGTCGTGCGGCGCCATGGCTACCGCGACGGTCTCGGCGATGCCTACATGCAGCACTTCGGCGAGCTCACCGCCGACGTACTCGACGCGCTCGACAGGAAGATCACCGATGTCGACCACATGCTGGTCACCCACGGCAACCGGCACATCCACGAAGGCCTGTTGCGGCAGCTGGGCCTGCCCGCGAGCAAGAGCGTGTTCCTGTACGACCGGCAGGGCCACCTGGGCAACGCGGACACCCTCATCGCGATGCGGGACCTGATCAACCGCGACAGCCTCAAGCACGGCGACCTGGTTCTGCACGCCACCAGTGCCCTGGGCTTCAGCTGGGGGGTCATGGCCATGGAGTACCGCGGCTGATCGCGGGGCATGGGTGTGGGGGCCGCCGACG